>NZ_JBFADM010000011.1:9374-114472 GCF_040641355.1 Streptomyces sp. NPDC020996
CGGGAACCTGCCGACGTGGAGCCGGCGGCCGCCCCCGACTGAAGCCGGCAGCGCCGGGGGGGGCCGGTCCGTACCGGCCGCCGCCGCATCTTTGGTCTTTCCTTGGAAAGCCCCCGCCGGGCCCGGCGAACAAAGCGTTGTCGGCGGGGCCGACCATAATGGAAGGCCTCCGATCCGACCTGGAGGTCCCGTGTCCGGTTCCCGTCCCCTGAGCTCCGGGCTCCGTGCGCTGCGGCCCGCGGCCTTCGGCGCGGACCCGAGCGGTGAGCGACTCGCGCGCATCCGCAGATCACCGCACTTCAAGGACGGCGTCTTCCAGAACCCCGGGGGCGTCGCGCGCACCCGGCCCTCCGGTTCGACGCTCGACTTCGCGAAGGTCTTCTTCGACAGGGACGAGCGGCCCCGCCGCGCTCCCCGGGGCACCGTCCCGGTGCACCCCACCACACTCGCCGACATCGCCGCGCCGCCCGCCACCGGACTCAGGGTGACCTGGATGGGCCACTCCGGCGTGCTCGCCGAGATCGACGGCCGACGGGTGCTGTTCGACCCGGTGTGGGGTGCGCGCTGCTCCCCGTTCTCCTTCGTCGGTCCCCGGCGGCTGCACCCGATGCCGTTGCCGCTGGCCGCCCTCGGCCCGGTCGACGTCGTCGTCATCTCGCACGACCACTACGACCACCTGGACATGCCCACGATCAAGGCGCTGGCGGGCACGGACACCCTGTTCGCCGTGCCGCTCGGCGTCGGCGCCCACCTCGAGCACTGGGGCGTCTCCGCGACCCGGCTGCGCGAGCTGGACTGGCACGAGGAGACGAGGGTGGGCGGGCTCACGCTCACCGCCACCCCGGCCCGCCACTTCTGCGGCCGCGGCCTGCGCAACACCCAGCACACCCTGTGGGCGTCCTGGGCCGTCGCCGGCGAGGAGCACCGGATCTACCACAGCGGCGACACCGGCTACTTCGAGGGCTTCAGGGACATCGGCGCCGCGCACGGCCCGTTCGACGTCACGATGATCCAGGTCGGCGCGTACAGCGAGTTCTGGCCGGACATCCACATGACGCCCGAGGAGGGCCTGCGGGCCCACCTGGACCTCCAGGGCGGCGCCCCGCACGGGGTGCTGCTGCCGATCCACTGGGGCACCTTCAACCTCGCCCCGCACGCCTGGGCCGAGCCGGGGGAGTGGACGCTGGCCGCGGCCGAGGAGGTCGGCCAGGCGGTGGCGTTCCCGCGGCCGGGTGAGCCGTTCGAGCCGACGGGGAAGCTGCCGGTGGAGGCGTGGTGGCGGGCGGTGTCCGGTCCGATCGCCCGTCCGTGGCGCCGTCCCCGGAGCGGTCAGGGTGTGGTCGAGACGAGCAGGGGCGATCTCGACCTTGCGGGTGAGCGGTGACGTCGGTCGGGGACGAGCTCGGCCAGATGGCACGGATGCTGGAGCGCCCCGAAGGTCCCTCCTCGGGCTGTCGTCCGCACCCGCATTGTGCCGCGCTGAGCTTGCACGAGGGGCGGCCTGGGCAGTGCTCGGCCGCGCTGCCCGGCCGGTGAGCGTTTCCGTCCTCACTCCGAGCCGGCCAGGTGAATGGTGAGGACGGCCCGGACGAGTTTGTGATCCGGCTGGGCTGGTTGAGCACCGCGGCTTGCGAAGGAGCCGCCAGGACTTGAGGGTGGCGACGGACTGCTCGACAGGAGCGCAGATCTTCGCGTGGGACCGGTCCACCGCCTTCTGGCCTGCGGACAGGGTCTCCCACCTGCCCCAGTACGGGGCGCGGACCGTGCCGCCGACGCCCCGGTAGGCCGGCCGCCCATCGGGCCCCGGTCGCCATGATCCTCCGCAAGCGCCAACCGCCTTTATGCCGTAAGAATCGTCGCACCGGAAATATCCCCGCTCGCCTGTCACGGCTCAGCGTCGTGAAAGCGCAACGCGACCGCGTCCGCCTTGAACCGCGGCGGACAGTTCACCATGACCACGAGATGTCCGTTCTCAGATCCTCAGGATCCAGTGTCTCGTGTCTCCGAGATCAGGGGTCAAGGCCCGTGGGCCCCGCCATGGCAATAGTCCCGGTCATAACAGAACCATCAGGCCCGGCATAAGACTTCACGGAAGGAGTGCGACCGGGCCCCACAGGAATCGGCGCACACACATAATTCGCTTGCCGTTTCCGCCACACAGCGAGGTGTACTGATGGATCTGGAGCTGCGCCGCCTGCGCATGCTGTGCGTAATCCGGGACTCCGGGAGCGTAGGGCGCGCAGCGCACCGGTGGTCCCGGCACTGCTGGACGTCCTGCGCGGCCTCTGCCCGGGCTTGAAGGTGTCCGTCTGCGGCCTGTATGCCACCGGTGACCTCCTCCGGGTGTCGGAGGCCGGTGAGCTCGACGCCGCATCAGGTGTCCCGTCGCCGGATTCCTGGTCGAACCATTGGCCGGAGATCAGCGGCATCTGCCGATCTGCCGCACTAAAGCCGTGGACGGCCCCGTGGCCGAACCTGCGCATCACCACGCCGCCCGTGTCCACCGAAACCTGTTGGCACGAGTTCCACACTGCAGAAATGGGCCGCATCCGGGCTGGGTGAAACCGTGAGGCGAATCCGGTGAGCTCCCGTTTCGATGGTGAACTTGAGACCCGGAGAGGACAAATACCGATGAGAACGGCCCGTATACGCATCCTTGCCTGCTTGCTCGCACTCACAGGAGTCGCAGCAACAGGCTGGCTACTGCTGCCGTCGGACGAGCAACCGGGAAAGGTGATCAAGGTCGGCACGACGGACGCCGCCACGTCCCTCGACCCGGCCGGCGGCTACGACGCCGGCTCCCTGGCCCTGTACAGCAACGTTTTTCAGACGCTGCTGACCCTCGAGACCGGCGGCGCCGAGCCCGTACCGGACGCGGCCAAGAGCTGCGCCTTCGTCGCCGCGGACCTGCGCACCTACCGCTGCGAACTGCGCGACGGGATCACCTTCCCCAGCGGACGCCCCATGACGGCCGAGGACGTGAAGTTCTCCTTCGAACGCGTCAAGAAGATCAACTCCGACGTCGGCCCGTCGGCCCTGCTCGACACCCTCACCTCGGTAGAGGCCGAAGGACGCATCGTCACCTTCAACCTGTCCGCCCCGGACACCACGTTCCCCTTCAAGGTGGCCACCGGGGCGGGCTCGATCGTCGACTCGACCAAATACCCGGACGACGCCCTGCGCGCCGGTAACGAGGTCGACGGCACGGGCCCGTACACCCTGAGCTCATACGTCAAGGGCGAAAAGGTGGTGCTGTCGCCCAACGCCCACTACAAGGGCGCCGCGAAGGGGTCCGGCCGGCCCGTCGAACTGCGCTACTACAGCACTCCCGGCGCCCTCGACAGCGCCTGGAAGAGCCGCAAGATCGACGTCGCCACCCGGCAACTGCCCCCCAAAACCCTCGCCGACCTGGATCCCAGCGACCCCGGACAACACGTATCGGAAACCACCAGCTCCGAAATCCGCAACCTCTATCTCAACGTCAGAGAAGGGAAACCGCTGCACGACCTCAGGGTCCGGCAAGCCCTGGCCTGGCTGATCGACCGTCCCCGACTCGCGGCCACCCTCTACGGGGGCACCGTCGACCCGCTCTACTCACTCATCCCTGCGGGCCTCATCGGCCACACCACCTCCTTCTTCGACCGCTATTCCAGTCCGGACATCGGCAAGGCGCGTCAACTGCTCACCGAGGCCGGTGTGACCCTGCCGGTGCACTTCACCTACAGCTATGCCGAGGGCCGCGGTGCCGCCGCCGAAGAGGCCGCGGAAATCAAACGGCAGCTCGAGACCGGCGGCCTGTTCAGAGTCAAACTCAAGGGTCACCACTGGACCGAGTTCCAGAAGCGCTGGGCGGGCGGCACGCTCGACGCCTACGCGGTCGGCTGGGTCGCCGACTACCCCGACCCGGACACCTTCGGCAGCCAGCTCGTCGGCACAGGCGGCACGATGAACACCGGTTACAGCAGCAGGACCGTGGACCGGACAATCGCCGTGAGCCAAGGCTACGCCGACCGGGCGAAGGCCGACGGCACCCTGACAAAGCTGCAAGAGACAATCGCTCACGATGTCCCGGTCATCCCCCTGTGGCAGGCGAAGGAGTACGTCGTCACCAGTGAAGACGTCGGCGGCGGCCAGTACTTGTTGGACGGCACGGGCGCATTCCGCCTGTGGCGCCTGACCTGGCTCTGACCATCAAGGTGCCGATCTGCATGCTCCCGTTCATCGACAGCCGCACCTGGGGGCCCGGAGTTGCGGATCGCGGTCGTCATCTGGACCGAGCGGACCTGCCACCGGCGCCGACGGCAACGACGCCTGGGCGCGTGACCGAGCCGGGCGGTCAGCTTCCGTAGATACGGCTCACGTTGTCGCGCGGGGCGGGCCGGGACCTGCGGGCCGGTCCCGTGGCGAAGCCGTTCAGCACGTTCTGCGTGACCTTGGTGACGAACTGCCTGGTGCGGGTGTCCATCGAGTGGTCGCGGCCGCCCTCGGCGGTCCCGGCCATCAGGCCCTCCACCCAGCGCATCGTTCCCGTCGCGAAGACTCCCGCGCCGCTGGGCGCCGTGTAGTACGCCGAGTCCGAGTGGCTGTGGCGGCCCTTGCACACCAGCGGGGAGTGGGCCACGATCTCGATCGGTGCCGGAGTCGGGAAGCCCGGGTCGACCCGGTCGTACTCGACCCCGACCAGGTGCGCGAAGCGGTCGCCCTTCCGCACCCCGGTGCCCCGGAAGACCCAGTGCCCGGCGTTCTCCACCCGGTAGGGCGCGTCGGTGGGGAAGCCCTCGTAGATCACGCCGGTCAGCGAGGACTCCGGGTCGGCACCGGGCCCGGCGCGGAAGTCGGTGGTGGCCATCGTCGGGTGCCGCTCGAGGTACGGGTCGAGGCGGTAGTCGGTCTTGTAGCAGACCACCGTGCGGATGTCGCCGCGCGGGCCGGGCTCCAGACGGATCCGCCGGAAGCAGGTGTTGGCGCCGAGGAAGGCCAGGTTGGTGCCCGCGTCACGGGCCGCCGTGACGTACCGGCGCTGCTCCGGCGTCCAGTACTCGTCGTGGCCGAGTGTCACCACCGTCCTCGCACCGCGCAGCACCCGGGGGTCGAGGTGGACGTCGACGCCGGTGGTGTACGCCAGCGGTATGCCCAGCCGCTCGGCCAGGACCACCGCCGCCCGCTCGTAGACCAGGAACTTCTCCGCGCCGGTCCCGTCGTACGGCCGGTCGAAGCTGACCGCCAGTGACCGGGAGGCGTACGAGCCGTCCGCGCCCGCGTAGAGGCTGTAACCGCCCCACCGGTTGTACGCCTGCCACGTCGCCGGGGCGTGCACGAGCAGGGTCCGGCCCACGGCCGTGGCGGAGCGGACGATCAGCGGGACGTAGCGCTGGTGGCCGCTGTCGGCGTCCAGCCGCAGCAGGTAGGCGCCCTCCGGCCAGCCTTGGGTGTTGACCGTCAGGCTGCGCTCCCAGCCGGCCCGCACGGTCCGGGTGTCCCGGCTCACCTTGCTGCCGCTCTGGATCCGCCCGCTGATCCGGCCGGACCGCCAGACCAGCCCGGCCTGCGCACCGCCGTACCAGCCCACCCGGAACGCCGAGACGCGGAAATTCGGTGCGGTGGTCGACACGGACAACCCGAACTCCTCACCGGGCCGGACGCTGATCCTGTCCGCGTACCCCTGGACCGCGTCGGCCGGACCGGCCGACGCGATCTGCCAGCCGGGCTCCGCCGCGACGCTTCGCCGCGCCGCACCGGGCGGGTGGGCACTCGGCGCGGCACGATCGCAGCCGCTCAGTACGGCGGCCGTCATCCCGGCGGCGCCCGCCGCCGCGGCACCGAGCAAGCGCCGCCGGCGAAGACCACCGGGACCCTGACGAGCCCGGCCGTCCGGATTGTCAGTCATCGCACCGATCCCGTCCGTTCCGTGCGCTTTCGTCCTGCCGCGACAGCCCGATCCTGTGTCAGCGCACACCACCGGGCAAACCCTGTCCGAGCCGTCCCGGCTGCGCGGCAGGCGCTGACCGGCTGGCCGGAGCCGGGCGTGGGCCTGCCGGTTCACCCCTTCGGCCGCTGCCCGGTCGGCGCAGGCACGACCGGAGCGGTGCCGTGGCCGGTCCCGCTGCCCACCGCAGCCCGCGCGGTAGGCAGGCCGCGCCGCCGGCGCACGAATCCCGGGCGCTGCCCGGCCGGAACGGCAGCCCGGTCTGCCGGTGGTGCTGCGTCTTCTTCCCTATGGGCCGCGCCGGGCCGGCGGCAGTCTGCTGCCACGACTCGGCTGGGAGGCTCACAGTGACAACAGGCCCGGCCCCCAAGGGGGCACCGAACTACGTGGACACCCGCACGGCATCCTTCGCCCAGCGCCGGCTGTGGTTCCTGGACCAGCTGGCGGGCTCCTCCACCGGATCGATGCTCCCGCTGGTGCTGCGGCTGCGCGGCCCCCTGGACGCGGGCCGGCTGGAGCGGTCGCTGTCCGGGATCGTGGACCGGCACGAGGTGCTGCGCACCCGGTTCACCGCCGTCGACGGCGAGCCGGTGCCGGTCGTCGACCCGCCGGCGGGCGTGATCCTCGAACACACCGAGGCGACCGGCCCGGCCGACCTGTTCGACCGCTGCCTCGGCCGCCCCGTGGACCTGTCCGCGCAGGCCCCGATCCGGGCGACGCTGGCCCGGGTGGCGCCCGAGGAGCACCTGCTGCTCGTCGAGGTGCACCACATCGCCGTGGACGGCTGGTCGTGGGGCGTCCTGCTGGACGAACTCGCCGCAGGCTACCGCGGCGAACCGGTCGCCCCGCCCGCGCTGCGGTACGCCGACCTCGCCCGCGCACAGGCCGAACGCCTCTCCGGCGAGCGCCTGGAGCGCCTGCTCGCGCACTGGCGGGACCGGCTCGCCGGGCTCGGTCCGCTCGACCTGCCCACCGACCGGCCACGCCCCCGCGTCTGGGACGGCTCCGGCGACGTCGTCCGCTTCGACCTGCCCGCCGACCTGGTCGCCGCCGTCGACGCGCTGGCCCGGTCCCGGCGCGCCACCCGCTACATGCTGCTGCTCACCGCCTACCAGGCCCTCCTCGGCCACTGGTCGGGCCGTACCGACGTCGCCGTGTGCAGCACGCTCGCCGACCGCGCCCAGCGCGGCGCCGACACGCTGATCGGCCCGCTCGTCAACACCGTCGTCCTGCGCACCGACCTGTCCGGCAGGCCCGGCTTCGCCGCGCTGCTCGACCGGGTGCGCGCCCGGGTCCCGGCCGACCTCGCGCACGCCGAGGCCCCCTTCGACCTCGTCGTCGGCGCACTCGGCGGCTCCCGCGACCTGTCCCGGCACCCGCTCGCCCAGGCGTCGTTCACCCTGCTCAACAACCCGATCCGCCCGATAAGGATGCCCGGCCTCGAGGTGACCCTCGTCGAGCCGCCGCTCGCCGAGACCCCGCTGGACGTCTTCCTGGACCTGACCCTGCGCACGGACGGCAGCATCGCCGCCGTCCTGCAGTACGCCACCGCGCTGTTCGACGCCGGCACGATGCGCGCCTTCGCCCGCGCCTACCCGGCGCTGCTGCGGGCCGTCCTGGCCGACCCCCACGCCCCCGTGCAGGACCTGGTCCGCGCCCTGCCCACCGGACCCGGGGCGCCGGCCCGTCCCCGCCCCGAGTGGCACCGGGCCGCCGACCGGCCGTCCGGGCCGCCGGCGCCGGTCGCCTTCTCGGGGCGGCCCGACGCGACCGCCCTGCGCTGCGGCGCCGACAGCGTCACCTACGCCGGACTGGACGCGATGACCGGCGGACTCGCCGTCGCGCTGCGCGCGGCCGGAGTCACCGCGGGCAGCCCCGTGGGCGTGCTGCTGCGCCGCGGACCGTGGTCGGTCGCCGCCATCGAGGGCATCTGGCGGGCGGGCGGGGCATACGTCCCCCTCGACCCCGAACTCCCCGCTGAAAGGCTGGAGTTCATGGCGCGGGAGGCCCGGCTCGGCTGTGTGGTCACCGACCCGGCGACGGCCGGCACCGCCGCCGGACTCGCCCCCGCCACGGTCGACGTCACCGCCGTCGCGCCGACCGCGGACGGCCCCCGCCACCGGCCCGACCCCCGCGAACTCGCGCACGTCATCTTCACCTCCGGATCCACCGGCCGGCCCAAGGCGGTCGGCGTCGAGCACGCGGCGCTCGCCTCCCACGTCGCCGCCGCCCGGCGACGCCTCGGCATCACCGCCGCCGACCGGGTGCTCGCCTTCGCCTCCTTCTCCTTCGACGCCTCCCTCGACCAGGTGCTGCCCGCCCTCACCACCGGCGCCACCGTCGTCATGCGCCCCGACGAACCCTGGCTGCCCACCCAGGTACCCGAGATCGTCCGCCGGCACGAGGTGACCGTCGTCAACGTGCCGCCCACCTACTGGTCGGAGCTGACGCTCTCGCTGGACCGCCGGCAGGCCGCGGACCTCGCCTCCCTGCGACTGCTCGTCCTCGGCGGCGAGGCCGTACCGGCCGACACCCTCGCCGCCTGGCGCGCCGCCGTCCCCTGGGTCCGCGTGTGCAACGCCTACGGCCCGACCGAGACCACCGTCACCGCCACCACGTACGACGCCGACGAGCCCCCCGAGGACAGCGTGCCCATCGGCAGACCCCTCGGCGACCGTCGGGTGTACGTGGTCGACGCCGACGGCGAACCCGTGCCGGTCGGCGTCTGCGGCGAACTCCTCATCGGCGGCACGGAAGTCGCCCGCGGCTACCTGAACCGGCCCGCGCTGACCGCCGAACGCTTCCTGCCCGACCCCTACGGGCCGCCCGGCGCCCGCCTGTACCGCACCGGCGACCTGGTGCGCTGGCGGGCCGACGGCGACCTGGAGTTCGTGGGCCGCACCGACGACCAGGTCAAGATCCGCGGCTTCCGGATCGAACTCGGCGAGATCGAGACCGTGTTGCGCGCCTGCCCGCTCGTGGGCGCCGCCGCCGCCCGCCCCGACCGCGCCACCGGACGCAGCCTGACCGGCTACGTCGTGCCGGCGCCGGACGCGCCGCGCGCGCCGGACCGGGCGGAGCTGCGCGCCTGGTGCGAGCGCCGGCTGCCGCACTACGCCATCCCCTCCGACTTCGTCGTCCTGGACGCGCTGCCGGTCGGCGTCTCCGGCAAGCTCGACCGCAACGCCCTGCCCGACCCGGTCCGCACCCGCGACGCCGACGACCCCGGGCTCACCGCGCCGCGCGACGAGACGGAGCGGATCGTCGCCGAGGTGTGGGCCGACGTCCTGGGCCTGGACCGGATCGGCATCGACGACAGCTTCTTCGACCTCGGCGGGCACTCGCTGCTCGCCACCATGGCGGTCTCCCGGATCGCCCAGCGGCTCGGCCGCGACATCGAACTGCGCACCGTGTTCGAGAACCCCACCGTCCGCGGCTTCGCCCCCCGGGTGAGCGCCGCGCGCGCCTCCGGGGCGGCCGAGCTGGTGCCCGTCGACCGCGACCGGCCGCTGCCGCTGTCCTTCGCCCAGGAACGCCTGTGGTTCCTGGACCGCACCTCCGACCGCGGCGACTCCTACCTGCTGTGGTACTGCTGGCGGGTGCGCGGCGGCCTGGACCGCACCGCCTGGCAGCAGGCCCTCGACGACCTGGTGGCCCGGCACGAGGTGCTGCGCACGGCGCTGGTCGAGTCCGACGGGCGTCCCGTGCAGCAGGTGTGCGACCCGGTGGGCGTCCCGCTCCACTGGGAGCCGGCTCCCGCCGGCCCGGACGAGCCGTCCCGCCTGGAGGCGGTGCGCCGGGCCGCCGCGGCGCTCGCCACCCGCCGCTTCGACCTCGCCCGGCCGCCCCTGCTGCGGGCCGGAGTGTGGGAGCTGGCCGACGACGACCACGTCGTCCTGCTCGCCCTGCACCATGCCGTCACCGACGGCTGGTCCAAGGGCGTCCTGCTGGACGAACTCGCCCGGCACTACGCGGCCCGCCGCACCGGCCGCGGCGCACAGCTGCCGCCGCTGCCCGTCCAGTACGCCGACTTCGCCGCCTGGCAGCGCGAGCGCGCCGACAGCGGCGGCCTGGAACCCCAACTGGCCTACTGGGAAAGCACGCTGGACGGCGCACCCGCCCTCGATCTGCCCACCGACCGGCCCCGCCCGGCGGTGTTCACCGGCCGGGGCGGCGCCGTCGAGGTGGACCTGCCCGCCCACCTGGTGGAGCGCGTGGACGCGCTCGCCCGGGCACGCGGCGCCAGCCGCTTCATGGTGCTGCTGGCGGTCGCCCAGGCGGTGCTCGCCCGCTGGACCGGGCAGGCGGACGTATCCGTCGGCACGCCCGTCGCCGGCCGCGGCCGGCTCGAACTGGAGCCGCTCGTCGGCTTCTTCGTCAACACCGTCGTGCTGCGCACGGACCTGTCCGGGCGGCCGACGTTCGCCGGCCTGGTGGACCGGGTGCGGGAGGTCGTCCTGGGCGCCTTCGACCACCAGGAGGTGCCCTTCGAACGGGTGGTGGAACGGCTGCGCCCGGAACGCGACCTGTCCCGCAACCCCCTGTTCCAGGTCATGGTGGATGTCCAGGACGCCTCCACGGGCGGCTCCGGCCTGCCGGGACTCGACGCGACCGACTTCACGCTGCCCTGGGGCTCGGCCAAGTTCGACCTGACCGCGACCTTCGTGGTCCGCCCGGACCGGTTCGCGCTCAACGTCGAGTACGCCGCCGACCTGTTCGACCCGGCCACCGCCACCCGGTTCGCCCACCACGTCGGCCGGCTGCTGGAGGCCTTCCTCGCCGATCCCGCGATCCGCGTCGACGAGGCACCGCTGCTCGCGGCGGCCGAGCGCGACCGGCTGCTGGCCGCGGCCGGGACGGACGCCGCGCCCGCACCCCGGTTCCGGGTCGCGGGCCGGGCGGACGCCACCGCCGTCGTCTGCGAGGACACCACCCTCGACCACGCTCGCCTGGACGCCCTGACCGGCGGGCTCGCCGCGGCGCTCGCCGGCGCGGGCGTGGCCGCGGGCGACGCCGTGGGGGTGTGCGTGGGCCGGGGCGTGTGGTCGGTGGTCGCGATGCTCGCCGTGTGGCGGGCGGGCGGCGTGTACGTGCCGCTCGATCCCCGGCTGCCCGAGGAACGGCTGCGCCACATGCTCCGGGAGGCCGGAGTACGGCACGTGGTGTCCGACGCCCGCACCCGGGACGCGGTGACGGCGCTCGGGGCGACGGCGGTCGACGTCCGCGACGTCCGGCCGGACCCCGACGGGCCCCGACACGACCCCGACCCCGGCTCCCTCGCCTACGTCATCTTCACCTCCGGCTCCACCGGGCTGCCCAAGGCCGTCGGCGTGGAACACCACGCGCTGGACGCCCATGTGGCCGCCGCCCGCGAGAGGTTCGCGCTCACCGCGCGGGACCGGGTGCTCACCTTCGCCTCGACCTCGTTCGACGCCTCCCTGGAGCAGATCCTCCCGGCGCTGAGCACCGGGGCGACGGTGATCGTCCGCCCGGACGAGATATGGACCCCCGAGCAACTCGCCGCCCGCGTCGCGCGGGAGCGGGTGACCGTCATGGAACTCACCCCGTCCTACTGGGCGGAACTGGTCGCCCGCCTGGACATGCTGGCGCCCCACCTCACCTCGCTGCGGCTGCTGGTCACCGGAGGGGAGGCGCTGCCCGCCGACCCGTTGGAGCGCTGGTTCGCCCACCTGCCCTCGGTCCCGGTGATCAACACCTACGGGCCCACCGAGGCGGTGATCTCCGCGACCGCCCACACCGTGCACGCCGCGCCGCCCGGCCGGGTGCCCATCGGCCGCGCCCTGGGCAGCCGCCGCACCTACGTGGTGGACCCCCTCGGTGAGCCAGTCCCGGACGGCGTCCCCGGCGAACTCCTCGTCGGCGGGCCGGAGTTGGCGCGGGGGTACCTGGGGCGGCCCGCGCTGACCGCCGAGCGGTTCGTGCCCGACCCGTTCGGCCGGCCCGGCGGGCGCCTGTACCGCACCGGCGACGTGGTACGCCGACTGCCCTCGGGAGAACTGGAGTTCCTCGGCCGCAACGACGACCAGGTCAAGATCCGCGGATTCCGCGTCGAACCCGCGGAGGCCGAGGCGGCGCTGCGCCGGCACCCCGGAGTCACCGGCGCGGCGGTCGTCGTCCGCACCCTGCACGGCGAGGCCGCCCTGGTGGGGTACGCCGCGGGCAGCGGACTGTCGGAGGAGTCCCTGGCCACGCACTGCCGGGCGCACCTGCCGCACTACCTGGTCCCGTCCGCGTTCGTGCTGCTCGACGCCCTGCCGCTGACCGTGCAGGGCAAGCTGGACACCGCGGCCCTGCCCGAGCCCGCCGCCCGCGCACCGCACGCCTTCGTGGCGCCGCGCACCCCCGCCGAGACGGTCGTCGCACAGGTGTGGTGCGAGGTGCTCGACGTGCCCCGGGTCGGCGTCCACGACGACTTCTTCGCGCTGGGCGGCCACTCCCTGCGGGCGGTCGCGGTCGCCTCCCGGCTGCGCACCGCCTTCGACTGCCCGCTGGCCGTCCGCGACCTCTTCGAGCACCCCACCGTGGAGCGGCTGGCCGCCGAGGTGGAGCGCCGGCTGCTGGAGCTGATCTCCCAGATGAGCGACGACGAGATCGACATTTCGCTCACCGCCGACTTCTGAGGGCGCCACCGCCCCGGCCCATTCCCCCAGTTCTGAGATCGGAGTGCCCTCATGACCACATCCGACGTGCGACCCGGCCCCCTGTCCCCGGCAGCCTCCCCGGCGTCCCCGGCGAACGGCCTGTCGCCGGCCGCCCGACGGCTGCTGGAGCAGCGGCTGCGCGGCCACGGCGCCGTACGGGACGACGGGCCCCGCCGGGTCCGTCCCCGCCCGGACCGGATCCCGCTGTCCGCGGCCCAGCAGCGCCTGTACTTCCTCGACCGGCTCGACCCCGGCGCCCACACCTACCTGCTGCCCGCCGCCTGGCGGTTCACCGGCCCGCTGGACGTCCCTGCCCTGCGCGCCGCCGTCGCCGACCTGGTCGCCCGGCACGAGCAGCTGCGGGTCGTCTTCCCCGAGCACGAGGGCATCCCGTACCAGCGCGTCCTGCCCGCCGGCCAGGCGGACCTGGACCTGGTGGAGGCGACCGGACCGGCCGGCGACGCCCGCGAACGGCGCCTCGCCGCCGCCGTGCACGCCGCCGCCACCCGCCGCTTCGACCTGGCCCGCGAGCCCGCCTTCCGGGCCACCCTGGTCCGCGCCGCCGACGACGACCACGTCCTGGTCCTCGCCATGCACCACATCGTGTCCGACGGGTGGTCCCTCGGCCTGATCGTCCGCGACCTCACCGAGCTGTACCGGGCCCGCACCGGGGGCCGCAGCGCGCGGCTGCCCGAACTGCCCTTCGACTACACCGACTACGCCCTCTGGCAGCGCGAGAGCGACCAGTCCGCGGCGCTGGAGCACTGGCGCACCCGGCTGGCCGGTCTCACCCCGCTGGACCTGCCCACGGACCACCCCCGCCCCGACACCCCCGGCAGCCTCGGCGCCACCCACACCCTCACGCTGTCCCCCGAACTGACCGAAGCGCTCGACGCCCTCGGCCGGCAGGCCGGCACCACGCCGTACATGACGGTGCTGGCCGCCTTCCAGGCCGCGCTGGCCTTCCACAGCGGACAGCGCGACATCGCCGTCGGCACCGTCGTCGCCAACCGGGAGCGGGCCGAGACCGAGCAGCTCGTCGGATTCTTCGTCAACACCCTCGTGCTGCGCGGCGACTTCTCCGACGACCCGACCCCGGCCACGCTGCTCGCGCGCACCCGGGAGCGGGTGCTGGAGGCGTTCTCGCACCAGTCGCTGCCGTTCGAGCAGGTCGTCGACGCGCTCAGCCCGGACCGCGACCTCGCCCGCAACCCGCTCGTCCAGGTCCTCTACACGCACACCGACGCCACCGGCGCGGACCTCGCACTGGGCGAGGCGGACGGGACGCCGTACCGGATCGACCTCACCACCGCCAAGTTCGACCTCACCCTGGACCTGCGCGACGGCGACGGGCGCACCGACCTCGTCTTCGTGTACCGGCCCGAGCTGTTCGAGGAGTCCTCCGTCGCCGCCCTGGCCCGGCACACCGCCGCCCTGCTGGAGGCGTTCCGCGCCACCCCCGACCTGCCGCTCAGCGCCGTCGACCCCCTCACCCCGGCCGAACGCGCCCACCTGCTCGGACCCGACGGGCCCGCGAACACCGGCCACTCCCTCGCGCCCGCCCCGCGCACCGCCCCGGACCGGCTCGCCGAGCACGTCCGCCGCACCCCGCACGCGGCCGCCGTCAGCGGATCGGGACGCACCCTGACGTACGCCGGGCTCGACGCCGCCGCGAGCGGCCTGGCGCGCCGGCTGCGCGCCGCCGGGGTGACCCCCGGCTCCCTCGTCGGCGTCTGCCTCGACCGCACACCCGACCTGGCCGTGGCGCTGCTCGCCGTGTGGCGGGCCGGCGCCGCCTACCTGCCGCTCGACCCCTCCCACCCGCCGGCCCGCCGCGCCTTCACCGTCACCGACTCCGGCATCGACCTGGTCGTCACCGACACCGCCACCCGCCCCGCCGTGGAGGACCTGCCCGTCCGGCTCGTCGTCCTCGACGCCGAGCCGGCCGACGCGCCGGAGGACGCGACGGACGTGCCGGACGTGCCGGACGCGACGGACCCGGGCGACGACAGGCTGCCGCGGTCCGACGACCTCGCCTACGTCATCTACACCTCCGGCTCCACCGGCCGCCCCAAGGGCGTCGAACTCACCCACGCCAACCTGGCCTGGCTGCTCGACGCCGCCGACCGGCACTTCGACTTCGGGCCCGCCGACGTGTGGACGCTGATGCACTCACCCGCCTTCGACTTCTCCGTGTGGGAACTGTGGGCGCCGCTCACCAGCGGCGGACGCGTCGTCGTCCTCACCGGCGACGAGGTGCGCGACCCGGCCGCCGTGCACCGGGTGCTGCGCGAGGAGCGGGTCACCGTCCTCAACCAGACCCCGGCCGCCTTCAAGGGCCTGCGCGCCCATCTCGCCGACGCCGGCGCCTCCTTCCCGGACCTCGCGCTGCGCACGGTCGTCTTCGGCGGCGACGCCTTCGACGTCCGCGACTACCGCGACTGGTTCACCGCCCCCGGGCCCCGGCCCGCCCTGGTGAACATGTACGGCATCACCGAGACCACCGTGCACGTCACCATCCGCACCATCACCGAGGAGGACGTCCACGGGACGGTCCGCTCACCCATCGGCCGGCCGCTCGCCGGACAGCACGGCTACGTCCTCGACCCCTGGGGCCGGCTCGTGCCGCACGGCAGCGTGGGCGAGCTGTACGTCGCCGGCGGCGGCGTGGCCCGCGGCTACCGCAACCGCCCCGAACTGACCGCCGAACGCTTCCTGGACGACCCCTTCGGCGCGCCCGGCGCCCGCATGTACCGCACCGGCGACCTGGTCCGGGTGCTGCCCGACGGTCAGCTGGCCTACGTCGGCCGCGCCGACCACCAGGTGAAGATCCGCGGCTACCGCATCGAACCCGGCGAGATCGAGACCGCCCTGCGCGCCCTGCCCGGCGTCGCCGACGTGGCCGTGGTGGCCCGCCGCGACGGCGGCACCGCCCGCCTGGTCGCCCACGTCGTCACCCCCGAGGGCCGCCCGCTCGACCCGCCCGCCCTGCGCGCGGGCCTCAGGCTGACCCTGCCCGACTACATGGTCCCGGCCCTGTTCGTCCGCCACGAGCGGCTGCCGCTGACCGCCAACGGCAAGGTGGACCGGGCCGCGCTCACCGCCGTCGCACCCGCCGCCACGCAGCGGCGCACGCACGTCCCGCCCGAGGGGCCGGTGGAGCAGGCGCTGGCCGGGGTGTGGGGCCAGGTGCTCGGGGCCGAACACGTCAGCCGCACCGACAACTTCTTCGACCTGGGCGGCGACTCCATCCTGGCCCTGCGCCTGGTCGGCCTCGGCCGTCTGGCCGGGCTCGGCTTCACCGTCGCCGACGTCTTCCGCGCCCGCACCCTGGCCGACCTGGCCGCACTCGTCACCGACGCGGCCGACGCCCCGGAACCGGTCGAACCCTTCTCCCAGCTCGACCCCGCCGACGCCGGCCGGCTGCCCGACGGGCTCGCGGACGCCTACCCGCTCACCATGCTCCAGGCGGGCATGCTGCACGAGATGCTCGCCGACCCCCGCCGCGGCGCCTACCACAACGTCACCGACCTGAAGATCACCGTGCCCGAGGGCTTCGACCTCGACGCCTTCCAGGCCGCCGTGGACGCGGTGGTCGCCGGACACCCCATCCTGCGCACCTCGGTCGACCTCGTCACCTACCGCGAACCCCTCCAGCTCGTCCACCGCACCGCCCACCTGCCCGTCGGCTACACCGACCTGCGCGGACTGGACCGCGAGGAACAGCGGGCACGGCTGCGCCGGTTCGTCGACGAGGAGTTCGAGCGCCGCTTCG
This sequence comes from Streptomyces sp. NPDC020996, assembly GCF_040641355.1. Lineage (NCBI taxonomy): Bacteria > Bacillati > Actinomycetota > Actinomycetes > Kitasatosporales > Streptomycetaceae > Streptomyces > Streptomyces sp. NPDC020996. The sequence continues at coordinate 25,738 of NZ_JBFADM010000011.1, forward strand.
ACCTCGCCGCCGCGCCCCTGGTCCGCATCCACCTGCACCACATCACCGACCACGACCTGCGGCTCGTCCTCACCGACTGCCACGTCGTGCTGGACGGCTGGAGCCTGACCTCCCTCGTCGCCGACCTGCTCGCCCTGCACCGCGAGGCCGTCGCCCACCGCACCGCCCCCCGGCCGCCCGAGGCCCCGGCCTTCGCCGAGTACGTCGCCCTGGAACGCGCGGCCCTCGGCAGCGAGGAGTCCCTGGACTACTGGCGCGAACGGCTCGCCGAGCTGCGCCCGGTGACCTTCCGCCGGCGCCCCGCGGGCGAGTCCGACGGACGGCCGCCCGTGCACGAGGTCCGCCGCTCCTACGCCCACCTCGCCGAGGGCATCGGCGCGCTGGCCAGGAAGGCCGGCGTGCCCCGCCGTACCGTGCTGATCACGGCCTTCCACCACACCATGAGCCTGTTCGCCGACCGCGACGACAGCGTCTCCGGCCACAGCATCGGCCTGGTCACCAACGGCCGGCCCGAGGTGCCCGGCGCCGACCGGATGCGCGGACTGTTCCTGAACACCGTGCCGTTCGGCGTGCCCCGCCCGCGCGCCGACTGGCTCGCCTACCTGCGGGACGTCTTCGCCGCCGAGCAGGAGATGCTCCCGCACCGCAGGGTGCCGCTCGTCCGCATCGCCCAACTGCGGCCCACCGAGCCCAGTCTGACCGACGCGGTGTTCAACTACGTCAACTTCCACCGGCTTTCGCACGACTCCTGGGACGACTCCCTGGAGATCGCCCGCACCATGTTCCCGCTGCTGGTGAACGCGAGCGTCAACGCCTTCACCCTGGACGCCGATCCCGCGTTCGTCGCACCCGCCACCGCCGAGCAACTGGCCGACGTGTACTGCGCCCAGCTCGCGGCCATGGTGGCCGAGCCGCAGGCCCGGGTCACCCGGCCCGCGCTCACCGGCGCCGCCCGTGCCACCGCCCTCGACGTGTGGGCGCGCGGACCGGAACTCCCCTCCTCCCCGCTGCTGTTCCACCAGCACGTCGCCGGCCACGCCGCCCGGACCCCGCACGCGGTCGCCGTCGAGCACCGGGGTCAGCCGCTGACCTACGGCGAACTGCACGAGCAGGCTGGGCAGTTGGCGCGCCGGCTGCGGCGGCTCGGGGTGGGCCCGGAGACGGTGGTCGGCATCTGCGTCGAACGCGGCCCCGACCTGGTGCGCGCTGCTCTCGGCGTGCTCCGCTCAGGTGGCGCCTTCCTGCCGCTGGACCCGCAACACCCCACCGAGCGGCTGGCGTTCATGGCCGAGGACAGCGGAATGCGGGTGCTGCTGACCCAGCGGGCGCTCGACGGGACCGTGCCCTTCGGCGGACCCGTGATCCACCTGGACGCCCCCGCGCAGCCGGTGGACCCGGTCCCCGGCGCGGAGCCGGGCGCCTCCGGCGCGGAGCCGGACGCCTCCGGCGCGGAGCCCGACGCCGACACCCTCGCCTACATCATCTACACCTCCGGCTCCACCGGCACCCCCAAGGGCGTCGCGATACCGCACCGGGGCCTGTCCAACATGATCGAGGGCCAGCGCGACCTGGTGCGCCCCACCCCCGAGGACCGGGTGCTGCAGTTCGCCTCCTTCGGCTTCGACGCCTCGATCCTGGAACTGACCTGGTCCCTGGCCAACGGCGGCCGGCTGGTCACCGCGCCCAAGGAGGAGCTGCGCCCCGGCCCCGACCTGGCCCGCACCCTGCGCGAGGCGCACGTCACCTGCGCCATGCTGCCGCCCAGCGCCCTCGCCGTGCTCGGCGACGACGACTTCCCCGAACTGCGGGTGCTCCAGGTGGCCGGTGAGGCGTGCCCGGCCGAACTGGCCGACGTATGGGCCCGCGGCCGGCGCTTCCACAACGTCTACGGCCTGACCGAGACCTCCGTGTGGTCCGTCGCCGCCGAACTCAGCCCCGGCCAGGGCACCCCGCCCATCGGCACGCCCATCCGCAACACCCGCATCCACGTCCTGGACGACGACCTCCAGCCGGTCCCGGTCGGCGTACCCGGTGAGATCTACCTGGGCGGGCAGGCCGTGGGCCGCGGCTACCTCGGCCGGCCCGCGCTCACCGCCGCCACCTACGTCCCCGACCCCTACGGCGCGCCCGGCGAACGGCTGTGCCGCACCGGCGACCTCGGCACCCACCGGCCCGACGGCTCGGTGGAGTGGCTCGGGCGCCGCGACTCGCAGGTGAAGCTGCGCGGCTTCCGCATCGAACTCGGCGAGATCGAGCACGCGCTGCGGCAGCTGCCGGAGGTCCGCCAGGCCGTCGTCCTGCACCGCACCGACCTGCCCGGCGAACCGGCCCTGGTCGCCTACCTCGTCGTACACGGCCCGGAGCGGCCCGCCCCCGAGGAACTGCGCCGCGCGCTGCGGTCCTCGCTGCCCGCCTACATGCTGCCCGCCCGGTTCGTCGTCCTCGACGAGATGCCGGTCAACCGCAGCGGCAAGATCGACAAGCGGGCCCTGCCGCTCCCGCCGGCCGAACTCGACCGGCGCGACGCCGAGTACGTGGCCCCGGCCACCCCGGCGGAGAAGATCCTCGCCGAGATCTGGCGCGAGGTGCTCGGACTGTCCCGCATCGGCGTCCACGACGACTTCTTCCGCATCGGCGGCAGCTCGCTGTCCACCGTCCGGGTCTCCCTGATGGCCGCCGGGCGCGGGCTCGCGGTCTCCGTCGGCGACCTGATCGAGCACCCGACCATCGCCCAGCTCGCCGCGCACGCCACCCGGACCGCGGGGGAGGGGCTGCCCGCCGCCGTCACCTCCGAGGTGCGGCTGCGCCCCGGCACGGGGGAGCCCCTGTGGTGCGTGCACCCCACCGGCGGCAGCGCCGCCTGGTTCGTGCCGCTCGCCCGCGCCCTGCCGCCCGGCAGGCCCGTGCACGCCTTCCAGGCGCGCGGGCTGCTCGGCGGGATCGACCCGAGCACGGTGAGCGGCATCGCCGCCAACTACGTCGCCGAGATCACCGAACGGGAGGGCACGGGCCCGCACGCCCTGCTCGGCTGGTCCATGGGCGCCAACATCGCCCTGGAGATGGCCACCCAGCTGCACCGCGCCGGGCACCAGACCGCGCCGCTGGTCCTGATCGAGCCGTACCTGCCCAACAGCGCCGCCCGCGCCCGGCTGAACGGCGTCACCCAGGACCTGCGCACCGCCCAGCGCCTGCGCGACAGGCTGCGCGGGATGCCGCCGTCCCCGCAGCGCGACCGTGCCACGGCGGAACTGACCGCCACCCTGCTCGGCGCCGGCATGAGCCCCGCCGAGGCGGCCCTGGTCGAGGGCGCGCCGATCGAGGTGTGGCACTCGCTGCTGGCCGCCCTCGCCGCCTACGAGGTCCGCCCCTACCCCGGCCACATCCACCTCGTGGTCGGCAGCGAGGCCGCCGGACTGCCGCGCGGCCGCACGATGCCCGGTCTGGACGTCGACTACGACACCTACGTCGAACGCTGGCGCGAGACGGCCGGCGGCGGGCTCACCCTGCACATCAGCGACGGCGACCACATGTCGATGATGGCCGAGCCGAGGGTGGCCGGCATCGCCGCACTGGTCGCCGCCCTCGAGACGGAGACCACCCGATGACCACCCTGGCCCCCACCCCCACCCCGACCCCGACCCCCACCCCGGCCTCGGCCTCGGGCTCCGTCCCGGCCCCGGCCCCGGGCTCCATCCCGGGCTCCATCCCGGGCTCGGCCTCGGGCTCGGCCCCGGCCCCGGGCTCCATCCCGGCCCCGGGCCCGGCATCGGCCCCCGTCTTCGTGGAGCGGTACCTGCTCTCGCCGGACATGGTCGCCGACCCCTACGGGCACCTCGACGCCCTGCGTGAGCATGCGCCGGTGCACTGGAGCCCGATGCACCACGCATGGCTCGTCAGCGGCTACGACCAGGTGATGCGCTGCCTGCGCGACCCCGCCGTCTCCGCCGACCGGGTACGGCCCCTGATGGACGCCGTCCCGCAGGGCGCCCGCGAGGACGCCGAACGGGCCTTCGGGATCCTGTCCCGCTGGATGGTGTTCAACGACCCGCCGCAGCACCGCAGACTGCGCCAGGTCTTCCAGGAGGCGTTCGCCGCGCGGGCGGTGGCCCGCTACCGCACCTTCACCGAGAAGGCCACCCGCGCCGTCCTGGCCCGCAAGGCGCTCCCCGGCCGCGACGGCGACCTCATGGCCGACGTGGCGAAGCCGCTGCCCGCGCTGGTCTTCGCCCGCTGGCTCGGCATCCCGCGCACCGACGCCCCCTCCTTCTGGTACTGGAACGCCCGCGTCGCCGACCTCGTCCTCGGCACGGCGCAGGAGGAGAGCGAGTTCCGGGCCTCCCTGCAGGCGCTCGTGAGCCTGGAGGACTACCTCGCCGGCCTCGTCGCCCGGCGCCGCGCCGAACCCGCCGACGACCTGATCAGCCAGGTGCTGCGGGAGGGCCGGGTGGGCGAGTCGGTCACCGAGGAGGAGTTCGTCGGCATGCTCACCCAGATGGCGTTCGCCGGCGGGGAGACCACCAGCAACCTGATCGCGAACACCGTCCTGGCCCTGCACACCCGCCCCGGCGCCCTCGCGGCCGTCCGCGAGGACCCCCGGCTGGCGCAGGGCGCGGTGGAGGAGACACTGCGGCTGGACGGGCCGTCGAAGATGTCGATCCGCACCGCCGCCCGCGACTTCGAACTCGACGGCCGCACGCTGCGCGCCGGTGACCGGATCTTCCTGGTCACGGCCGCCGCCAACCGCGACCCGGCCCGCTTCCCCGACCCCGGCCGGTTCGACGTCCGGCGCACCGGCGCCACCCACCTCGGCTTCGGCTTCGGCGCCCACTTCTGCATCGGCGCCGCACTGGCCCGGCTGGTCGCCGTGGCCGCCGTCGAAACCCTGGTCCGCGACCACCCGGACCTCACCCTGGACGACCCCGCCCGGCTCGCCTGGCAGCCCTCCCTCCTCAACCGCAGTCTCACCGCCCTGCCCGTCCGCTACTGACCGGCACCCGGACGCGTCCGCACCACGACGCGACGACGCGACGACACGACGAAAGGCACACCATGGCCACCACCCTCGCCGGAGCCGGTCCGCGGCTGTGGGCACCCGCCCGGCACCGGCCCTTCCAACTCCTCTGGCTGGGACAGTCGTTGTCCCTGCTCGGCGACGGCTTCAGCGTCGTCGCCTTCTCCTGGATCACCCTCGGCCTGACCGGATCGACCCTCACCCTCGGCTACGTCCTCGCCTTCCAGGCCGTACCGCGGGCCCTGCTCACCCTGGTCGGCGGTACCCTCGGCGACTCGCTGTCCACCCGCACCCTGATGATCGCCTCCAGCTGGACCCGGGCCGGGCTGATGACCGGGGTCGGCGTGGCCGGCCTGACCGGGCAGCTGACGGTGTGGATGCTGTGCGCGGCGGCGGCCGCGTTCGGCGCCGTCGACGCCTTCTTCCAACCGGCCCGCGTGTCCATCCTGCCCTCGGTGGTGGACGAGAGCCTGCTGACCCCGGCCAACGCGCTGCTGGGCGCCGGGTCGAGGACCGCGGCCGTCGTCGGACCGGCCGTCGGCGGCCTGGTCATCGCCATGACCCAGGCACCGGTGGCGTTCCTCGTCGACGCCGTCTGCTTCGCCCTGTGCGGCTGGTGCGTGGCGGGCATCCGCACCCGGCCCCGGCCGGACCGCGGTGAGAAGGCCGCCGCGCCGCAACCGCAGGCGTCCCTGGCCGCCCGGATCCGCGAGGGCGTGACCTTCACCCTGCGCGACCCCCGGCTCCGCACCGTCGTCGCCCTCGACACCGCCGTCAACTTCTGTTACGCCGGGCCCTTCACGGTCGGTTTCGCCACCCTCGCCGACCAGGTGCTGCGCGGCGGCTCCACCACGCTGGGCGTGCTGAACGGCTCCCTCGCCGGCGGCGCCATGCTCGGCACGCTGGCGGGCGGCGCCCTCGGCGGGCGGCCCCGGGTCGGCCTGCTGGTGGCCGCCCTGGCCGGCTGGCTGGCCGCCGGCATGGCCGTGCTCGGCCTGGTCCACAGCACCCCGGCCGTCGTGGCGACGGTGCTCGCCATGGGCTTCGCCATCGGGTTCCAGGGCGTGTTCGGGCTCAGCTGGATCCAGCGGAACATCCCCCAGGACGTGCTCAGCCGGGTCGTGTCGGTCGACATGGTCCTCGGCTACGCCGCCGCCCCGCTGTCCCTGATCGTGTGCGGCGCGCTGGCCCGCGTCGGCGCCCTCGCCCTGTTCGGAGCGGTGGCCGCGGTCCTCGCCCTCACCGGCCTCGCGGTCCTCGCCTCCCGCCCGGTGCGCGAGATGCGCTGACGCTCCGCCGGTCGTGCCCGGGGTGCCGTGTTGTGCCGTCGGTCGGCTGCGGCGCCGTCGTGGCCGGTCGCGCAGTTTCCCGCGCCCCTTCGGGGCGCTGCCCGACCGCAGCGGACTTCGCCCGACCTGCTCCAGGTCAGGCGGTGCGCGGAGCGGGCCCCGGCACCCGCCGGAGCCCGCTCCGCACCGTTGTCAGTCGTCAGTTGTCAGTCGTCGAAGTCGGTGGAGCGGGCGAGCTTCTCCCAGGTGCCGAGTTCGGTACGGGCACGGTCGAGGTGGCCGGTGATCACGTCGGCGGCGTCGTTGCCGAGCGGCAGCCGCAGCGGCGGTTCGTCGGCCTCCAGAGCGGTGAGCACGGCGGCCGCGGCCTTGGCCGGGTCCCCGGGTTCCCGGCCGCTTCCGCCCGGCAGCGCGGAAAGGAGCGGGCCCACGGTGTCCTGGTAGGCGTCCATGGCCGCGGGGGGCCGCAGCGCCGCGGCGTCGGCGAAGCCGGTACGGAACGCGCCGGGCTCGACGATCAGCACCCGGATGCCGTGCGGGGCGACCTCCGCGGCCAGGGCCTCGGAGAGCCCCTCCAGGGCGAACTTGCCGGCGCAGTAGGCGCCGACTCCGGCGAAGGCGAGCCGTCCACCCATGCTGCTGAGCTGCACGATGGCGCCCGAGCGCTGGCGGCGCATGTGCGGCAGCGCGGCCCGGGTGAGCGCGGCGGGGCCGAAGAAGTGCAGGTCCATCAGGTCCCGCAGGTCCGCGTCGGTGGTCTCCTCGACCGCCCCCACCATGCCCCGCCCGGCGTTGTTGACCAGGACATCGATCCGGCCGTGCCGGGCTGCCACGCCGTCGACCGCGGCCTGGGCGCCCGCGATGTCGGTGACGTCCAGCGGCAGTGCCTCGACCTGGCCCGGGTGTGCGGCGACCAGCTCGTCGAGCAGCGCGGTGCGGCGGGCGGCGGCGACCACGAGGTCACCCGCGGCCACCGCCGCCTCGGTTATCGCCCGGCCGAACCCGCTGCTCGCCCCGGTGACCAGCCATACCTTGTCCATGTTGTTCTCCTTGCTGCCGGGCGCTCCGCCGTCCCCGGCGGTCTGTCGTGAACTACCTTGCAGGGCAAACCAGTTGCCCGCCCAAGATTCGCTCTGGAACCCGGTGATCAGGTATGTTCACGGACAGGACCGCCGCGAAGCGCCCCTGAGCGCGGTCGGTGCGGCGCCGCTGCCACATGTCCGGTGAGGACAGAGCCGCCCTGAAGGGGCGCGGGGAACTGCGCGACCGGCCACGACTCTGCGGCAGACGACCGATGGCATGGCGCGGCATTCCTTGCGGAGCGCTCGGCGGCACCGCCGGCGGAGCGCTCACGCTCAGGTGTCGCGCAACGCGGCGGAGCGGGCGCACAGGTCCGTGCGGTTGGCGGCGCCCGTCTTCGTGATCAGGCTCGCGATGTGCTTCTCCGCCGTGCGCGGTGAGATGAACAGCCGGTCGGCGATGTCCTTGTTGGTCAGCCGCTCCGCGAGCAGCCGGAACACCTCGAACTCCCGCACGGTGACGCCCTGGGCGCGCAGTTGGTCGGGGATGCCGCTGGTGCCGGTGCGGTGCTGGTGGACGGAGGCGCCGAGCCGGCGCAGCCCGGCCCGGCAGGCGCCCGTGACGGCCTGCACGTCCCGGTCGTGGAAGTAGTGCTCCGCCCGCCGCAGCCAGCCCACCGGATCGCCCCAGCCGTCCTGGTGCGCCGCGTCCGCGATCAGCCGCAGTCCGAGGTGCCGGGCCAGCGGATACGGCTCGGCCACCGTCAGCGCCGACTCCACCGTCGCCGCCGCCCGCTCGCCCGCGCCCTCGCGGCCCAGCAGGACGGCGTCGGCGAGCAGCACGAACTGGCGGTTCCAGCGCATCCGGGCGACCGCGGTGTCGGTGATCTCCTCGTGCCGGGCCCGGTCCGCGTCCCCGGCGAGCACGTCCAGCAGCAGTCCCAGGCCGTGGGTGCCGCTGAGGTGGTAGGTGGAGGGGTTGCCCGCCTCGATCTCCAGCACCTGCCGGACCTCCTCGCGGGCGAGTTCGCGGTCCTCCTCCAGCAGCGCGCAGAAGACGCGGGCCAGACCGCGGCTGAGCGGTTCCTCCTGCGAACCGGCGCCGTCCCACTCCGCGAACGCCGCCAGCGCCCGCTCCATCGCGGCCCGGTCGCCGTGGTGGGCCTCCAGGACGGCCTGTGCCATCAGGACGTACCGCACGGCGGGCGCGAGGCGCAGCCGACGTACGACGGCCAGGCACTCGGCGGCGGCGGACCGGGCGGTGTCGTAGTCGCCGCGCAGCACCGCGTCGAGGACGAGGATGCCGTCCACGGTGTGGACGATGTTCACCGAGCCGAGCCGCAGCGCCTCCTCCCGGGCCGCCAGCAGCCCCGAGGCGTCGCCGTCGGCGAGCCAGGCGTTGCCGCCGAGCCGGGTGGCCGCGTACATGCGCTGCAGGGGAAGGCGATGGCGTTCCGCCGTGGCCAGGGCCTGTTCGAGCATCGCCTCCGACTCCTCCGGGTCCCGCTTGCGGGCCACGGTCGCGAGGAGTTCCAGTGCCTGGCAGGCGACGACGGGCAGCCCGTACCGTTCGGCGGTGTCGGCGGCGGACCGGGCGAGTTTCTCGGCGTGCTGGGTGCGGTCGGGGCCGGGCGTGTCGAGGGCCAGGTAGGCGGCCGTGACGTCGACGGCCGCGGTGGCCGGCTCGTCCGGGGCGGCCGCCAGCACCTCGCGGGCGCGGGCTGTCTGCCGGTTGCCGTCGCTCCACCGGCCCGCGGTGTGGGCGACCTTGGCCAGCCGGGTGTGCAGCGTGGCCAGGCGGACGGGGCTCAGCCCGGAGCCGTCCAGCGCGTGCAGGTCCTCGGCCAGGTCGAAGGCGCGGGCGAAGTCGCCGGCCTCGGCCAGGGCCGGCAGCAGGTTCTCCAGCACCGCGGCCCGCGCCTGCGGGTCGCCCGCGTCGGCCAGCAGGCGCTCGGCCCGGCCGAGCAGGGTCACGGCGGAGCCGAGCGCCCCCGCCGCCAGCGCCCGCCCGCCGGCGTCCGCGAACAGCAGGCCGGCCTGCACCTTGTCGCCGGCCTCGCCGCGCAGCCCGGCGGCCAGCGTGCACCAGTCGCCGGTCAGACCGGGGTGCAGTTCCTCGATCGCCTCCGCGCCCCGCCGGGCCAGCTCCGCGCGCCGGGTCGGGGTCATCTGCGTGAAGAGGGCCTCCACGGTGAGCGAATGCCGGAAGGAGTACCAGTCGGGGGCCGGTTCGTCGGGAACCACCAGCCGCGCGGCCACACCCGCGTGCAGATGGCTGAGCAGGGCCCGGTCGTCGACGCCGGTCATGCGCTGCAGCACCGTGAGCGGGAAGCGCCGGCCGAGCACGGCGGCGGCCGACAGCAGGGTCAGGCCCTGCGCGCCCAGCCGGTCGATACGGCGCAGTATGCCGCGCGCCAGCGTGGACGAAACGTCACTGCGGAGGTCGCCGACGGCCCGCCAGCCCTCCGGGCCCTGCACCAGCGTGCCGGCCCCGATCATCGACTGCAGCAGTTCCTCGATCAGGTACGGGCTTCCCGAACTGTCCTCCCACAGCCGCTCCAGCACCGCCGCGGGCACCTCGTCCGGGCCGTCGGCACCGAGCTGGGCCGCTATCATCTCGTACGCCTGGGGGCGGGTCAGCGGCGGCAGTTCCACCAGGGTGGCGGCGCCGCGCCGGCGGGCGGACTGCGCGAGGTCGAGGGCGTCGCTGAAATCCGTCCGGACCGTGGCCAGCAGCAGTACGGGCGTGTACTCGAGGTTGTCCACCAGGTATTCGAGGACGCCGAGCGTTTCCGGGTCGGCGTCGTGCAGATCCTCCAGCAGCAGCAACTGGCCCTGCCCGCGCCCGGCGGCGATGAGCAGACGCAGCACCGCCTCGCCCAGGATCACCATGGAACTGCTGTCCCGTTCCCCGGTGTTCCACTCGGGGATCAGCCGCCCCAGAACCGGCCGGTAGGGGCCGAGGGCGAGGTCGTCCATGGGTTCGCCGCCGCGGAACAGCGACATCAGGGCTTCGGTCAGCGGCCGGAACGGTACGGCCGGACCCGTGGTGCTGCTGCGGCCCCGCAGCACCCGCATCCCGGCGCCCAGCGCCTCCCCGACGGCCTCCGCGGCGACCCGCGACTTGCCGACGCCCGCTTCTCCCATCAGGAAGACGACACCGCCGCGGCCCTGTCGCGCATCGGCCAGGGCACGTTCGAGCAGGGCCAGTTGGGAGCCCCGTCCGACCAGGGAAGGCGCATGGGAACGCATGAGCGCAGATAGTAATCGGAACACCGGGCCCCGCGGCAGATCGCAAGGCCCCCGAACGGTCCGCGGCTGCCGCCGCTTCAGCCGATCGCCGCCACCGCCGCTTCAGCCCCGTGCCGACACGGCGGCGCGGGCCCGCCAGGCGGGCCCGCGCCATCGTCCGCGTCAGGACTGACGGTGTGTCACTGGGGTGCGGAGACCGAGGTGTCGAGCGTGCTGAGGGTGATGACGATGCCGCTGGTGAGCACCATGCCGGCGAGGACGCGGGCGCGGGCGCAGGCGCGGTTGCGGCCCTTGAGCGTGATCCCGCCCGCGGCGTCCTGCTCGTCGGCGGCGGTCTCGGTGACGTCGGCGGCGGTGGAGGCGAGGTGCTTGTCCATGACGGTGAGGTCCCCTTCTGGCGTTCGTGCGGTCGAGCACGGTGGGAGGTGGCGGTGGTGCCGTGGTGCCGTGGTGCCGTGGTGCAGAGGAGCGGAGGAGCGTGAGCGGTGCGATCAGTGACCCGGCTGTCCCAGGAGCAGGACGGACGGGACGGTTTCGGGGTGGGCCAGGCGGAGCAGTCCGTAGCCGATGCCGGACAGTCCGGTCAGCAGCCCGGGGGAGGGAACGTGGTCGGGGGTGGCGCAGCGGTGGCTCTGCGCCTCGACGAGCGCGAGCACCTGTCCGGTACGCCGGCTCAGCGTCGCGGCGGCGGTCGCGTCGCCGCGCCGGGCGAGCACGGCCAGGGCCTCCAGCGTGCCGAGGGTGCCCTGCCCGAGACTCAGACCGGGGCCGACCTCGACGTCCGCCAGTCCGGCCGCGAGTCCGGCCGGCAGCGCGCCGGCGGCGGGCAGCGCGGCGGCCGCCGCCACACCGGCGGACCCGGAGATCCAGGAAGGGTCCGCGTGCGCGGCCGGCACGTCCCGGACCGCGGCGCGCAGCAGGGCGTCGGCGGCGTCCGCGTGCGCGGCGGCGCGCTCCGGGCGACGGCCGGCGTAGCGCCGCAGCGCCCAGCCGATCCCGGCCGCCCCGTCGGCGAAACCCGGGCCGCGGACCGGGGCCGCGCTCGCGTCGGCGGCACTCGCGCCGTGATCCGCGGCCCCGGTTTCGCCGACGGTCCGGTCCGGCCCGCAGGCCGTCACCAGCAGCAGGTCCGCCACGGTGTCCGCCAGCCGCAGGGCCTCGGGCGACCCCGTCGCTTCGTGTACGGCGACGGCGGCGGCCAGCGCCCCGGCCGTGCCGGCGGCCAGCCCCGGGTCGGCGCAGGCGGCCACCGCGTGCCCGAGCGCGGTGAGCGCGTCGGGCAGGCACCCCGTCAGATCCTCTCCGAGCAGCGCCGACAGCCTCGGCAGCGCGTAGACGATGCCGGCCAGCCCGTCGTAGGCGCCGGGGCCGGCCGCCGCGCTCAGCTCGGGGTCGGCGGCCAGCGCCTTCATCAGGGCGGGCAGCGGCAGGACCGCCTCCCGCGCCAGCGCGGCGTACCGCCCGGCCCCGGTCAGCGCGTCCGTCTGGGCCAGGAACAACGCCACGCCGCAGTAGCCCTGTCCCAGCCCGGCGCCCATCGGCAGCACGGCCCAGTGCGGTCCCGAGACCTGCTCCAGGCCCAGCCAGTTGGTGCGGCCGCCGCCGTGTATCGCGCGGGCGGCGATCTCGTCGGCGATCCCGCACACGGCGGCCAGCAGCCGCGAGGTGTCGGGCACGACCTCCGGGACCGGAGCGAGGGCGAGTTCGGACCGCCGCGCCAGGGGTGAACCGGCACTCCGCGCCGCCAGCGTGGCCGAGATGATCCACTCCTGGTCGTGGCAGTCGACCTCGTCCATCCGGGCGAGCTTCGCACCGACCGCGGCCAGGCTCGCCACGGGCAGCACCTCCGGCAGCCAGGTGCCGTCGGCCGTCCGGACCCCGGTACCGGACGGCCGATGCACGAACAGCGGTACGTCGCCGCGCCACAGGTCGGCGGTCTCCTGCTCGACGAGCCGCCGGCGTGCCTCGTCGTGCTCGGACTCGGTCCACAGCACCGCGAACACGCCCTCCCGGGCGAGCGCGTCCCCGAGCAGGGACGGGTGCGTGGACTCCTCCAGCAGCGTGGCGTACAGGCGGGTGGAGCGGACGATGAGCCGGGCCGGGCTGTCGGCATGCATGCCCAACGGCCCTTCCGGACCCAGCAGTTCGGGACCGTGTGCGGCGAGGGCCGCGTAGCCGGTGCGGAATCCCTCCAGCAGCGCCGCCCGGTGGTCGGCCGCCTCCAGGGGCGCCCCGTCGGGCAGCGGCTGGTTCTGCGCGGCGGGGCTGGGCAGCGGTGCCCGTACGGCCCGCATCGTGTCCCTGCCGCTGTCCTCCCAGCGCAGGCCCTCGCTCGGGAAGGTGCCGTCGGTGGACCGGCCGAGCGCGGAGATGTCCAGCGCGCCGTGCTCGCCGATCAGCAGGTGGGGCAGCAGGCAGGTGCGGTGCACGGAGGCGTGCAGGGCGTCCGCTGCCGGGTCGGCGCCGGCCGTCATGGCCTGCGGCAGCCCGGTGTGCAGCAGCGTCTCGGCGTCCACCAGGACCGGCTGGTCGCCGCAGGCGATGACGTTCTCGTAGTGCATGTCGGCGCCGTCCACCGCGTACAGCATGGCCAGCAGCGCACCTTGGCGCCGGTAGAAGGCGTTGGTCTCGGCCATCGACCGGCACCAGCGGTGCTCCACGAACTCCAGCCAGCCGTAAGCCGGCCGGCGCACACTGCGCGGCGAGCGCAGCGCCAGACCGGGCACCTTGGCGTTGAGCCAGGCCACCAGGTCGTCGAGCAGGGCGTGCTGGCCGAGCGGGCGGGGCTTGTAGACGACCCGGTCCCCGTCGGCGAAGCGCAGGATCGCGACCGCCCGGTTGCCCTGGTGGGCGTCACCGAGCCCGAGGTCGACCCCGGCCAGCGCACCGGGCTCGCGCCCGCCGAGCAGGCCGGCGACCAGGTCGTCCCGGTCGGCCCGGAACCGCGCCACCAGCTCCGCCGCCGCGTCCGCCGCGTCCAGCGCGGTCTGGCCGAGCATCCGGGCCAGCACCGGGTAGGCGGCGACGAGCGCGGAAAGACCCTGCCGGGTGCCGGTCGCGGCGACGAACGAGGCGAACCGCTCGCTCGGGTCCGCTCCGGCGAGCCGCCGGGCACGCCGGGCGAGGGAGAGTTCGTGGACCAGGGTGCGGGCGGCCTGCCGGACCAGCTGCTCGGTCAGCCGCCGCTCGAACGCCGCCTGCCACACCGCCTGTTCGGCGACGGGAACGCCCGGCAGGAGACCGGCGAGGCGGTCCGCGGCCGGGGTGACGAACGGCCGTACGACGGTGGCGAAGACCTCGGGACCCACACCGTCCGCGGCCGGCTCGACCGCGGCCGGGCTCTCCGGGGCGGCGTCCAGGGCCGCTTCCGCGTACCCGGCCCACTCGGGCTTGGCCGCGCGGGCGGCGAGCAGCTCGGCGGGTTCCGCCACGAGAGCCGCCGCGGTCGCCGCGTCCACCCGGAGGTGGGCCAGCCGCAGCGCGAAGCCCTCGCTGTCCCCGGCGGCCCAGGGAGCGCGCCCGGAGGCGGCGGAGCGGGCGGACGCCGCCGGGAGGCCGGGGGCGGCGAGCCGTTCCGCGAGGGACAGCGCCGGGGCCCACCAGGCGAGCGGCAGGCCGGCGCTCCGGGGAGTCGGGAGGCTGGTGGCGGTCTCAGTCACGTCACCGAAGGTGGCAGACGCCCTACGACCCCCACATGGGGAAGTGACCCCCATATTCCCTGCCGACCCGCCCCACCGGGTGGGGAACGACCGCCGCGGCGACACCGCGCGGTGCGGACGACCGCAGGCCGCACCGGGGAGAACCGCACGTCAGCGCCCCTGCCCGGGGTCCTGGGCAGGGGGCGGCCCGACCACCGTACGAGCCTGCCCGGGGGCGCCGCGTACGGGTGTGTCCCGCCCGCTCCGGGCGGCCCGACCCCCATCCCCGCCCGCCGCGCCTGCCTCGTACGGGTGTCCGCCGCGCCGCCCACCGCCGGACCCGGCCTCAGCAGGCCTGAGCAGGCCCGGACAGGCCCGCCGCGCGCGGGGCGACCGGAGCCGGGCCGCCCGCCCGGTGGGAGGGGGACGGAAAAGGTGGGGACCGACTACCGATGCTCCCGCGGCCCCGCCGGGCGCACGGTGTCGTGCAGAACCCCCCAGACCGCCCGCCGTGCTCACCACCGGGCGGACGACCTTCCAAGGAGCAGCAGATGGGAGCACCTGTACCCGTCGGTGTGGTCGCCCTCGACCCGGTGCTGGAAGCCGGCACCCGCAGTACCCTCCTCGCCTGCCCGGAACTGACCCTCTGCGAGCCCGGCGTCGCCCGGGTCGCGGTACTGACCGTGGACCGGCTCGGACCGGCCGAACTCGACATGGTGCGCGTCACCCGCGCCCACCCGCAGCGCCCCGCCGTCGTCCTGGTGGCCGGCGCCCTCGCCTCCGGCGACGCCCTGCACGCCCTCGCCGCCGGCGCCCGCGGCCTGCTGCTGCGCCGCGAGGCCGACGCGTCCCGCCTCGGCCACGCGGTGCTGGCCGCCGCCGAGGACGACTGCACCCTCCCGACGGACCTGCTGGAACAGGTCCTGGACCGCCCGGCCGACGCCCGGCACGGCAGCGGCGGCTGGGCCGGCGGCACCCTGTCGGACCGGGAGCGGTCGGTGCTGCGCCTGGTCGCCGACGGGCACGAGACGGCGGAGATCGCCCAGCGCCTCGCCTACTCGCCGCGCACCGTCACGACCGTCGTGCACGACATCACGCAGCGCTTCCGGCTGCGCAACCGCGCGCACGCGGTCGCCTACGCACTCCGGGCGGGTCTGCTGTGACGCCCACCCTGGCGCCCGCGGCGCCGCTCGCGCCCTCCGCGCCCCTGGAACCCGCGCCGGCCGGGCCTCTCGCGTCCGCCGCACCCGCCGGGCCGCCCGCCGTGCGCGTCGCGTCCGGCGAGGCCGCCGTGGCCCCCGCTTCGGCGGCCCTGCGCGTGCTGCCCGCACGCGGCGCGGACCGGGTCCGCGCACTCGCCCGCCGCGCGGGCCTGAGCTGCGTCGAGGGGCACCCGGAGGCGGGGACCGTCACCGTGGTCGTCGCACAGGACGTCGAGGAGGCCCTGCGCGGCCCGTGGACCGCCGGACCGCTGCTGCTGGTGTGCGACACCGTCAGCCGTACCGGCCTGCTGCGGGCGCTGCGCGCGGGCGCGGTGGTCCTGCGGAGCGAGGACCTCACGCCGGAGACCCTGACGGCGGCCGTCCGGCGCGCCGGGCACCCGCACCCGTGCATCCCGTACCCGGAACTGTCCCACCTGCTGAACGGCGGCCCGCCGCCCGGCCGGCCGGACCGGAGCGGCAGCAGGCCACCCACCCTGACGGCACGTCAGACCTCCGTGCTGCGCCTCATGGCCGAGGGACACGCCAACGCGGACATCGCGCGGCTGCTGGACTGCTCCGAACACACCGTGAAGAACGTCATCTACGAGATCATGGCGCGCCTTCAGGCCCGCAACCGGGCGCACGCGGTCGCCCACGCGGTACGCCACGGGCTGGTCTGACCGGCCGCCGGCCGCCGGCCGCCTGACGTCGGCTGTCGGCTGCCGGACGACGGCCGCTGGATGCCGGCCGTCGGTCGTCGGGCGTCGCGGCCGCCGGACGACGCAGACGCGGGGCGCGGGGGACGGGAGACACGGCCGGCGAGCACGCCGCACCCGGCGCCCCGCGCGGCCCGTCGCGGTGGACCGCGTCAGAACCGGGGCGTGGGCAGCAGCCGCGGTTCGATCCGCTCCTCCACGGCCCCGTCGCCCCCGCGGCTGACCAAGTAGGCTCCCTTGCCCGGCAGTTCCGTCACGGCCTCGACCAACTCGGTGCCCCGGTAGACCAGGCCCACCCCGTCGTCGGTGCAGTGGGCCGTACGGAAGGCTCCCTCGGCGACCAGCCGGTGGATCAGCGGGCGCCGGCCCGGGTCGGAGTCGTAGTGCACGCCGTTGCCGAACGGCAACAGGCCCAACCCGTCGCTGAACGGCCGCAGTCCGGGCCCGAAGGAGTCGGTCGCGCCGCCCTCGAACCAGCAGAGCGAACCCGCGCTGACCCCGGCGAGCACCACGCCCGCCCGCCACGCGCGCCGCATGATCGCGTCCAGGCCGTGCACCCGCCACACGGCGAGCAGGTTGGCCACCGAACCGCCCATCACCCAGACGACGTCGTGGTCCAGGACCGTGCCCTCGACGTCCTCGACGTTCGGCATGGGGAACAGGTACAGGGGGGTGAGGTCGAAGCCCGCCGCCCGGGCGGCCTCCGCCACCCGTGCCGTCACGTGCTCGGCGTCACCGGTCGCCGTGCCGACGTACAGGACGCGCGGACGCCTGCCGTGCACGCCGGAGAGGTCGACCGCGTGGTGGACCAGGGCATCGAAGAGCAGCCGGGTCCGCGTGCCGACGCGGTGCCCTCCGGAGGTGGCGAGGATGGTCGGTACGGCAGCGGTCACGCGCGCGATCGTAGCGCGCCCGCCTCGGCCCCCGGGGGGAATCCGGGGAGGCGGAGCGCGCGCCAGCGTAAGCCCCTGGGCACACAGGAGAGCGGGGACCGGCCACCGGGCCGGTCCCCGCTCTCCTGTGTCGGGCGCTCTCACTCCGTCCGCAGGGCCACCGCCGCCGCGTACCCCGCCGGGACGAGGACGTCCCGCAGGGTCCACTCCGGCGCCGGAGCGGCCGGCCGCGGGCCGGTGCCGACGTAGTCCAGCGCCGGATCGCGCACCAGCCCGGTCCCCAGGCCCTTGAGGTAGGCCTCCTTGCGGACCCAGGTGCGGGTGAACGCCGCCGGGCGCTCGTGCGCGGGGAGCCGCGCCAGCTCCGCCGCCTCCGCCGCGTGCAGCGCGGACTGCGCGCCGAGCACCGCCTGAGCGGTGGCCAGCCCTTCCACGTCGACACCGACCGGGGTCGGGGCGAGCGCCACCATCACCAGGTCCCCGCTGTGCGACAGCGAGAAGTGCACCCCGCGGGTGCGCAGCGCGGGCCGGCCGTGCGGCCCCCCGCAGCCCGCGCACGGCTCGCGCACCAGCGGCAGCGCGTCGGCGGGGACGCCCAGCAGCAGGCTCAGCACGCCGCGCAGGGTCGCGTGCGCCACCACGTACGCGTCGCGGTCCCGGGGCCGGTGGAAGGCGCCGGCCCGCGCCCGCTCGTCGGCGTCCAGCAGCTCCTGCGCCCGCCGCAGCGCGAGACGGTCCTGCCGTCCCACCTCGGCCAGGTACAGCTCCACCGGCCGGCGCGGCGTGCGCGGGCCCGGGGGGCGGCCGCCGGAGTTCAGTCCGGACAGATCCACGACGTCCGGGCACAGCCGGCCGGGCGGCGGCTCCGCCGGCGGGGCGTGCGCCGAAAGGGCGAGCGGCGGACCCGGGCGGGCCTCAGACATCGGCCCCGGCCAGCCGACGGCGCAGGCTGAGCGGGCGCATGTCCGTCCAGACGACGTCGATGTGGTCCAGGCACTCCTGCCGGGTGCCTCGCCGGCCCTCCGGATGCCAGCCGGCCGGCAGCTCGCGGTCCGCCCGCCAGATCGAGTACTGCTCCTCGTCGTTGCGCACCACGAGGTACACGTCCTCGGCGCCCGGGCGGACCTCCTCGCCGCCCGTGCCGGTCGCGGAATCGGTTTGCGTCACGGTGACCTCCCGCAGGTGATGGGGCCGGCCCGCGGGTCAGGGCCGACGGGGTCAGCGTGCCCGCCGCCGGCCGCGCCGGTCAGGGACGAACACGCCGAACCCGAGGCACGCGTTGCTGCCGGATCTTCTCTGGTGACGGACGGCCGCGGCGCGGGACCGTGCTGTCCGGTCGCGGGGCGCCCGGCACCCCCGGCGGCACCCGCCGCCCGGCACCCCGGCGGCAAGCGCCCTCGGCACCCCGGAGGCGCTTGCCCCCGGCACCCCGGTGGCGCCCGCCGCCCGGCCGAGCCGCGCGATTCCCGCGCACCCCCCGTTTCGGAAGGAGCACGCGATGTCGGACGAGCACGCACCTGTCCTGCTGCCGGGCGGAGGCTGGCGGCTGTGGGAGCAGTTCGCGCTGCGCGGCCCCGGCTTCCCCGCCGACGGCGTGCTGCGCCTGGCCCCGCCCGGACTCGCCGAGGCCGCCGACAAGTTCGCCCCCGGCGCCGAGCTGTCCGGAACCGAGTGGCAGGCCTTCGCCGACGACCTCGCCACGGCCGCCGTCCGCACCGCCCGGCACCTTCAGGAGATCGCCGCCCAGCCCCGCTTCCAGGCGGCCCTCGCCTGGCAGAACCCGGCCGTCCTGCGCACCGGCATCGCGCCGTTCCTGCGCTGGAACCCCGGCACGGACAGCCGCAGCAGCATGCCCCGCCAGCGCGAGGAACTGGTCGCGCACTACTGGCAGCGCTTCTGCGTCAAGAACGACACCATCGGGTTCTTCGGCCCGGTCGGCTGGGGCCGCTGGGACCTGTCCGCGCCGGGAGCCGTCGCCGTGGACCCCGGGCGGAACTTCCTCGCCGCGCACGAGGTGTACTTCTCCGGCTGGGCGATCGACGCCCTCGCGAAGGTGCTCGCCGAGGACCCCGAGCTGATGCGCTGGATCCCACCGCGCCGGGTGTCCTTCGTGCGCTGCGCCGACGGCACGGTCCACGTCCCCGGCCGCCCCGCCCAGCCGATCGGCGCGGCCGAGCTGGCCGTGCTGAAGCTGTGCGACGGCGCCCGGCACCCGGCCGCCATCGCCGCCGAGCTGGGCCGGGACACGGACGAAGTGACCCGTACCGTGGGCGAGTTGGTGAAGCGCCGCTGGGTGCAGTGGCGCCTGGAGGTGCCGGCCGCGACCCACCCCGACCGCGCCCTGCGCCGCATCCTCGAACGCGTCCCCGACGAGGCCGCCCGCACACGGGCCCTGGACCGGCTCGCCGTGCTGGAACGCGGCCGGGACGCCGTACGCGCCGCCGGCGCCGACGCCGCCGCGCTGACCGCCGCGATCGGCGCCCTGGAGGCCGACTTCGCCGCCCTCACCGACAGCGAGGCGCAGCGGGCCAAGGGCGAACGGACCGCGCCGTGCCGGGGACTGGTGTACTCCGACGCCCGGCGGGCGGCGACCGCCACGGCCGGCGCCGGACTGCTGGCCCACCTGGAGCCGCTTCAGCTGTGCCTGACGGCCGCCCGCTGGATGACCAACCGCTTCGCCGACGCCGTCCGCGTCCGCCTGCGCACCGTGTACGACCGGCTCAGCGCCGCCGGCGAACCGGTGGACCTGGGCACGCTGTGGCTGCACACCCTGCCCTCGCCGCACCCCGACGCCGGCCGGCTGATCGACGCCGTCCAGGCCGAGCTGCGCGCCAAGTGGGCCCGCGTCCTGGACCTTCCGGCCGGCGTGCGCCGGGTCAAGCTGGCCACGGCCGACCTGGCCGAACGGGTGCGCCAGGAGTTCGACGAGCCCGGCGACGGCTGGTCGCTGGCCCGGTACGTCAGCCCCGACGTGCTGGTCATCGCCGACGACGAGGCCGCCCTCGCCCGGGGCGACGTGCAACTCGTCCTCGGGGAGATGCACTGCGCGCTGAACACGATGGGCGCGTCCCTGTTCGTGCACCAGCATCCCGACCCCGGCGTGCTGCTCGCCGAGACCACCCGCGACTTCCCCGGCCCGCGACTGCTGCCCATGCTGCCCAAGGAGCTGCCGCTGAAGTGGTCCACCCGCAGCAGGCCCTCGCTGGACCGGCCCGAGGACCACTACGTGGCCCTGGTCGACCAGACCGGCGACCCGCACCGCCCGCGCACGCTGCTCGGCGCCGACGTCACGGTCGAGGACCGGGCCGGCCGGCTGACCGCGGTGCTCCCCGACGGCACCGCGTACGACCTGCTCGACGTCTACGCCAACACCCTCACTCAGCGGGTCATGGACCGCTTCACCCTCCGCCCGGAGGGCGCCCACACCCCCCGGATCACCGTCGACCGCATGATCGTCGCCCGCGAGACCTGGCAACTGCCCGTCGCCGAGGTCGACTTCGCCGACGAGAAGGCGGAGGCCGCCCGCTTCGTGCGCGCCCGGCACTGGCAGCGCCGGCACGAGCTGCCCCGCTTCGTGTTCGTGGTCTCGCCGACCGAACCCCGCCCGTTCTACGTCGACTTCGACAGCCCCGTGTACGTCACCATCCTCGCCAAGGCGGCCCGGCGGCTCGCCCGCAAGAACCCGGAGGCCCGGCTCAAGGTCAGCGAGATGCTGCCCACCCCCGAGCAGGCCTGGCTCACCGACGCCGAGGGCCGCCGCTACACCAGCGAACTCCGCTTCGTCGCCGTCGACCGGACCGTCACCGGTGAGGGGGACGCGTGATGCGCACCATCGCCGACGACATCGCCGCACACGCCGCCCGGCACCCCGACCGCGTCGCGCTGAGCACCCCGGCGGGCGAGGTGACGTACGGCCGGCTCGCCGCCCGGATCGAGGAGATCGCCGGCCTGCTGCGGGCGCACGGCGCCGGCCCGGAGACGGTCTGCGCCGTGGCCGTCGAGCACGGCACCGACGCCGTCGCGGCCATGGCCGCGGTGCTGCGCTGCGGCGCCGCCTTCCTCACCCTGGACGTCGGCCAGCCCCGCGACCGGCTGACCGACTTCGTCCGCAGCGCAGGCGCCCGCCTGCTGCTGACCCGCGCGGCCCTCGCCCCGGCCCTCGACCTGGGTGTCCCGCCGGTCCTCCTGGACCGGCCGGGGGCCGTCCAGGGCCTGCCGCCGGGCCCGCCGCCGGGGCCGGTCGACCCGCGCGCGCTCGCCTACGTCAGCCACACCTCCGGCAGCACCGGCCGGCCCAACGCCGTCCTGGTCGAACACCGCGCCCTCGACGCCTACCTGCGCGACACCGCCGAGGCGTTCGGCCTCGGCCCGGACACGGTGGCCCTCCAGACGGCACCGCTCGGCTACGACGCCTCGATCCGGGACACCTTCGCACCGCTGCTGGCCGGGGCCCGCCTGGTGATCGTGGACCGCGCCCGGCTGCTGCGCCCCGAGGAGTTCGCCGACACCGTCCGCGAGCACCGGGTCACGGCCCTGCTCAGTGTCACCCCCTTCTTCCTGTCCCACCTCGCGGCGCAGCCGCAGCTCACCGACCCGCTGGCCGGCGTCACCCTGGTCGCGTCCAGCGGCGAGTCCCTGCGGCCGTTCCTCGCCGCCGGCGGACGCGGAATCGTCCCCGGCCGGCTCGTCAACCAGTACGGCCCGACCGAGTGCACGATGACCACCACCCGCTACAGCGTCCCCGCCTCCCCGGACCCCTCCGCCGACCTGGTGGGCACGCCCCGCGCCGGCGCCGTGGTCCGGGTGCTGGACGCGGACCTGGCCCAGGTCCCCGACGGCACGGTCGGCGAGGTGTACATCGGGGGAGTGGGCGTGGCCCGCGGCTACGGGGGGCGCCCGGCCCGCACGGCCGAGTGCTTCGTACCGGACCCCTACGGCCCGCCCGGCGCCCGCCTGTACCGCACGGGCGACCTCGGCTGGTGGGGGCCCGGGGGACTGCACTACGCCGGCCGCACCGACCGGCAGGTCAAGATCCGCGGCTACCGCGTGGACCCGGCGGAGGTCGAGGGCTGCCTGCTGGCGCACCCGGGTGTCACCGGGGCGGTGGTGACGGCGCACACCGACGACCGGGGGCGCGTGCACCTGCTCGCCCACCTCACCGGCGACCTGTCCGGCACCACCGACGCCGAGCTGCGCGGCCACCTCGCCCGGTCCCTGCCGCCGCACCTGATGCCGCGCCGGTTCGTGCGCCTCGACACCCTGCCCACCACCCGCGGCGGCAAGGCGGACCGCCGGCTCCTGGCCACGGGGAGCACCGCATGACCGCCCTCGACCTGCGTCGCGCCGCGACGACCCCGCAGTTGTCCTCCGCGGCCTCGCACCTGTCCCCCGCAGGGTCTCAGCTGTCCGCCACGGCGCCGAAGCCGGGCGTCGTCGCCGGCCGAGGGCTCGGCGTCGCCGACCTGCGTGACGCCGCCGCCCGCATCGCCCCCTACGTCGTCCGCACGCCGCTGCTCCGCGGTCCGGCGGCCGCCGTCCTCGGGCCCGGCCTGCTGCTGAAGGCCGAACACCTCCAGCACGGCGGCTCCTTCAAGATGCGGGGTGCGGCCAACGCGGTCCTCGCCCTGGGCGCCGACCGGATCGTCACCGGCTCCTCCGGCAACCACGCGCTCGCGCTGGCCCGGCTGGCGCGCACGCTCGGCATCCGGCTCACCGTCGTCCTCGCGGCGGGAGCGGCACCGGCGAAGGCCGCCGCCGTCCGCGCCCTCGGCGCCGAGACCGTCCAGGTGGACGGAGGGGTGGCCGAGCGCGAGGAACGCGCCCGCGCCCTGGCGGCCGAGCGGAACGCCGTCCTGATCCCGTCGTCCGACCACCCGCTGGTGGTCGCCGGGGCGGGCACGGTCGGCACCGAACTGCTCGCCGACGCACCCGACACCGAGACCGTCTACGTGCCCACGGGCGGCGGCGGGCTGCTCGCCGGGGTCTGCCTCGCCGCCCTGCACCGCCCGGTACGGGTGGTCGGCGTGGAACCGTCCGGCACCCCGCGCTACGCCCGCTCCCTGGCCGCCGGCCGCCGCGTCCAGCTGCCGCCCGGCACGACGGTCGCCGACGGTCTGCGCGGCCAGTGTCCCGGGGCCGTCCCCTATCCGATCGTCCGCGACCGCGTCGACGAGCTGATCGCCGTCGACGACGACGAAATCCTCGCCGCCGCCGACCTGTTGGCGCGGCACGGCGTCGATGCCGAACCGAGCGGCGCGGTCGCCCTGGCCGGAGCGCTGCGCGCCGGCCGCCGCGAACGGGCCGTGGCCATCGTCTCGGGCGGCAACACCCCCGCCCGTCTGCACACCCTCCACCGCGACCCCACCCGCACCCACACCCACACCGACACCCACACCGACACCGACACCGACACCGACAACGTCACCATCACCGACTGACACCGCGTCATCTCACCGAAGGAGCAGAGGACATGACCACGAACACCGCCACCGCCACCGCCGCCGCCCAGAACACGGTCGACGTCCTGGTCGGCATCTTCCGGGACGTGCTGCGCCTGCCCGAGCTGACGGCCGACACCGACTTCTACGAGGCGGGCGGCGACTCGCTCACCGCCTTCCAGATCACCGGCCGGCTGCAGGAGATCCTCGGCGCGGACGTCCCCGTCTCGCTGGTCTTCGCCTACCCCACGCCGCAGGAACTGGCCGAGGTCGTCGACGCGGACTACGGCACCGCCTGACCGCTCGGCCCGCCGAACCGTACCGCCCGTATCGCCTGTACCGCCCCTCCCCGCGTCGGCCGCGTCGGCCCGTACCGTCCATCCGCGCCACCCAAGGAGAGCCGTGCCATGACCGAAGACCTCGTGCCGTCCCTCGGCCGCTGGCGGCTGTGGGAGCAGTTCGCCCTGCGCGGGCCCGGCTTCCCCGCCGACGGCGTGCTGCGGCTGGCTCCCGCCGGGCTGGCGCAGGCGGCCGACAAGTTCGCCGCCGACGACCCCCTCGACGGCGACCGCTGGGAGGACTTCTCCCGGCTCTTCGCGGACGCCGCCGTGGAGACCGCGCACACCCTCCAGGACATCGCCCGCACGCCGGCCTTCCGCGAGGCGGTGGCCTGGCAGAACCGGCCGGTGCTCAGCTCCGGCATCGCGCCGTTCCTGCGCTGGACCCCGGGCAAGGACAGCCGCAGCAGCATGCCCCGCCAGCGCGAGGAACTGGTCGCGCACTACTGGCAGCGGTTCTGCGTCAAGAACGACACGATCGGGTTCTTCGGCCCGGTCGGCTGGGGCCGCTGGGACCCGGCCGCGCGGGGTCTCGTCGTCGACACCGGCGAGGGGCTGACCGAGGCGTCGACCGTGTACTGGGCCAGCTGGGGCATCGACGCGCTGGCGCGGACCCTGGACGCCGACCCCGGCCTGCGGGAGTGGATCGCCCCGCGCCGCGTGCCGTTCGTCGCCCTCGACGGGGACCGGGTCCGGATACCGGGCCGGCGCCCGGTGACCGTGTCCGCCGAGGCTGCGGCCGTCCTCGCCCGCTGCGACGGCGTCCGGCCCGCCCGCTCCATCGCGGAGGAACTGCCCGGCACCGACGTGCCCGCCGTACTGGCCGACCTGGTGGCCCGCCGCTGGGTGGTGTGGCGTCTGGAGGTCCCCGCCGGCACCCATCCGGACCGCGACCTGCGGGCGTGGCTGGAAGGCGTCGGCGCGAGCGAGCCACGCCGGCGGGGCCTCGCGGCACTGGACCGGCTGGAGCGGGGCCGCGCACGGGTGGCGGCGGCCCGTGACGTGGACGGCCTGGTCGACGCCATGGCCGAGCTGGAGCGGGAGTTCACCGCGCTCACCGCCACGGCCGCCGTGCGCGAGAAGTCCGCGTCGACGGCGCCCTGCCGCGCGCTGGTCTACTCCGACACCCGCCGCTCCGCCACCGTCCGGCTCGGCCCGGCCGTCCTCGACGCGCTGCGCCCGCTGCGGCTGCTGATGGACAGCGCCGGCTGGCTCACCTCCCGGCTCGCCGCGGCGGTCACGGCCGAGACCCGCCGGGTGTACGACCGCCTCGCCGCCGAGGGCCCGGTCGATCTGGCGTCGTTCTGGTTCGGGTGCCTGCCCGTGCTGCACGGCCCCGCGCGCGCCACCGCCGACGAACTCCAGCGGGAGTTCGCCAAGCGCTGGCAGCGCATCCTGGCGGCGCCGGCGGACGCCCGCCGGGTGACCGCGCGGTCGGCGGACATCGAAGCGGCCGTGCGCGCGGAGTTCGGCGACACGGCCGGCGGCTGGACGGCCGCCCGCTATCTGAGCCCGGACCTGATGATCGCCGCAGACGGGGCGGAGGCGGTGGCACGCGGCGACTTCACCGTCGTACTCGGCGAACTCCACGTCGCCTCCAACACGCTGGGCGCGTCCCTGTTCACCCATCAGCACCCGGACGTGTCCGAGCTGTTCCGGCTGACCGACCGCGACCATCCGGGCCCGCGCCTGATGCCCCTGATCCCCAAGGAGCACCGGGCGCGCCTCTCGGCGCGGGTCCGCCACACGCTGGTACGCCCCCAGGACCACCAGGTCGCCCTGGCCGACCTCACCGCCGACCCGGCCCGCACCCGGGTCGTGCGCTCCGCCGACGCAACGGTCGAGGAACACGGCGGCGACCTCGTCGTACGGCTCCCCGACGGCTCGCGGTTCCCGGCGGTCGACGTGCTCTCCCACGTCCTCACCACCCTGGCGATGGACCTCGTCCGGGTGCTGCCGCAGGCGGAGCACACCCCCCGGGTCACCGTCGACCGCATGGTGATCGCCCGGGAGACCTGGCGGCCGTCCGCGGCGTGCGCGGGGTTCGCCGACGAGAAGGACGAGGCCCGGCGCTTCGTCGGGGCCCGCCGCTGGCGCACCGAACTGGGCCTGCCGCGCTACGTGTTCGTCGTCTCCCCGACGGAGTCCCGGCCCTTCTACGTAGACTTCGACAGCCCGGTCTACGTCACCATCCTCGCCAAGGCCCTGCGCCGCCTGGCCCGCAAGGACCCGGAGGCCGTCGTCACGATCACCGAGATGCTGCCGACGCCGGAGCAGACCTGGCTCAGCGACGACCAGGGCCGCCGGTACACCTCGGAGTTGAGGTTCGTGGCCCACGACACGGCACCGGACGCCTCGGGCGATCCGCTGGACCGGTTCGAGAAGGGAGGCGGAGGGGAACCCGACCCGGTAGCGGCGGGCTGACCCGCTCGCGCGCCCGACGGCACGAGACCGGACGGCGGGTGAGAGAGACCGTGGGGGACGCAGACCGTGGCGGACAGAACGGACGGCAGCCCGTGGACAGTGGAGAGAGGCCGGACGGTCCGGCGGCGCGGACGGTGACGCTCGGCGTCGACCTCGCCGCGAGTGCGCGGCGCACCGCCGTGTGCCGGGCGGTCTGGACGGGGGAGGGCCTGTCGACGGCGGAGTTCGTCGTGCCCGACGAGGACGAGGACCTGCTGGCGATGGTCCGGGAGGCCGGCAAGACCGGCCTGGACTGCCCGCTCGGCTGGCCCTCGGACTTCGTCGCCACGATCGTCGCACACCACCGGGGCCTGCGGCTGCCGCCCCCGGCACGCTTCGCGGAACGGACGGACGGCAGGCCCGGCCTCGATCCCCTGCGGTACCGGCTGACGGACGACCTGACGTGGAAGGCGACCGCGACGCGTCCTCCGCTGTCCGTCTCCACCGACCTCCTCGGAGTCGTGGCCCTGCGCGCCGCCCGTCTCCTGGACGCCCTGGCCGCGGCCGGAGCGCCCGTGCCGCGGGACGGGTCGGGCGCCGTCGCCGAGGTCTACCCCGCCGCCGCGCTGCGACTGTGGGGCATCCGCCTCGACCGCAGTTACAAGAGCGCCGCGCCCGAGGCCCGCTCGGCCCGGGAGCACATCGTCCGTTCGCTGGAGGCGGGCCTGGCCCGCGGGCTCCCCGAGCCGCTGCGCGCCCGGTGCGCCGACAGCCACGACCATCTCGACGCCCTGGTCTGCGCGCTGGTGGCGCGCGCGGTGCTGGCCGGGGACACCCGGTGGCCGCGGTCCCCCGAGGAGCGCGCGGCCGCCCGGCGGGAGGGGTGGATCCATCTGCCGGGACCCGATCTCGGCGCGCTGTGCCGGAGTGCGGGCTGACGGCGCCGGGATCCGCGCCGAGGAGCGTCGAGCGCCGCGACCCTCGCTGAACACGCTCAGTGATATTCAGGGGAGGGGTTGGGTGTCGTCGGCGGGCTCGGACGGTCCGTCGGTCATTACCGGACGGCCGGGCGGGAGCGGGGGCGGAAGGCGGGACGGTGAGGGCCGGGGAGCGGGAGCTGCCGCCCCTCACCTTTCCGTCGTGACCGCTTCCGAACAGGTCTGATCGTTCGACTGCGTCTCCTGAGCGAGCCGCGGAAGGGTTCCTCGGTCTGTCGTGCGAGAGCTCATACCAGAGCGGGACGCTTCCCGGGAGACTTTGCCGACTGCCCACCGCGCACGATCCTCAGGCAACTACTGTGAGTGTCCGTCGGGCGACGTGGGGCCGAATCGCCGGCCCCTCGGCCGACACCCATGGCGCATGCCCGGACAGCGCAGACCGTGCGCCCCGGCACCGACGGACCAGTACGAGGACACCGATGTCTCAGCTTCGCGCACCGGCCGCACGCGCAGACCGCCGCGAGGGCGGGCGGCACGGACGGCCGGTCGCCCGACCCGTGCCCGCGTCGCCCGAGACCCGGATACGGCCCCAGCTGCTGCGGCTCGCCGTGCTGCCACCCGTCGCGGTCGCGCTCGGCGCGGGCGCCGCGGTCCTGTTCACCGTCCGCTCCACCGGCGCCCGGCCCGGCCCCGCGCTGTGGGGCGTGCTCGCCGGCGCCGCGTCGGTCGCCGTCGCCGGCATCCTGGTCGCGGCCGTGGCCGCCGACCGCGCCGCCCGCTCCGTCAGCGACCGCGTCGGCGCCCTGCGCCGCAGCACCACCCGCGGCGAGGCCGACCTGCGGGCCGTCGTCGAGACGCTGCGCCGCGGCGACGGCCCGCCCGAGCGCAAGCCGCGCAGCGGACCGCCCGAAGGCGCCGACGACTTCGAACTGCTCGCCGCCGACCTCGCCCGCGCCCACGACGGCGCCGTCACCGCCGTCGTCCAGGCCGCCCAGCTCTCCAGCCAGACGGGCAGCGAGCAGAAGCTCGAGGTGTTCCTCAACCTCGCCCGGCGCCTGCAGTCACTGGTGCACCGCGAGATCTCCATCCTCGACGAGCTGGAGAGCGAGATCGAGGACCCCGACCTGCTCAAGGGCCTCTTCCACGTCGACCACCTCGCCACCCGCGTCCGCCGCCACGCTGAGAACCTGGCCGTGCTCGGCGGCGCCGTCTCGCGCCGGCAGTGGAGCCACCCGGTCCCCATGACCGAGGTGCTGCGCTCCGCCATCGCCGAGGTGGAGCAGTACTCCCGGGTCAAGCTCGTGCCCCCGATCGAAGGCGAACTGCTCGGGCACGCGGTCGCCGACGTCATCCACCTGCTGGCCGAACTCGTGGAGAACGCCACGGTGTTCTCCGCCCCGCACACCCAGGTCCTGCTGCGGGCCGGCCTCGTCACCGCCGGTCTCGCCGTCGAGGTCGAGGACCGCGGACTCGGCCTGCCCGCCGGCGAGCAGGCCAAGATGAACGCCCTGCTCGCCGACCCCGACCAGGTGAACGTCGCCGGCCTGCTGGCGGACGGCCGTATCGGGCTGTTCGTCGTCTCGCAGCTGGCCCGGCGGCACGGCATCACCGTCCGGCTGCAGACCAACATCTACGGCGGCGTGCAGGCCGTGCTCGTCGTGCCGCAAGCCCTGTTGGGCACGGCGCCGGGCGTCCCCGGCGCCGGGGCGCGGCCACCGGGCGGCGAGGCGCAGCCGGAGGCGGCCGTACCGCAGGGGGCCGCGCAGCCGCCGACGCTGCCGCCCGGTTCTGGTTCCGGTACGGGTGCCGGAACCGGTGGCGGCGCCGTAGGACAGCGCGGCGCGCCCGCGCACACCGCACCGCGGCACTCCGGGGAGACCGCGCGTTCCGCGCCCCACGTGCCGGACGGGTGCGCACCCGAACCGCTGCCGGTGCGCAGCGCCGACCAGGAGCGGCCCACCCCCGCGGACGCGCTGCCCGGCATCAGGCCCGACGTCCGGCACCTCCTCGCCGAGCACATGGGCACCCCGCCCAGGCCCCGCGTCGGCACCGTCCGCGGCACCATGGGCAAACCGCGACTGCCCCGGCGCCGCGCCCAGGAGCACCTCGCCCCCCAACTGCGCGACGGCCCGCTGCCGCGCCAGGACACCGAGCACGTCGCCGGCCACGACCCGGGCCTGATGGCCGCGTTCCAGCGCGGCGTCGGCCTCGCCGAGGCGCAGCAGCACCTGGACGCCGACTCCCTGACGCTCACTCACCCGACCTCACACCCCTGGACGCCACCACACCCGACGCCGCTCGACATGGGCGCGCCCGACATGGGCGCGCCCGACATGGGGGCACCCGACATGGGGTCGCCATACATGGCCGCACCGCACATGGCAGCTCCGCACATGGCCGCGCCGGACAGAGCGTCGGCCCCCACCGACCCGCCCAGCGGCGAGCCCGCACCGATGGAGGCGCCGGGCGGCACCGACCACCTCACCCGGCACGACGGGAGCGCGCCGGCCGGATGAACAGCCCCCTTCCCGCTACCGACCCCGCCCCCAGCGCCCCCGGCGCTCCCGCGGACCTTCGCACCCCAAGGAGTCGATCCACCATGGCGACCGACGCGCCGACCAGCCACGCAACCGATCTCGACTGGCTGATGAGCGGCCTCGTGCAGCGCGTACCGCACACGACCAGCGCGGTACTCCTGTCCTGCGACGGACTCGTGAAGTCGGTGCACGGCCTCGATGCCGACAGCGCCGACCACATGGCCGCACTGGCCGCCGGCCTGCACTCCCTCGGCCGCAGCGCCGGCATCCGCTTCGGCGACGGCGGGGACGTCCGGCAGGTCGTCGTCGAACTCGACTCGACCCTGCTGTTCGTGACCACCGCCGGATCCGGCACCTGTCTCGCCGTGCTGGCGGGCCGTGAGGCCGACGCGGCGGTGCTCGGCTACGAGATGTCGATGCTGGTCAAGAGCGTCCGCCCCTACCTGGTCACCGCGCCCAGGCGGCACGCCGTCGAACCCACGGCGACGAGGCCTTGAGCGTGGTGGCGGCCGGCGACGGGCCGTGGCTGGACGACGCGGCCGGACGCCTCGTGCGCCCCTTCACGGTCAGCAACGGCCGCACCCGGCCCACCATCGCCCTGGACCTCATGTCACAGGTGATGGTCACCGGAGCCGGTCCCCTCGGCCATCTCGGGCCGGAACACGCGCAGGCGCTCGACCTGTGCCGCGCGCCCGTTCCGGTCGCCGAGGTCGCCGCCCATCTCAGGCTGCCGGCCGCGGTCACCAAGGTGCTGCTGTCGGACCTCGTCGACTGCGGGGCGCTGACCGCCAAACCACCCGCGTTCCACGACAACCCCACTGACCGGGCCCTTCTGGAGGCAGTGCTCGATGGACTACGACGACAGCTGTGACCCGTTTCCGAAAGCGCTGAAGATCCTGGTCGCGGGCGGGTTCGGGGCCGGCAAGACCACCTTCGTGGGGGCGGTCAGCGAGATCCCGCCGCTCAGCAC
The DNA here is from genome assembly GCF_040641355.1 of Streptomyces sp. NPDC020996. Taxonomy (NCBI): domain Bacteria; kingdom Bacillati; phylum Actinomycetota; class Actinomycetes; order Kitasatosporales; family Streptomycetaceae; genus Streptomyces; species Streptomyces sp. NPDC020996. Next base: position 56,381 of record NZ_JBFADM010000011.1, read on the forward strand.
GGAGGAACTGCTCACCACGGTCAGCGCCGCGACCGACAGCCTCGACGGGGTCGAGAAGAAGGCCGAGACGACGGTGGCCATGGACTTCGGCCGCATCACCCTCGACCGGGAACACGTCCTGTACCTGTTCGGCACGCCCGGGCAGAAGCGGTTCTGGTTCATGTGGGACGAGTTGTCCGAAGGCGCGCTCGGCGCGGTCGTCCTCGCCGACACCCGGCGCCTGGAGGAGTGCTTCGCGGCCGTCGACTTCTTCGAGCAGCGCGGCCTCGGCTTCATCGTCGCGATCAACGAGTTCGACGGCGCCCACCGCTACGACCCCGAGGAGGTGCGCGCCGCCATCGACCTGGCCGCCGGGATACCGGTCGTGCGCTGTGACGCCCGCATCTCCAGCTCCGGCGTGCAGACGCTGCTCACCCTGGTCCGGCACCTCATCGCCCAGGCCAAGGCGCCCGCGCCGAGCCAGGGCGCCCACACGTGAAACCCGCACACCCCCCATGGAGCCCCGCATGACACGCGTCCACCGGGACGGAGCCCGCACATGAGGTACGACCCGTCGCTCCCGGCCGCTCGTCTGCTGCTCACCCCGGAGGACAAGGATGCCCCGGCACGGACCCGGCACCTGCGCCGTCTCGGCCTCGGCGAGCACCCGGATCCCGCGCTGGACGCCTACGCGGACCGTCTCGCCGAGTTCAGCGGCGCGTCGTACTCCATGGTCAACTTCATCGACGAGGAACGGCAGTTCTTCGCGGGCCTGCACGTTCCGGCCGGCGGGCCGCCGGTGGTGAGGGCCGACGGCAGCAGGCCGGAATGGGGCCGTCTGCTGCCCCGCGACCACGGGTTCTGCCCCCATGTGGTGGTCCGGCGCAAGGCGCTGGCCCTGGAGGACGTCCGCGACTACCCGCGGTTCGCCGGCAACCCGGTCGTCGACGAGTTCGGCGTGCGCTCCTACCTGGGCGCGCCGCTCGTCGACGGCACGGGGATGGTGCTCGGCACGGTGTGCGTCGCCGACGTGCGGCCGCGGGCCTGGGGGCAGCCCGGCCTGGAGACCATCAAGTCGGCGGCGGCGGAACTCGTCGCACGTCTGGAGCGACGGCGGGCCGACGGGCTTCCGCTGTGACGCGGAGGGCACGGAGGGTGCGGAGGGGCCGGCCGGGCGTCCGGCGGCCCGTCACTGGCCTCGCCAGAGATTGGCGTAGGCGGACTCCTCGACGGCCCGCCGCTGCCGTACCGCCTCCAGTTCCATCACCGCGTCGCCGACGGCGGCCAGTACCGTCGTGACCACGTCGTCGGCGTCGGTGACGTCGTCGGGGAGGGGAGCGGTCGAACCGGTTGGGCCGGTCGAACCGGTCGGACCGGTCGGCCGGTCCAGGAGGCCGGCGGCGGCAGCCAGCGCGGCGAGGACGGGTTCACCCGCCGCGCGGCGCGCCTCGGCGCGACTGCGGGCCGGCGAGTCGACCAGCACCGTCCGCCCGGTGCGCAGCGGAATGCGGCGGCCACGCGGCCGGGTCGTCAGCCCCTCGCGCTCCATGGCGTCGGCATAGGCCGCGGACAGTCCGCGCCCCCGGCGCCACAGCCAGTCCTCGACGGACTCGTACGGCTCCTGCCGCACGAGCGAGGACGCGGCCCGGTCCAGGAGAGGGTCGCCCGTCACCGACTGCGCGGCGGGCACGAGACGGTCACCGTCCACGAAGAGGGCCAGGGCGTCGACGAGGTCGAGCACCTCGGCGCCGGCGAGTGCGAGCGAGAGGTCGCCCTGTTCCACCGGGTGGCCCGGTGTCACGTCCAGGGCGAGGATCGCGAGGTCCCGTGCGGTGTTCATGAGCGGCTCCACGTCGGTCGTCCGGGTGCGGTGCGCGGGGGGAGCGGCCGACCCGCGCGGACCGGTCCTCCCGCGTCGATTGTCGCCGCCGGCCGGGCGCGGTGCCGCGCGTACACGGACACGCCCGCCGCGAACACGGTCCGTCGCGTCCGGCAGGGACGCACCGAACGGAGGTGTCCCGGCCGAACGCGGCGCGGGTGACGAAAGGGCGGAACGCCGTCGCGCCACCGCGTTGGCGGTCGGCAGGAGGCAGGAGGCAGGAGGCAGGAGGCGGCAGGCGGCAGGCGGCAGGGGAAATCTCGCGTCCGGGCGGGCTGCTGCCGTGTGGGTGGGCGGACGGGCCGGAAGCTGTCGCGCGGGCGGCCGACAAACGCTCCCGCGCGCGGAAGGCCGCCGAGCGGGCGGCGGGCGGAACCTGCCGCGCGGGCGGTGCCGAACGGGCGGAAGTCTTCCCCTACGGACGCACGCGCAACCGCCGCGTGGGCGGGCCGAGGGCTGCCGCACGAGTGGCGGGAGACGTCTGCCGCGCAGGCGGCGGGCGGGCGGAAGGCCTCCGCGCGGGCGGCGGTGGCCAGGCGGGACCCGCCACGTGGGCGAAACCTGCCGCGTGGGCGGGCGGGACCTGCCGCATGCGCGGAAGGCGGTGCGGAAGGCTGCCGCAGGCGAGCGGCGGCGACGGTGGGTGTGAAGGAAAGCTGCGGCGCGGCTTAAGAAAAGATCGATGGACCCGGAGGGCCGCCGTGCGGCAGATTGCGGGGCGATCCCACTCGCCTGCCCGGAAGCGGCCGCCTCGGCATGCCCGCGCCCGGACCTCACCCACAGGAGCCGTAGCGTTGAAGGCGCTGGTCAAGCAGAAGGCGGAACCCGGCCTGTGGCTCGCGGACGTGCCCGAGCCCGCGATAGGACCCGGCGACGTACTGATCAAGGTCCTGCGGACCGGCATCTGCGGCACCGACCTGCACATCCGGGCCTGGGACGGCTGGGCGCGGCAGGCGATCCGCACCCCGCTGGTGGTCGGGCACGAGTTCGTCGGCGAGGTCGTCGAGACCGGACGCGACGTCACCGACATCCAGGCCGGCGACCTGGTGAGCGGCGAGGGCCACCTGGTGTGCGGCAAGTGCCGCAACTGCCTGGCCGGGCGCCGTCACCTGTGCCGGGCCACCGTCGGGCTCGGCGTCGGCCGCGACGGCGCCTTCGCCCAGTACGTCGCCCTGCCCGCCGGCAACGTCTGGGTGCACCGCGTCCCCGTCGACCTCGACGTCGCCGCGATCTTCGACCCGTTCGGCAACGCCGTGCACACGGCCCTGTCGTTCCCGCTCGTCGGCGAGGACGTCCTGATCACCGGCGCCGGACCGATCGGCCTGATGGCGGCGGCCGTGGCCCGCCACGCGGGAGCCCGCAACGTCGTCATCACCGATGTCAGCGAGGAGCGGCTGGACCTCGCGCGCAAGATCGGCGTGACCCTCGCGCTGAACGTGTCGAAGGCGGACATCGCCGACGGGCAGCGGGAGCTGGGGCTGCGCGAGGGCTTCGACATCGGCCTGGAGATGTCCGGGCGGCCCGAGGCCATGCGGGACATGATCGCCAACATGACGCACGGCGGCCGGATCGCCGTGCTCGGCCTGCCCGCTCAGGAGTTCCCCGTCGACTGGGCCCGGATCGTCACCTCGATGATCACCATCAAGGGCATCTACGGCCGTGAGATGTTCGAGACCTGGTACGCGATGTCGGTGCTGCTCGAAGGCGGTCTCGACCTCGCCCCCGTGATCACCGGCCGCTACGGCTACCGTGACTTCGAGGCGGCCTTCGCCGACGCGGCGAGCGGCACCGGCGGCAAGATCATCCTCGACTGGACCGTCTGATCCCCTTCCTCCGTCGGCACCTTTCCTCCGTCGGCACCTTCAGGAGCCCCCTCATGTTCGACTCCGTCCGAGACGACCTGCGCACCACCCTCGACGAGATCCGCACCGCCGGGCTGCACAAGCCCGAGCGGGTGATCGGCACCCCGCAGTCCGCGACCGTGCAGGTCACCGCGGGCGGCCGGCCCGGCGAGGTGCTCAACTTCTGCGCCAACAACTACCTGGGCCTGGCCGACCACCCCGAGGTGATCGCCGCCGCGCACGAGGCACTGGACCGCTGGGGCTACGGCATGGCGTCCGTGCGCTTCATCTGCGGCACCCAGGAGGTGCACAAGGAGCTGGAGGCACGCCTGTCGGCGTTCCTCGGCCAGGAGGACACGATCCTGTACTCCTCCTGCTTCGACGCCAACGGCGGCGTCTTCGAGACGCTGCTCGGTCCGGAGGACGCGGTCATCTCCGACGCGCTCAACCACGCGTCGATCATCGACGGCATCCGCCTGTCGAAGGCCCGCCGCTTCCGCTACGCCAACCGTGATCTGGCGGACCTGGAGACGCGGCTGAAGGAGGCGGCCGGCGCGCGCCGCCGCCTGGTCGTCACCGACGGCGTCTTCTCCATGGACGGTTACGTCGCCCCGCTGCGCGAGATCTGCGACCTCGCCGACCGCTACGACGCCATGGTCATGGTCGACGACTCGCACGCCGTCGGCTTCGTCGGCCCCGGCGGCCGCGGCACGCCCGAGCTGCACGGCGTCATGGACCGCGTCGACATCGTCACCGGCACCCTGGGCAAGGCGCTCGGCGGCGCCTCCGGCGGCTACGTGGCCGCCCGCGCCGAGATCGTCGCCCTGCTGCGGCAGCGCTCGCGCCCGTACCTGTTCTCCAACACGCTCGCCCCGGTGATCGCCGCCGCCTCCCTGAAGGTGCTCGACCTGCTGGAGTCGGCGGACGACCTGCGGGTGCGGCTGGCGGAGAACACGGCGCTGTTCCGCCGCCGGATGACCGAGGCGGGCTTCGAGATCCTCCCCGGCGACCATCCCATCGCGCCCGTGATGATCGGCGACGCGTCGAAGGCGGCCCGGCTCGCGGAACTCCTCCTGGAACGCGGCGTGTACGTGATCGGCTTCTCCTACCCGGTCGTCCCGCAGGGCCAGGCCCGCATCCGCGTCCAGCTGTCCGCCGCGCACTCCGCCGACGACGTCGACCGCGCCGTCGACGCGTTCGTCGCGGCGCGGGCGGAACTGGACGGCTGACGGCTGACGGTGGCCGTCGTCATAGGCGGGGCCGCCGACTGACCGGCCGGACCCCTTGCGATAATCGCATCCATGATCGAGGCGCGGCGGCTCCACATCCTCCGTGCGGTGGCCGACCACCGCACGGTGACGGCGGCTGCCGCCGCGCTGTATCTCACCCCCTCCGCGGTCTCCCAGCAGCTCACGGCCCTGGAACAGGAGACGGGCCACCGCCTGGTGGAGCGCGGCGCGAAGGGCGTACGGCTGACCCCGGCCGGCGAGATCCTGCTCAGCCACACCAACGCGGTCCTCGCCCAGCTGGAGCGGGCGGAGGCCGAGCTGGCGGCGTACGGCTCGGGCGCGGCGGGCACGGTCACCGTCGCCGCCTTCGCGACCGGCATCGCCCAGGTCGTCGCGCCCGCCGTGGCCCGCCTCGCCGACTCCGCGCCCGGCATCCGCATCCGGGTGCGGGACGCCGAGGGCGACGCCAGCCTGCCGATGGTGCTCGACCGGCAGGTCGACGTCGCGGTCGCCGTCGAGTACCGCGGGGCGCCGTCGGCGGACGATCCGCGGCTGACCCACGTGCCGCTGTACGCCGAACCCTTCGACGCGGTGGTCCCGGTGAGCCACCGGCTGGCCGACGCGGACGAGATTCCCCTCGCCGGCCTGGCCAAGGACCCGTGGATCGGCCCCTACCCCGGCAATCCGTGCCATGACGTGGTGGTCCTGGCCTGTGAGACCGCGGGGTTCCAGCCCCGCCTGGAGCACTCCTCGGACGACTTCCGCGCCGTCGTCGCCCTGGCGTCGGCCGACGCGGGCGTCGCCCTGGTCCCGCGCTCGGCGCTGCGGGGCACGGACCTGGCCGGGGTGGTCGTCCGCCCGGTCGACGGGGTCGCGCCCACCCGCCGGGTCTTCGCGGCCGTCCGGCGCGGGGCGGAGGAGCATCCGCTGATCCGGCCGGTGCTCGAGGCGCTGCGGGCGGCGGCACGGGCGTAGGGCCTGTCCGAGCACTTCCCTCCCGGGGCCCTCCTGGGCCTGCGGGAACCGGCGGCCGGTCGAACGCAGTCTCGGACGTCATGCGTGTGACGATGATCCTCCCGGCCCTGACCGAGGCGACCAGCCCGCTGTTCCGGCCCGTCAAGTACTCGCTGTTCCCGCCTCTGGGCCTCGCGACCCTCGCGGGCTACCTGGACCCCGGCGACGAGGTCACGCTCCACGACGAACACGTGGAGCGCCTCGACCTCGACGCCCTGGGCACCCCCGACCTGCTGGTGATCCAGCCGTACATCACCTCGGCCCGGCGCAGCTACGAGATAGCCGACCACTTCCGGGCCCGGGGCGTCCACGTCGCGATGGGAGGCCTGCACGTCACCTCGCTCCCCGACGAGGCGGCGGCGCACGCCGACACGATCTTCACCGGCCCCGGCGAGGACACCTGGCCGCTGTTCCTGAAGGACTTCCGCGACGGCGCCCCCGCCCGCCGCTACGACTCCACACGGCGCACTCTCGCCGGACTGCCGCCGGTGCGCCGTGACCTGATCAAGCGTCACCTGTATCTGGTCCCCAACTCGATCGTCGTCTCGCGCGGTTGCCCGCACCACTGCGACTTCTGCTACAAGGACGCCTTCTTCGAGGGCGGCAAGTCCTTCTACACTCAGGCCGTCGACGACGCCCTCGCCGAGATCGACCGCCTTCCCGGCCGGCACCTCTACTTCCTCGACGACCACCTGTTCGGCAACCGCCGTTTCGCCGAGGCCCTGTTCGACGGCATGCGCGGGTCGGGCCGGCTGTGGCAGGCGGCGGCCACGGTCAACGCCATCCTCAAGCCGGGGCTGTTGGAGCGGGCCGTGGAGGCGGGGCTGCGCAGCCTGTTCGTCGGCTTCGAGACGGTCAACGACGCGAATCTCGCCGAGCGCCGCAAGGACCAGAACGTCGGCGCCGACTACGCGGCGGTGGTACGGCGGGTGCACGACGCCGGGGTCATGGTCAACGCCAGCTTCGTGTTCGGGCTGGACCAGGACGGCCCCGACGTCTTCGACCGCACGGTGGACTGGGCGGTCGCGCAGGGCATCGAGACTGCGACCTTCCACATCATGACGCCGTACCCCTCGACCGGCCTGTGGCGGCAGCTCCACTCCGAGGGGCGCATCCTCCACCGCGACTGGGACCTCTACGACACCCGTCATGTGGTCTACCGGCCGCAGGGCATGACGGCACGTCAGCTGGAGGACGGCTACTGGCGGGCGTACCGCGAGTTCTACCGCTGGTCGAACATCTGGCGCGGATCGGCCGCCCAGCCCGGCCGGCACGAGCGGCTGCGGCACCTGGCGTACGCCGGCGGCTGGAAGAAGTTCGAGCCGGCGTGGGACCTGCTGATCCGGTCGAAGCGGGTGGTACGGGCGCTCCCGGCGCTGGAACACACGCTCGCGGCGTTCGGCGGACGGGACTGACGGGCCCGTTCGGCGGACGGGAGTGACGCGCCCGTTCGGGGGACCGGCGTGACGAGCCCGCTCGGCGGGCGGGAACGACGGGGCCCACACCCCACCCGGCGTCTCGAATCCGGGATATCATCCCGGATGTGAAACATCATGTTCTCGACACGGAGCCCGACCCCGTCGACGCCCGCCTGGGCGCCCGGCTGGCCGAACTGCGGGCCGAGCGGGGCTGGTCGCTCGGGGAGCTGGCCGAGCGCAGCGGAGTCAGCCGGTCGACCCTGTCCCGGGCCGAGCGGGCGGAGATCAGCCCGACCGCCGCCCTCCTCAACCGCCTGTGCAACGTCTACGGGCGAACCATGTCGCAGCTGCTCAGCGAGGTGGAGGGGGAGCACGCGCTGCTGGTGCCCGCCGCCGACCAGCCGGTGTGGCGGGACCGGGACTCCGGCTTCGTACGGCGTTCCGTGTCACCGCCGCACGCCGGGCTGCGCGGCGAACTGGTCGAGGGGCGGCTCACCGCCGGCGCCGACATCGCCTACGACCGGCCGCCGGTGCCCGGCCTGGAACAGCACATCTGGGTCCTGGAGGGAGCGCTGGAGGTGACGGCGCAGGACGTCGAGCACCGTCTCGGCACCGGCGACTGCCTGCGGCTGCGGGTGTGGGGGCCGACGCGGTTCCGGTGCCCCGGTCCCGAGGGCGTGCGGTACGTGCTGGCGGTGGTGCTGCCGTGATCGTGCGACGGCTGGACCGGGCCGCACTGGCGGCACGCGTCGAGGAACTGGCCGACCTGCTGGTGGACACCGTGCACGGCGGCGCCTCGATCGGCTTCCTCGCGCCGCTCGACCGGGCGGCGGCCCTCGACTGGTGGACGGAGCGCGCCGCGGAGGCGGCCGGCGGACGGCTGGCGGTGTGGGCGGCGTGCGAGGGGGACCGGACGCTCGGCACCGTCAGCCTGGTCTTCCCGGACAAGCCCAACAGCCGCCACCGCGCCGAACTGGTCAAGCTGATGGTGCACCGCGACGCCCGCGGCCGGGGCCTCGGCCGCCGGCTGCTGACCACCGCCGAGGAGGCGGCCGCCGCCGCGGGCATCACCCTGCTGCACCTGGACACCGAGACCGACAGCCTCGCCGAGCACCTCTACCGCTCGGCCGGCTGGACCCGCGTCGGCGCGATCCCGGACTACGCGGCCGCCCCCGACGGCGCGCTGCGGCCGACCTCGGTCTACTACAAGCGGCTCGGCGCCGCCGAGCCGGCCGGGGCACCGCTGTGACCAGGTGACTCGATGTCAGTGCCAGGGACTACGGTGCGAGACATGCCGGACGCCGAAGACGTACGCCGTATCGCCCTGTCCCTGCCGGACACGACGGAGAAGACCGCCTGGAACATGCCCACGTTCCGGGTGGCGGGGAAGATGTTCGCCACGCTGCCCGAGAACGAGACCTCCATCGCCGTGCGCTGCCCCAAGGAGGAGCGCGACGAACTGGTCCTGGCCGAGCCGGGGAAGTTCTGGATCGCCGGCCACGAGGCGCAGTTCGCCTGGGTGCGGGTGCGCCTGGCCGCGCTGGAGGACGAGGAGGAGCTGCGCGACATCCTGGCCGACTCCTGGCGCCAGGCCGCCCCGCCGCGCCTGCTCGACGCCCACCCCGCACTGGGGCTGCCGGCCGCGGAGTGAGACGCGGGGCGTTGTCAGTGCCGCGTGTCATCATCCGAAGGCCAGTGTGGCAGCCGGTGCGGAGGGGGCTCCGGCTGCCACCCGCGCACGTACCCGAGCCGGTCGTGAAGCCGCCGCCGTGGCGCATCCCGCCGCGACGCACGCCCGGCGGGACGAACGTGCGGACCCCGGGGGCGCGAACGCCCGGACCTCGGGGCGCGAACGCCCGGAGCCGCGGCTCGGCGCACGCTCACGCCGTCACGCCCCCGCCGTCACCCGCCCGCCGGCGACGAAGCCGGCGATCCGTTCCCGCAGGGAGCCCGCGTCCAGGCCGTGGGCGGCGACGTGCTCCTCGATACGGCCGTAGCGGCGCAGTTCGCGGCGGCCCACGCCCAGGCCCAGCACCCGGTGGGGCAGATCGGCCAGCGCGTCGTTCGCGGCGGCCGTCGACGTGCCCGCCAGGTACGGCTCGACCAGGACGACGTCGGTCCCGGCCGCCTCGGTGGCCCGGCGCAGCGCGGCCGAGTCGAAGGGCCGCACGGTCGTCGCGTACAGCACGGTCACGTCCAGCCCCTCCGTGGCCGTGAGCACCTCGTCCAGGACCGGCCCGACGGCGACGACCACACCGCGGCCGCCCTCGCGGACGGTGCGGAAGCCCCGCCCGTCCACCTCGCGCGGCCGGTCGTTCGACTGCAGGGACAGCCGGACGTACACCTTGTCGTCGCCCGCGGCGACCGCGTGCCGCAGCAGGGTCTCGGCCTCGTCCGGATGCCCCGGCACGTGCACGGTCCAGCCGTCAAGGGTGTCCAGCAGCGCCACGTCGCCCGGCGCCATGTGCGTGTATCCACCGGCCGGCCAGTCGAAGGACGCCGCCGCGCTCACCAGCACCGCGCCGACCCCCTGGTGCCCGAGGTCCAGCTTGACCTGCTCGAAGGGCCGCTCGACGAGGAAGGAGGCGAACGTGTGCAGCACGGGCCGCAGCCCCGTCAGCGCCAGCCCGGCGCCGGTCCCGACCAGGAGCTGCTCACGGATGCCGACGTTGACGACCCGGTCCGGGTGCCGGCGCAGTGCCTCGGTGAAGCCGTCCTTGCCGACCTCGGCGATGACGACCGCGACGCGCGGATCCTCGTCCAGCAGCCTGGTGGCGACGTCGGTGAACCGGTCGCGCATGGTGTCCATGAAGATCAGAGCCTTTCTGTCGGTCAGGAGTACTTCGGCTCCACCCGGGCGACCACCACGTGCGGGCGGCCCGGATGCGGGGCGGTGAACGCGTCGTACAGCGCCTGGTGGTCGCGGCCGTCGACGGTGACCGCGGACCAGCCCGCGGCCTCGAAGCGGGCCGCGATGCCGCCCGGCCGGGCGTGGCTGGCGGAGGCGTTGTCGACGACGACCGTGTGCAGCTGCCCGAGGCCGGCCGGTCCGGCGAAGGCGATCGCCTCGTGATTGCTGCCCTCGTCCAGCTCGGCGTCCCCGATCAGCACCCAGACGCGCGGCTCGTGCAGGCCCTGCGCGCGCAGCCCCAGCGCCGTGCCGACGGCGATCGGCAGCCCGTGCCCGAGCGACCCGCTGCCGATCTCGGCGCCCGGCACGAGCAACCGGTCGGGGTGGTGCCCGAGCGGGGAGTCGTAGGAGCCGAAGCCCGGCAGCCACTCCACGGGCACGAAGCCCTTCGCGGCCAGCACCGCGTAGTACGCCATCGGCCCGTGTCCCTTGGACAGCAGGAACCGGTCCCGCTCCGGATCTCCGGCGCGCTCCGGGGTCACCCGCAGCACGCGGTCGTACAGCACCCATAGTGCGTCCAGCGTGGACGTCGCCGCCGGGCCGTGCTTCTCGTCGCCCGTCATCAGCCCCATCAGCCGGGGCAGGTCCTCGTACGTGTACATGTGCCGATGTGCGTGGGTGATCGTCATGCAATCGATCGTGCAACCTCAACCCAACTTGAGGTCAACTTCGGCAGGAAACGTAGCTGCGGCCCGGGGACGAAAAGCGGTGCGCGATCACCGAGCCGAGTGCGGTATTGTTCTTCTGCGCGCTCGGCCAGGGGAAACCCCAGGTCAGACGGGCACCGGGACGTGGCGCAGCTTGGTAGCGCACTTGACTGGGGGTCAAGGGGTCGCAGGTTCAAATCCTGTCGTCCCGACGGTGCGGAGGGCCTGCGCAGGCGAAAGCCTGCGGGGCCCTTTTCGCGTTCCCGCACACCGGCTTCCCGCGGGACCGGGACGCTCCCGCGGGCAGGATCACAGCCCCCGGCCGTCGGGCGTGATCGTGCGGGCGATGCGGTCGGCGTGCAGGCGCACGGCGTCGGCCAGGTCGAGGGAGCCCTGGGAGATGACCCACTGCAGTTGCAGGCCGTCGCTGACGGCGATGCACTCCCGGGCGACCGCGGCGCAGTCGGTGTCCTCGCGCAGCGTGCCGCGTTCCACGGCCAGCCGGAAGAGGTGGGCGAGTTCGTCGATCGCGCGCCGGTAGCGGTCGGCGAAGAGGGTGTGCGCCGCGCTGGTGGGGTCGGCGGCCTCCGCCGAGGTGAGCACGAACAGTTCGATGAGGCCCGGTTCGGCCAGGTGGCGTTCGGTGGCCGCGACCATGGCGCGCAGCACGTCCGTCCCGCCGGCGTCCTCCGGCAGCCGCGCCCACCACTCCGCCTCGGTGGCGAAGCGGTGCTCCATGACGGCCAGCAGCAGGTGTTTCTTGCTGCGGAAGTGGTGCAGCAGGCCGCCCTCGGTGATGCCGACGTCCTCGGCGATTCGGCTCAGCGCGGTGCGGTGGTACCCCTCCTGTGCGAACCGCTCCGCCGCCGCCTGGACGATCTTCCGGCGTCTGGCGATGCCGACCGAGTAACTGCCGCGCGGGCCCCGGGTGCTGCTGGTCATGGGGCTCACCGTAACCACTCGGCGGGGCACGCGAACGTCCGGGTGGCGCCGGACCGGCGTAGTGATGTGACCTGGATCACTCTACAAAAACCTAGTGCACTCGGTTTTCGCTGCGCATCATCGTCCGGAAACCTCGGCGTGACGAAGCGCCGACCTCCCCCCGGAGCGACCATGAACACTTCGCCCGACCCGGCGCGGCCGCGGACCGCCTCCCAGCAGGCACCCGCCACCGGCCCGACGGCTGTCACCACCGGCCCGACGGCTGTCACCACCGGCCCGACGACCGCCACCACCGGCACCGAGCGCTGGAGCGCCGCCGAACTGCGCAGGCTCACCGCGCTGATCTGGCCCGGCCAGCTCCTGGTGGTGGCGGGCATCGTCGCCGCCAACGCGCAGCCGCAGATCGCCCAGCACTTCCACACCACCCGGATCGCCTGGTTCGGTCTGGCGTTCACCCTGGCCACGATCGTGGCGACGCCGTTCGCGGTGCGGCTGGGCGACACCTACGGCAAGCGCCGCGTCATGCTCGTACTGGCGGCCGCCGGCCTGGTCGGCGACATGATCACCGTCCTCGCCCCGAGCTATCCCGCCATGGTCGCCGGCCGGGTGATCGGCGGCCTGTACGGACCGGTCGCCGTCCTGGTGCTCGCCGCGGTCCGTGACCTCTTCCCGCCCCGGAAGGTGGCCGTCGCGCTGGGCACCGTGGCCGGCTCGGTGGGCGTGCTCGCCCTGCTCACCCCGCTGCTGTCCGGCTGGCTGCTGGACGCCTTCGGCTGGCGCGGCGCGCTGTGGTTCCTCGTCGGCTCGACCGTCGTGGCCATCGCGATGCTGCTGTGCGTGCCGGAGACGCCGCGCCGGGCCGCCGTCGGCAGGCTCGACTGGCCGGGAGCCTGCCTGCTCGGCGGCGGCCTCGCCCTCGTCGTCTTCGCGCTCGGACAGGGCCGCGACTGGGGCTGGACCTCCGCGGGAGTCGTCGGCCCGCTGGCCGGGGGAGCGGCCGCGCTCGCCGTCTTCGCCGTCCTGGAACTGAAGGTCGCCGCCCCGATCCTCGACCTGCGGATGCTCGGACGCCGCCCGGTGGCGACGGTCCTCATCGGATCCTCCGTGCCGCAGGCCGCCTACTTCGCCTCGCAGACGATCCTGATCTTCCTCGCCCTGTTCCCCGCCATCCCGCACGTCTCCGACGGCCTGGGCTGGACCACCACCCACAACGCGGTGGTCGGCATCCCCGCGGGACTGGTCACCTTCGCCGCGGGCGTCGCCGTGGGCAACGCCGTCCGCAAGGTCAGCCCCCGTACCGTCTGGTACCTCGGCCTGGTGATCCTCACCGCCGGCATGGTGCTGGCCGCGTTCCTCCACCGCGACGCCACCGAGATCATCGTCACCGGCGTGGTGATGGGCCTGGGCGGCGGCATCCTGATGTCCGGCCAGCAGGCCATGATCGTGTCGGTCGTCTCGCCCGAGGAGCAGGCCGCCGCCAACGGCATGTCCTCCCTGCTGACCCAGGTGTTCCTCACCCTGACCAGCCAGCTCCTCTTCACCGTGCTGGCGGCCGACTCCACCGTGGTGCAGGGCACCGCCTTCTACCAGGACCGGGCGTTCACCCACGGCTACCTGGCGATGGCCGCCGTCGTCACCGTGGGCCTGCTCGTCTCCCTCGCCATACCGCGGCTGCGCCGCCCCTCGGAGACCGCCCAGGCCGACCCCGACGCCCAGGCCGCACCGGCTCCCGCGCCCGCCGCGCCCGCCGCCTGAGCGACCGCACCCCGGAAGGAACCCCGTGTCCTCGACCCGCCCCACCCACCTGCGTGTGGACCACCTCGACCGCCCGCTCGGCACGTCCGAGCCGAGGCCCCGTCTGTCCTGGCGGCTGCCGCGCGGCGCCACACGCCAGCTCGCCCACCGTGTCCGGGCGGGCGACTGGGACTCGGGGCGGGTCGATTCACCCGTCAACACCTACGTGCGCTACGGCGGTCCCGCCCCGGCCTCCGCCACCCGCACCGAGTGGCGCGTGAAGGTGTGGACCGACCTCGGCGAGAGCGACTGGTCGGAGCCGTCCTGGTGGGAGACCGGCCTGCTGCGCCCCGACGACTGGCGGGCCCACTGGATCGAACCCGCGGAGACCGAGCCGGCCGCGCCCGGCCACCGCCCGGCCCACCTCCTGCGCCACGGCTTCGGCCTCGGCAGGCCCGTACGGACCGCCCGCGTCCACGCCACCGCGCACGGCGTCTACGAACTCTTCCTCAACGGCCACCGCGTCGGCGACGCCGAGCTCACCCCCGGCTTCACCTCCTACCGCTCCCGGCTGCAGGTGCAGACCTACGACGTCACCGGCCTGCTCGCCACCGGCGACAACGCGATCGGCGCGGTGCTCTCCGACGGCTGGTTCCGCGGCCGGCACGGCTTCGCCCGCGAGGCGGACGGGTTCGGCACCCGCACCGCCCTGCTCGTGCAGCTGGTGGTGACGCACACCGACGGCACCCGCACCACGATCGGCACCGGAACCGACTGGCGCAGCGCCCGCGGCGCCGTCCTCGCCGCCGACCTGATGGACGGTCAGCACACCGATCTGCGCGCGTACGATCCGCGCTGGGCGGACCCGGGCTTCGACGACGGCGGCTGGGACAAGGCCCGCCCCGCTGAGGGCGGCCTGTACGCCGACCTCACCCGCCTGACCGGCCCCATCGCGCCGCCCGTACGGCGGGTGGCGGAGATCCGGCCGGTACGGGTGAGCGAACCGCGGCCGGGCCGCCACGTCGTGGACCTCGGGCAGAACATCAACGGCTGGGTCCGGCTGTCCGGCCTCGGCCCGGCCGGCACCCGCCTGACCCTGGTCCACGGCGAGGTCCTGGACCAGGACGGCGACGTCACCACCGACAACATCCGGGCCTTCGACTGGGCCACCCGCCGTCCGTTGCCGGCGGGCCAGGTCGACACGGTCGTCTCCGCCGGCCGCGCGGGCGAGGTGTTCGAACCCCGCCACACCACCCACGGGTTCCGCTACGTGCGCGTCGAGGGCCATCCCGGCCCGCTGACCGCCGACGACGTCACCGGCGTCGTCGTCCACACCGACTTGACCCGCACCGGCTGGTTCACCTGCAGCGACGCCCGCGTCGACCGGCTGCACGAGGCCGCCGTGTGGAGCCTGCGCGGCAACGCGTGCGACGTGCCCACCGACTGCCCGCAGCGCGAGCGGGCCGCCTGGACCGGCGACTGGCAGGTGTTCGTGCCGACCGCCGCCTTCCTCTACGACGTCGCCGGGTTCACCGCCAAGTGGCTGCGCGACCTGGCCGCCGACCAGTGGGCGGACGGCGTCGTCCCCAACTTCGTGCCCGACCCTGCGGGCGAGGCCGGCCGCCGCGCGTCCGCCGAGGGCGGCCTGAACGGCTCGGCGGGCTGGGGCGACGCGGCCGTCATCGTGCCCTGGGAGATCTACCGCGCCTACGGCGACCTGGACCTGCTGCGCGAGCAGTACCCGTCCATGCGCGCCTGGGTCGAGTACGCCGCCGGGCAGGCCCGCACCCGCCGCCACCCGGACCGGGCCGCCGCCCGCCCGCACCCGGCGGCGCACGAGGAGTTCCTGTGGGACACCGGCTTCCACTTCGGCGAATGGCTCGAACCCGGCGTGGCCCCCGACCTGGACCCCGCCCGCGACCGCGGTGACGTGGCCACCGCCTACCTGTTCCGCTCGGCGGGCCTGCTCGCCCGCGTCGCCGCCCTCCTCGGCCACCGCGACGACGCCACCCGCTACCGCCGCGTCGCCGACGGCGCCCGCGCCGCCTGGCGGCACGAGTACCTCACCGCCGACGGCGCCACCGTCCCCGACACCCAGGCCACCCTCGTCCGCGCGCTCGCCTTCGGACTGGTCCCGCCCCACCTGCGCCCCCGCGCGGCCGACCGGCTGGCGGAACTGGTCCGCGCGGCCGGGACCCAGCTGTCCACCGGGTTCCTCAGCACCGCGCTGCTGCTGCCGGTGCTCGCCGACCACGGCCACCTCGACCTCGCCTACGAGCTCCTGCTGCGGGACACCCCGCCCTCCTGGCTCGCCATGATCGACAAGGGGGCGACCACCATCTGGGAGGACTGGGAGGGCACCGACGAACACGGCCGCCCCAAGATGTCGTACAACCACTACAGCAAGGGCGCCGTGGTCTCCTTCCTCCACCAGTGCGTCGCCGGCATACGCTTGCCCGACGACCCCGTCGACTGCTCCGTCGACCCCGATGACATCGCCGCGGCCGGCGCGGGGTACCGGCGCTTCGTCGTCGCCCCGCGGCCGGGCGGCGGCCTGACCTCGGCGTCGGCCCGTCACGACTGCCCGCACGGCACGATCCGCTCCGCCTGGGAGCGGCACGGCGACAGCTTCGCCCTGACGGTGGAGGTGCCGCCGGGCACCGAGGCCGAGGTCCGCCTGCCCGGAGGCACCCGGACCGTCGCGGGCCCCGGCGTCCACCGCTTCGACGCCCACTTGTGAGAGCGGCCGCCGGTCCTAGCCGTCCTCGCCGGGGGCGCCGCCCTTCACGACGGTCGGCCGCGCCCGGCGGATCTGCGGCACCGTGGTGACCATGTGCACGGTGGCCCGGTCGGTCAGGCAGGAGAAGTGATGCGGGACGTCGCCCGGGAAGCGGGCGAAGTCCCCGGCCGCCAGGTCCACCGGCTCCACCACCGGCCCCGTGCGGACCTTGCCCGTGATCACGTAGACGTGGTGCAGGGTGCCAGGCGAGTGCGGTTCGACGACCGCGGGCTCGCCGGCCGTGCGCTCCATGCGCAGGGACAGCGTGCGGACGTAGCCGGAGCCGTACGTCTCGTCGAGCAGGCGCTCCGACCAGCCGCGGGCGTCGCTCCACTCGCCCTCGGCGTGCCGCTGGACGTAGACCGGGGTGCCCCACTCGGTGAGCAGGCGCCGGGCCGGCATGTCGAGGGCCGCGCCCAGCAGGGAGAGCGTCTCCACGGTGGGGTTGCCCGAGCCCTGCTCGATCTTCGACAGGGTCTGCTTCGACAAGCCCGAGCGGCGGGCGAGGTCGCCCAGGGACATGGCCCGCTCCAGCCGGAAGCGCCGGACGTTGCGGGCCACGAGCTCGTTCTCGCGGGCCAGGGCGTCACTTTTAATGTGCATGTTGTCATTGTTGACGAACCGCCGCCCGGCTCGCATCCTGTGTCACGTAAATGTTTCCACACCGTGTACTCAAATTGACGCGGACCCCTCGAAACTGAGGTGAGCCAACCATGACCTCCCCCGTCGCCAGCACGTCCCGGGACGACCGGGCCGCCGTCGACAAGGCGATCAGTCTTCTCATCGCCTTCGGCGACCGGGCGAGCAGCGGGGTAGGCGTGAGCGAGCTCGCCCGGCGGGCGCAGCTGAGCAAGTCGACCGCGTACCGGGTGCTCGGCATGCTGGAGCGCAACGGGGTCGTGGAGCGGGTCGGCACCGACTACCGGCTCGGCGAACGCCTGCACGACCTGGGGCGCGCGGTGTACGCCCCGGGGTACGAGGGCATCCGCGACGTGCTCCTGCCCTTCCTGACCGACCTGTACGAACTGACCCGGCAGACCGTCCACCTCTCCGTGCTGCACGGCACCGACGTGGTCTACCTGGCCAAGCTCTACGGTCACCGGCCGGCCCCGGTCCCCTCCCGCATCGGCGGCCGGCTGCCCGCGCACGCCACGGCCGTCGGCAAGGTGCTGCTGGCCTACGACTCCCGCGCCGCGGCCCAGGTGACCTCCACGCCCCTGCGGCGCTTCACCGAGCACACGATCACCGACCCGGACGCGCTCGCCGCCGAACTGGAGCGGATCCGCCGCACCGGCGTCGGCTACGACGACCAGGAGAGCCAGCGCGGCCTGAACTGCGTGGCCGTCCCCGTCCTGGGGCACGCCGGCCGTGCGGTCGCGGGACTGTCGGTGGCCGGCCGCTGCGGCGAGTTCGACCCCCGCCGCCTCAGCGCCGACATGCGCCGCCTCGCCGCGGCGGCCTCCCGCGCCTGGACGGTCCGCGGCTCCCGCCCCCGCACCGCCCACCACCCGGCCGACCTGCGCACCGCCCTGCCGACGGGGTGACACCGCGCGTCGGCACTCCGAGGGCCGACGCGATCGCGCCGCGCACCGCCGACGGGGCCTGCCGTGAGCGACAGGGCTGATGGCGTCCACCGGGCTGCCGTGATCACGCTCCACGCCGGGCGCAACGGCCCCGGCCGCCGACTGACGCGAATGCCCCGGCCGTCGACTGACGTGAATGCCCCGGCCGTCGACTGACGTGAATGCCCCGGCCGTCGACTGACGTGAATGCTCCGCCCGCCGCCGGTGCCGAAACTCCGCCCCGGCCGGGCGTAGCTTGCGGCGGACACGACGAGGTCCTGCCTGACGCCGGATGGGGCGGTCTCTCGTCGATCCGCCCTGATCGGGGCCCACACCCCGGGCGCTCTCGCGCCGCCGCCCGTCGACCAGCTCTCCGTCGGGCCGCTTCATGCCCGGCGGCCGGACGTTGCCCCGTTCCGCCGAGCCGGCACATGGTCCTCCGCACGCCTGCCGTACCGTCCGGACGGCGTGTTGCCCAGCCGGGGTGACGGAATTCCATGCCCGGCCGACCCCGGACCGACCCCGGACCGGCCTCCGTCCGAAACCCGCCGACCGGTGCTCCGCCCGCCCGATGTGACCGTTCTCTCATCCGCCCGACGCCGCCGCGTACCGTTCATCCGACGGAAACCGTCCGGCCAAGTTGACGCCACGGGTGGGGCGGGTTTCACCCCACCGGGTCCGGGGTGGTGCTGGCGATCACGTCGTCATGGACGCCGACCGAGCCGGGTCCGCGGAGTCCGTGAAAGCGGCGGTCACCGTGCCGAGTCCGGAGATCTCGGCGCGCACGGTGACGCCGGGGACTACGACGGCCATCGGGCCGAGCGCCCCCGAGAGCACGACCTGGCCGGCCCGCAGCGGGTCGCCGTACTCGCGCGCCGTGCGGGCCAGCCACGCCAGCGCGTTCAGCGGGTCGCCCAGGCAGGCGGCGCCGTCGCCCTCCGAGACGAGGACGTCGTCCGCGTACATCCGCATCGTCGTCTCGCGGGGTTCGAACGCGCTCAGCGGCAGCCGCTCGGCGCCCAGCACGTACAGGCCGCTGGAGGCGTTGTCGGCGACCGTGTCGGTGATGGTGATGTCCCAGTCCGCGACGCGGCTGTCGACGATCTCCAGCGCGGGCGCCGCGTACGCGACCGCCGAGCGGACCGCGGCCGCGTCCAGGCCGTCGGCGTCGAGGTCCGCGCCGAGGACGAAGGCGATCTCCGCCTCCGCCTTCGGCTGCAGCAGACGCGACACGGGCACCCGCCCGGCGACGCCGGACACGTCCATGTCGGCGAACAGGACGCCGAAGTCCGGCTGGTCCACGCCGAGCTGGCGCTGCACCGCGGGCGAGGTGAGCCCGATCTTGCGGCCCGTCACGACCGCGCCGCCGGCCAGCCGGCGCGCGGTCAGCTCGCGCTGGACCGCGTAGGCGGCCGCGACGTCCTCGCGGCCGAGGAGGTCGCGCACCGGCGCGCAGGGCCGTCGCTCGGCGGCCGCGCCCTCCAGCCGGCGCACGGCCTCGTCGATCACCCGGGGGTCCGTGGTCATCAGCCAGCTTCCTGCTGCGCCGTCGCCACCGCGAAGCCCGCGATCCATTCGGGGACCGGCGTGTAGAAGCGGGAGGTCATCCGGTAGGCGCCGGTGGCCGCGAGGGAGGCGAACGCGGCGACCCAGGTGCGCACCTCGTGCGCGGAACCGCCGCCCTCGGCGGCCATCCAGTCCACCGTCCAGGAGTCCACCTCCGGCAGCCGCCCGCGGTCGGCCAGCGTGTCCAGGACGAGGTTGTCCCACTCCGGGGAGAGGGGGATCATCCGCGTCGAGCCCGCCGCGTAGTCCCGGCCGGCCTGGATGACGCGCTCCTCGCCGCGCGCCCGCTGCTCCGGCGTGGGCGGGTGGCCCTCGATGAGGGCGTCGGCGACCCGCGGCGGGGCGCCCTCCAGCACCGGGACCGGCGGGTCGTGGGACAGACCGCCGGAGGCGACGAACAGCACCCGCCGGTCCAGCTCGGCCGCGGCCTCGCCGACGGCCGTGCCCAGCGCGCGGATGCGGCTGACCGGGCCGAGCGGGGTGGCCACGCCGTTGACGAAGACGGGCACGACCGGGACGTTGGCGATGCCGTCGAACAGCACCTCCAGCGGCTGGGTGAAGCCGTGGTCCACGGTCATCCGGGCCGACACGGTCAGGTCGACGCCCCGGTCGAGCACCCCGCGCGCCAGGGCCTGCGCGGCCTTGGCGTCGACGGACAGCGGACCGGCGGACGAGCCGAAGTCGCCGACCGCGTGCGCCTCGGTGGCCAGGCAGAAGGGCGGCATCTCCTTGTAGAAGAAGCCGTTGTAGTGGTCGGGCGCGTACAGCACGACCAGCTCCGGGTCGAACGCGCGGACGAAGGCCCGCGCCTCGTCGACGGCGGCGTCCACGGCCGCGACGACGTCGGGCGCCGGGTCGTTCTTGCCGATGAGAGGGGAGTGGGACAGGCCGACAACGGCGGCGGTCATGACGGTGCTCCTCAGGAGGCCGAGGGGGAGGGATGGACGACGAGTTTTCCGGTGAGCCGGCCGTCGATCATGAGCTGGAAGCCCTTGTGGATCTCGGCCAGCGGCAGCGTGCGGTCGATGACCGGACGGACGCCCGTGGCGTCCATCATCTTCAGCAGGGCCACCAGCTCACTGCGCGTGCAGCCGGTGGAGCCGAGGACGCGCTGCTGGAGGTAGAAGACGCGGCCCAGGTCGGCGGGCGGGTTCATGCCGCTGGTGGCGCCCGCGATCACCACGGTGCCACCGGGGCGCAGGGACTTCAGCGAGTGCGACCAGGTCGCCTCGCCGACGGTCTCGATCACCACGTCCACGCGCTCCGGCAGCCGCTCCCCGGTCGGTACGACGGCCCGCGCGCCCCACGACAGCGCCTCGGCCCGCTTCTCCTCGCTGCGGCTGGTGGCGTAGACGACCGCGCCCGCGGCCACGGCCAGCCTGATGGCGGCCGAGGAGACACCGCCGCCCGCGCCCTGCACCAGCACCCGGTCGCCGGCCCGGATCCGCGCCTGGGTGAACAGCATCCGGTAGGCGGTGCCCCAGGCGACGGGCAGACAGGCGGCCTCGTCGAAGGACAGCCACGACGGCTTGGGGATCAGGTTGCGGGTGGGCACGGACAGGAACTCCGCGAAGGCGCCGTGGTGCTGTTCCGACAGCAGCGCGCGCCCCGGGTCGAGGGTCTCGTCGCCCATCCCGGCGTCCGGGTCGGCGATGACGGGGTGGACGAGGACCTCGTTGCCGTCCTCGTCCCAGCCGGCGGCGTCGCAGCCGAGGATGATCGGCAGCCGGTCCGGCGGGTGACCGACGCCGCGCAGCGTCCACAGGTCGTGCATGTTCAGCGAGGAGGCGGCGACCCGGACGACCGACCAGCCGGGCCGGGGCTCGGGCGGGGGAACGTCGCCGAGCACGAGTCCGGCCAGCGGATCGGTCGCGCTCTGGGATACGGCGGTGGCGGCAAGCATGCGGCCACGCTCTCCCGCGTCACCCGCCCCGCGTAAGCGCGTGTGCCGCTGTGCGGAACGACGCGTGGCTCGCCGCCGGGCGACTGCTGTTCCCTTGCCGCCATGACCTCGACGATCGAACCCCGGGGCGCGGCCACCACGGCCCCGAGCGGCGCCCTGCGGCGCCCGGCAGACCTGGCACGGAACATCGACGTCTCCGGCCTCGTCGACAACGAGGGCGGACTGCTGGACCGCGTCGTCTTCACCGACCAGGACCTGTACAAGCAGGAGCTGCGCCGCGTCTTCGCCCCGAGCTGGCTGTTCCTCGCGCACACCGACCAGTTCCACAAGCCCGGCGACTTCTTCACCACGTACATGGGCGAGGACCCGGTCATCGTCACCCTCGACCGCGAGGGCAGGATCCGCGCCTACCTGAACTCCTGCCGTCACCGCGGCGCCCGCGTCTGCCGCGCCGACGCCGGCACCACCCGCAACTTCACCTGCACCTACCACGGCTGGTCCTTCAACCTGGACGGCGCGCTGGTGAGCGTCCCCAACCAGGACGCCTACGGGGAGTCCTTCGACTCCGGCAAGTGGGGCCTGGTCGAGGTCCCGCACGTGGAGACGTACCACGGCCTGATCTTCGGCACCTGGAACCCCGAGCCGGTGCCGCTGCGCGAGTCGCTCGGCGACATGGCCTGGTACATGGACGCCATGCTCGACCACGACGAGCAGGGAACGGTCGTCGTCGGCGGGGTCCACAAGTGGGTCCTGGAGGGCAACTGGAAGCTGGCGGCCGAGCAGTTCGCCACCGACTGGTACCACGTGATCATGAGCCACGCCTCCGCGCTCATGGTCCTCGCGCCCGCCGGCAAGAAGCCCAAGGACGAGGTCGTGCACCGCACCGGCCGCCAGTACTCCGACGCGAACGGCAACGGCGCCGGCTTCCCCGTGCACCCGAAGAACCGTTTCGACGCCCAGACCGTGCACAAGTGGATGGACTACGACGCGCTGCGCGAGCGGCTCGGCGAGGCCCGGGTCGAGGGCCCGCTGACCAACGGCCACGCCACGGTCTTCCCCAACTTCTCCTACCTGCCGGTCAACGGCTCCATCCGGGTCTGGCACCCCAAGGGCCCCGACAAGATGGAGGTCTGGGCCTGGACCATCGTCGACAAGTCGATGCCCGAGGAGGTGCGGGAGGCGCAGCGCCTGTACAACCTGCGCACCTTCGGACCCAGCGGCATCTTCGAGCAGGACGACGGCGAGAACTGGAGCGAGGTCCAGGCGATCTCGCACGGCTTCATCACCAACAACGTGGCCCTCAACTACCAGATGGGGATGGGCACCGAGCGTGAGGACGGCCGTTACCCCGGCACCACCAGCGAGCTGTACAGCGACGCGGCGGGCCGCGCCTTCTACGGGCGCTGGCGCGAACTGATGAACACCCCCGCCTGGCACGAGAACCGCCACGAGGAGCAGAAATGAGCGACGGCATCCGCGTCGCGGCCCTGGACGACATCCCCCAGGGCGAAGGCATCGCGATCGACAAGTCCGTGACCGGCACGGCCGACAACATCGCCCTGCTGCGCGACACCGACGACAGCGTGTACGCGCTGGACGACACCTGCACCCACGAGACCGCCTCGCTCGCCGAGGGCTGGGTGGAGGACGGGTACGTCGAGTGCCCGCTGCACTCCAGCAAGTTCTGCCTCAAGAGCGGCGAGGTGCAGGGGCTGCCCGCGACGAAGAACGCCTGCCCGCACCGCGTCGAGGTCCGCGACGGCGAGGTCTACCTGTTCCCGGGAGAGACCCCGTGACCGAACGCGTGGTCATCGTGGGCGGCGGCATCGCCGGCGTCAGCACCGCCGGCGCGCTGCGCGCCGGCGGCTTCGACGGCGACGTCACGATCGTCGACCCCGGCGAGTTCCCCTACGACCGGCCGCCGCTGTCGAAGGACTTCCTGCTCGGCGTCAAGAACACCGAGCAGATCGCCCTCCAGCCCCCGCAGTGGTACGACGACCAGCGCGTCCGCCTGGTGAACCGCACCGCCGTCACCGCCCTGCACCCGGCCGAGGGCAAGGTCGAACTCTCGGACGGCGCCGTGCTGCCCGCCGACCGGGTCGTCCTCGCCACCGGAGGCGCCGCCGCCCGCCCGCCCATCCCCGGCATCGGCAGCGAACGCGTCCACGTGCTGCGCACCGCCGAGGACGCCGACCGGCTGCGCCCCGCGCTGGCGCCCGGCGCCGACATCCTGGTCGTCGGCGCCGGCCTGATCGGCGCCGAGGTCGCCTCCACCGCCCTCCGCCTGGGCTGCGAGGTCACCCTGGTCGACCCGGTGGCCGTCCCGCTCAACGCCGCGCTCGGCCCGGACCTGGCCGCCTGGCTGCACGGCCTGCACGCCCGGCACGGGATCACCGCCGTCCAGGCGGGCGTCGAAGCCTTCGCCGACCGCGGCGAGCGCATCGAGGCCCGGCTGGCGGGCGAGTCCGCGGCACGGTCGTACGACGCCGTCGTCCTCGGCGTCGGCATGGTCCCGCACACCGAACTCGCCGAGCGGGCCGGCCTGGAGGTCGACCGGGGCATCGTGGTCGACGCCGGACAGGTCACCTCCCACCCGGCGGTGCTCGCGGTCGGCGACCCCGCCCGCACCCGCCACGACGGCGTCCTGCTGCCCCGTACCGAGCACTGGGAGGCCGCCCGGCACGACGGAGCCCGCGCCGCCGCCACCCTGCTGGGCGCCGAGGCGCCCGCGCCGACGGCCCCCTGGTTCTGGACGGACCGGCACGGCCGCCACGTCGAAGCGGTCGGCCACATGGACGCGGCCGAGTCGACCGTCGTCCGCGGCGGCTTCGACGACCCGTCCTTCGCGGTCTTCGGCCTGCGCGACGGATTCGTCGTCGCGGCCGCCGCCGTGGACGACTCCACGGCCGTACGGGCCGCCCGCCGCATGATCGACCGCCGCGTCCCGGCGGACGCCGGGAAGCTGGCCGACCCCGCCGTGAACCTGCGCAGCCTGATGCGCGGATGACGCGCCGCACCGAGTGGAGAAGGGACCGAACGACACCGTGAGCACCGCCACCCCCGAGCAGACCCGGTCGCGTGCCGGGAAGCGCGCCGACCGCGACACGCACTTCGAGGTCGAGCAGTTCTACTACGAGGAGGCCGCCCTCCTCGACGACGGCCGCTACGCCGACTGGCTCGGCCTGCTCGCCGACGACCTCGAGTACTGGGCGCCCACCCGCACCAACCGGCTCCGGCGCCAGCAGTCGCTGTCGGTGTCCCCGCGCGGCGGCACGGCCTTCTACGACGAGACCAAGGACAGCCTGGCCTGGCGCATCCGCCGGTTCGACTCGGGCATGGCCTGGTCCGAGGACCCGCCGTCCCGCACCCGCCATCTGGTGACGAACGTGATGGTCCAGCACGTGGACCCGGCGGAGCACCCCCACTTCACCGAGGACGACCTCCAGGTGCGCTCCGCGTTCCTGGTCTACCGCAACCGCCTCGAACGCGAGGAGAACGTGTTCGCCGGCAGCCGCACCGACGTGCTGCGCCGGGTCGGGGACGGTCTGCGTGTGGCACGCCGGACCATCCTGCTCGACCAGAACATCCTTCAGGCGAAGAACATCTCCACCTTCTTCTGAGCCCCTCGTCCGAGCCCCTCGTCCCCTCGTCCGAGCCCCTCGTCCCCTCGTCCGAGCCCCTCGTCCCCTCGTCCGAGCCCCTCGTCCGAGCCCCTCGTCCCCTCGTCCGAGCCCCTCGTCCCCTCGTCCGAGCCCCTCTTCCGAGCCCTTCGTCCTGATTCCTCCGATGGGAAATGCCGTGACCGACGTGACCGACCTCGAACTCAAGCACCACCGTGTGGCGACCTCGCTGGGCGAGATCGCCGTGGCCGAGACCGGTGAAGGCCCGGTGCTGGTGATGCTGCACGGCGGCGGACCGGGAGCGTCCGGCGTCAGCAACTACCACCAGAACCTCCCCGAGCTGGCCCGGCACTTCCGCGTCGTCCTGCCCGACCAGCCCGGCTTCGGCGCCAGCTACCGTCCGACCGAGGAGGACCTGGCGGAGCGGTCGATCACGCAGATCACGGTCGACGCCCTGTACCAGGCCCTCGACTCGCTCGGCATCGACACCTTCCACCTGCTCGGCAACAGCCTCGGCGGCGCGGCCGCGATCGCCATGGCGCAGCAGCGCCCGGACCGCGTCACGCGCCTGGTGCTGATGGCCCCCGGCGGCGGCTGGCTGCCCTTCGGCCCCACCCCCACCGAGGGGCAGAAGGAGATGTTCCGCTACTACAACGGCGGCGGGCCCAGCGAGAAGAAGATGGCCGCGTTCATCCGCACCATGGTCTTCGACCACAAGCAGTTCGGCGAGGACGTGGTGCGCGCCCGCTACGAGGCGTCCCTCGACGACAGCCACATCGCCTTCTACCACCTCTACAACGCGGCCTTCGCCAAGCGCGGCGGCATGGACCCGCTCTGGCGCGACCTGCACAAGATCAAGGCGCCGACGCTGCTGCTGTGGGGCCGCGACGACCGCACCATCACCCTCGACGGCGCCCAGCTCATGCTGAAGCAGATCCGCGACGTGCAGCTGCACGTGTTCGGCCGCTGCGGCCACTGGGTGCAGCTGGAGCGGCAGCGCGAGTTCGAGGAGCTGGTCACCGGCTTCCTGGCGGAGCAGCGATGAGCGGCGGCTGGCTGGACGGGTACGCCGTTCTGATCACCGGCGGCGGTTCCGGTATCGGCCGCGCCGTCGCCGAGCGCTTCCTCGCCGAGGGCGCGTCCGTCACGGTCCTGGGCCGGGACGCCGACCAGCTCGACGACGTCGTGCGCGGCGCCGCCGACCCCTCCCGCGTCCACCCGGTCACCGCCGACGTGCGCGACTCCGACGCGCTGCACCGGGCCGTGGCCGAGACGGTCGACCGGTTCGGCAAGCTGGACACGCTCGTCGCCAACGCCGGCGTGTGGGACTACCAGCGCCAGCTGACCCGGCTCGGCGCCAAGGAGCTCGACACCGCGTTCGACGAGATCTTCTCCATCAACGTCAAGGGCTATCTGCTGGCCGCCGAGGCGGCCTGGCCGGAGCTGGTCAAGACCCGCGGCAGCATCGTCATGACGCTGTCCAACGCCTCCTTCTACGTCAACGGCGGCGGGCCCCTGTACACCGCCAGCAAGCACGCGTGCCTGGGCCTGATGCGGGAACTCGCCTACGAGCTGGCCCCCAAGGTGCGCGTCAACGGCGTCGCCTGCGGGGGCATGAACACCGACCTGCGCGGCCCGGAGTCCTTGTCCCTGGACGGGCGTTCGATCGGCGCGTCCTTCGCCAAGCGCGGCCCCGACACCCCGCCCCCGCCCATTCCGCTGCACGACTCCAGCACGGACCCGCGGGACTTCACCGGCCCGTACGTGCTGCTCGCGGCGCGCGACCAGAGCGGACCCATCACCGGCCACGCGATCTCCGTGGACGGCGGTATCGGCGTCCGCGGATTCGGCAGTGCGGCCGGCGGCGACCACCTGTGACGACCGCAGCCGCACGGACGAGCGGCTGACGGACAACCCCGGGGGGACGCGTCCCCGCACGACGCGTCCCGCCGTCGACGAGATCCCCGTCGACACGACCAGCCGACCCCTGACCTGCCGACCTGAGACCTGCCGACCTGAGACCTGCCGATCGCTCACCTGCTGACCTGCTGACCTGCCGATCTCAGACCTGCTTGACCCCTCGATCCCCTGATGACCCGATGCCGTCGAGGCCCCGACGATCCTCCGACTCGACGATGCTCAACGAGGAGCCGACCGTGACAAGACCCCACCCCCGCAACTCCGGCCTGCGGGTCGACCTCAACCCGGCCGCCGCGGTCGCCCGCAACGCACGCCACCAGGGCGACAGCGTGGTCGTGCGCTACGCGGGGGGAGACCTCACCTACGCCGAACTCGACGACCGGTCGGCGCGCCTGGCGAGCGTGCTGGCCTCCGGCGGTGTCGGGGAGGGCGACCGCGTCGCCTACCTCGGTCTCAACAGCACGGCGTTCCTCGTCACGATGCTGGCCGTCTTCCGGATCGGCGCGGTGTACGTCCCGGTGAACTTCCGGCTCGCCGAGCCGGAGCTGGAGCGCGTCCTGGCCAAGAGCGGGGCCCGCGTCGTGGTCTGCGAGGAGGGCCACCGGGCCGGCGTCGAAGCCGTGCGCGCGGCGACGCAGCTGACGCGTTTCCTGCTGATCGACGACGACCCCGAGGTCCCGGCCGGCCAGGCGGAGGGCTGGGAGCCCTGGTCCCCGCTGATCGAGGCCGCGCCGCCGAGCCCGGTCCTCGTGCCGAAGGGCGCCGACGACCCGGCGATCCTGATGTTCACCTCCGGCACCACGGGAACCCCCAAGGGCGTCGTCCTCACCCACGGCAACGCCTGGTGGAACTCCGTCAACGTCGAGATGCGGCTGGACACCCGGCGCGGCGACGTCACCTACGCCGCCGCCCCGCTGTTCCACATCGGCGCCCTCAACAGCTTCGTGCTGCGCACCCTGGTGCGCGGCGGCACCGTCGTCGTGCGGCGCGCCTTCGACCCGGAGCAGTGCCTGGACGACCTGGTCACCCACCGCGTCAACTCGATGTTCGGCGTCCCGCAGATGTTCACCGCGCTGGCCCGCGTCCCCGGGGCGTTCGACCGGGACCTCAGCGAGCTGCGGGCCGTGGTCGTCGCGGGCGCGCCGGTTCCCCCCTCGCTGGTCCAGCAGTACGCCGACCACGGCGTCCTGCTCCAGCAGGCCTGGGGCCTGACGGAGACCGCGCCCTTCGCCACCCACCTGCCGGCCGAGCACACCCTGGACAAGCTGGGCTCCGCGGGCATCCCCATGCCCTACACCGAGGTGCGGGTCGTCGACAGCGTCACCAACGAGCCGGTCAAGCCCTTCGAACCCGGCGAGGTCGTGGTCCGCGGCCCCAACGTCACCGCCGGCTACTGGAACGACCCCGAGGCCACCCGCGCCGCCTTCGACGACGAGGGCTGGTTCCACTCCGGCGACATCGGCTACCTCGACGAGGACGGCTACCTCTTCATCGTCGACCGGCTGAAGGACATGATCATCAGCGGCGGCGAGAACGTCTACCCGGCGGAGGTGGAGCGCGTCGTGTCGTCCATGCCGGGCGTCGTGGACGTCGCCGTGGTCGGGGTCGCCGACGAGCAGTGGGGCGAGGCGGTCGCCGCCGTGGTCACCGTCACCGGGGACACCGTGATCACCCTGGAGGACATCCGCGCCTACGCGGGCGACCAGCTGGCCCGCTACAAGCTGCCCAGGCGTCTCAAGCTCGTTCCGGCGGTGCCGAGGAACGCCTCCGGCAAGCTCGACAAGACCGTCATCCGACGTCTGGCGACCGAGGAGAACTGACATGATCACGGTGCCCGCGCTTCCCGCAGGACCGGCGCTCGGGGCGGGCTGGGAGGTGCTGCGGGAATCCCGCAGACGCCACTCGGCCGACCTGCTGGTGGCCGGCGACGGTGCGCGCGTCGAGGTACGGCTGGAGCGCTGCGCCGCGGGACGGCTGCGCGACAGCTACCCCGTCAGCGCGCACGACGTGGAGGTGCGGGTCGGCGACGACTGCCCCCGCGCGCTGCTGCCCGCCCTGCTGCGCGTCCTCGCGGACGCCGTGCTGCGCGCGGACCCGGAGTGCCGCCGCGTCGTGCACGCCGTGCCCGCGGGCGACCCGGCCGCACGCACGGCGGCCGAGGCGGCGGGGTTCCGGTACGTCGTCGACGTCGACCTCGGACGGCAGGAGCTCGGCCTCCTGGTCACCGAGCCGGACTGGGTCACCGGCACGGACATCGACCTGGACCGGGTACCGGGCGCCTGACCGGCGCCGGAGCGTGGAGCCGGCACCGCCTCGCGGGCCGGCTCCTCCGCCGCGCAACGGGGCCGCAGCGCGCGCACCCGTCCTGTCCGTGGGGCCGACCGGCCGTCACCGTCGATTCGCGCGTCGGCGCGCCGCGAACACGGCGCCCGCGCCGATCGCCACGGCTCCCGCGGCCGCACCCGCGAGGGGCAGCGCCGAACCCGAACCGGTGCTCGCCAGACTGCCGTCCGGGGTCGTGGCGGAGCCACCGGTGGACCCCGAGGAGCCCGTGGAGCCGGTGGACCCCGAGGAGCCGGTGGACCCGGTGGACCCCGAGCCGCCGTCGCCGCCGGTGGAGCCGCCGGCCGAGCCGCCCGCGGAGCCGCCGGTACCGCCGGTGGAGCCACCCGTGCCGCCGCCGGTGACGTCGAGCACGATGCGGGCCGAGTCGTCGGCCTTGTCCTCGTCGAACGGCCGGGCCGCGCCGGCGAGCTTCACCGAGCCCTCGGCCCCCGGCACCGCCTTGTCGATCCGCAGCCTGAAGGCGTACGTCTCGCCGCCGCCCTCGTCGACCCAGGACTGCGCGGTGCCGCAGCTGTACGCGCCGGCCCGTACCTTGTCGCAGAAGCCGGGGGTCTTCGTCACCGTCGTGCCGGCGGGCATCGTGACGCGCACCTCGGTCGCGGGCGTGCCCAGGTCCCGCAGCACCCAGCCCGGACCGTCGTTGGTGAACTTCACCTCCAGGCCCACCGTGTCCCCGACCCGCCCCGTCAGCTCGGCCCCGGTCACCCGGAAGTCGGCGGTGTTCACCGAGGTCACCCGCACGTCGGCCGCGTCCCAGCCGGGGTGCTCCGCGGTGCCGCCCGGGGCGGGCGTGGCGTCGGGCAGATCGGCCAGCCGCAGCGCGGGGCCGGTCCCGCGCACGGGCGCGGCGGCGCCGTCCCCGGGAGCGGGGTCGTCGGCGGCGACGACGACGCGGAGGTCGTCGTACAGCGCGTGGTCGAGCGCCTTCAGGGTCAGCGCCTTCTCGGGCGCGTAGACGGTGCCGGGCTCCACCCGCTGGTCGAACTCGCAGACCGCGACCGACTTGCTCGGCGCCTCGTCGAAGGAGGAGACCTCGTAGCGGAGGCAGTTGGAGGGCAGTTCGGTGTGGCTCAGCCCGCGGGTGACGGAGTACGACAGATAGACCTTCTCCAGCGCCTCGGCGCCCGTGTTCGTGAAACTCGCGGGCACCGGTACGGTGCCGCCCGGCCGGACCCCGTCGATCGGGGCGATCCCGCTCAGCGCCAGGCCGGGCGCGGGATCGTCGGCGGCGGCGGGTCCTGCGGCCAGTGCGACGAGGGCGGCGGCCCCCATCGCTCCCGTGCACCGGCGGAGGGTGCGGCGGCCGGGGGCGGAACGGAACATGAGGTCCCCTGTGAAGCGTCGGCGGCGGTCGGAGGAACCGCGGGAGAACGGCGGTTCCGTTCATGAGACCTCCGCCTGGCCCCAACGGTTGTAGCGGGCCTCAGAGTTGGGGGCGCGCGGCGGGCCCCGGCGAGACCGTGACATCGGCCGGGGACAGCGCCGTGCGCTCGTCGGCGCACTCCACGACCACGCGCACGGGGGCGCCGCAGTCGTCGTGCCTGATGTCCAGCACCGGCCCCTCCGGGTTCGCCGCGTGCGTCTCGCCCCACTGCCGCAGGGCCACCAGGATGGGCCACAGGTCGCGGCCCTTGGCGGTCAGCCGGTACTCGTGCCGGGTCCGGCTGCCCTGCTCCCGGTACGGCGCCGTCCTGAGGATCCCGGCCGCGACCAGCTTGCGCAGCCGGGCGGCGAGGACCGCGTCGGACAGCCCGACATGGCGCCGGAAGTCGTCGAAGCGGCGGACCCCGTTGAAGGCGTCGCGCAGGAGGAGCAGGGTCCACTTCTCGCCGATCAGGTCGAGCGTGCGCTGAACCGTGCAGTTCTCCGTGCTCATCTCCAGCCACTCCATGGGGGCCATCGTAGGCAGGCACCCTGGCTTTGTCATTGACAGCCAGCTCACGCCGAAGCTAGCTTCATCGAACAGAGCCAGATGAGGATGGAGCGGAGACATGGAACGGTCTCGTACGTACGACTGGCAGGACCCGGCGGTCACGGCGGCCGCCGTGGGCCGGGCCTCGGGCCTGGAGTTCCTGCGGGACATCCTCGCCGGGCGGCTGCCCGCGCCGCCGGTCGCCGCCACCCTGGGCATGGACCTGGAGGAGGTCGACCACGGGCACGCGGTGTTCTCCCTGGTGCCGGGCGAGGAGCACTACAACCCCATCGGCAGCGTCCACGGCGGGATGTACGCGACCATGCTCGACTCGGCGGCCGGCTGCGCCGTCCAGTCCACCCTCCCACCGGGCACCGGGTACACCTCGGTCGACATCGCCGTGAAGTTCCTGCGCCCGGTCACCGTCGACACCGGCAAGGTCCGCGCCGTCGGCAGCGTCCTCAGCGGCGGCCGGCGCACGGCACTCGCCGAGGCGCGCCTGCTCGACGGATCGGACCGCCTGCTCGCGCACGCCACCAGCACCTGCATGATCTTCCCGCTGCCCACGCCCTGACGTCGTCCGGCGAGCCCGCCGGGCCGGTCGTGATAGAAGCGGACCATGAGCAACTCCCGCCCCGCATCCCGTGCGACCGGTGTCCGATGACCGCCGGCATCGACACCCCCGACCGCCGCGGCCGCACCGGCCTCCACCGGACCGGCCTCGACCTGACCGGCAACCCGCGCGTGAAGGTGCGGGACGTGAAACTGCTGTCCAGCCACTGGTACGTGGAGCGCACCACCACCTTCGACCTCCGGCGCGCCGACGGCACCTGGATCACCCAGGAACGCGAGACGCACGACCGCGGCAACGGCGCCACCATGCTGCTGTACGACGCCGAACGCGAAACCGTGCTGCTCACCCGGCAGTTCCGGTTCCCGGTGTACGTCAACGGACACCCCGACGGCATGCTGATCGAGACCCCGGGCGGTCTCCTCGACGACGAGCACGAGCACCCCGAACTCGCCGTCCGCCGCGAGGTGGTGGAGGAGACCGGGCACACCATCGGCGAGGTCCGGCACGTCTTCGACGTCTACATGAGCCCCGGCTCGGTCACCGAGCGCGTCAGCTTCTACGCCGCCGCCTACGGCCCCGCCACCCGCACCCACCAGGGCGGCGGCCTCGACGAGGAGGGCGAGGACATCGAGATCGTCGAACTGCCCTTCCGCCGGGCCCTGGAGATGATCCGTACCGGCGAGATCAACGACGCCAAGACCATCATGCTGCTCCAATGGGCCGCACTGGAGGGCCCGTTCAGCAAGTGACCGCCGATCGGATCACCGACCGGCTTGACTTCGCGTGCACTCCAAGCTGAAGACTCCCGTGCGTGCCCGGAGACCCGGGCGCGTACGGGAGGCAGCACCATGAGGTACCGCACCGTCGGAACCGATCCGCGCACCCGCCGCGAGGTGAGCGTCCTCGCGCTCGGCGCGATGCTGTTCGGCTCACAGACGGACGAGGAGACGTCCTTCGCCGTGCTCGACCGGTACGTCGAGGCCGGCGGGAACTTCATCGACACGTCCGACAACTACGCCTTCTGGACCGACGGGAGCCAGGGCGGCCACAGCGAGCACCTCCTCGGCCGGTGGCGGCGCAGCCGCGGCGCCGGCGACGAGATCGTCATCGCCACCAAGCTCGGCGCCCGCCCCCTCGCGCCTGGCACCGGCTACGTCGACAACCCGGAGGGCCTGTCCGCCAAGGTGATCCGCGAGGCCGCCGAGCGCAGCCGCGAACGCCTCGGCGTGGACCGGCTGGACCTCCTCTACGCCCACATCGAGGACACCACCGTCCCGCTGCGCGAGACCGTCGAGGGCTTCGCGGAGCTGGTCGCCGAGGGCGCCGTCGGCCTGCTCGGCGTCAGCAACCACGCCGTGTGGCGCGTGGAACGGGCCCGCGCCCTCGCCGCCGCGGCCGCACTGCCCGGCTACGAGGTGCTCCAGTACGAGCACAGCTACCTGCGGCCCCGCACCGACGTGCCCGGCGGCCTCTTCCCCGACGGCAGCCTCGGCGCGGTGGGCCCCGAGACGCTGAGCTACCTGCGGGCCGAGCCCGCGCTGACCCTGGTCGCCTACTCGCCCCTCCTCAAGGGCAGCTACGTCCGCCCGGACCGGCTGCCGTCCGAGTACGACCACCCCGGCACCCCGGCCCGCCTGGCGGCCCTGCGGGAGGTGGCCCGGGAGACCGGGGCGACCCCCAACCAGGTCGTACTGGCCTGGCAGCTGGGCGGCGACCTGCCGGTCGTCCCGCTGGTCGGCGCGTCCTCCGTGGCCCAGATCGAGGAGAGCCTGGCCGCCGTCGACCTGGAACTGACACCGGACCAGCGAGCCAGGCTCGACGCGGCCCACCGACCGCGACGCGCCCACTGACCGCACCGCGTGCACCGCCGCACCGACCGCGCGTGCACCGCCACATCGCCGCACCGCGTGCACCGACCGAGCCGCGGCAGGCGGACCACGGCGCGGCGCACCGACCGCGCCGCGGCGGGCATCCGTACCTTGCGGCATGCGACGGGTGGCGCGGGGGCCTTCCGGGCCCCCGTCCGGCACCCTCGACCCGTACCGTCCACCCACACCCGGGAGCCCCCGATGGCCCGTTCCGAAGCCCGCGTCCGCACCGACCGCCCGCACCGCTACGCCAAACAGCTCGCCTCCCACCTGGGCCGGCGCTCCACGACGAACTGGGACGAGGAGACGGGCGTGGGCAGCCTGGTCTTCCAGGACGGGACCGGTTCCCTCACCGCGGCCGACGGGGCGCTGCTGCTGGCGGTCGACGCCGACGCCGAGCACCTGGCCCGGCTGGAGGACGTCGTCGGCCGTCACCTGGTCCGCTTCGGCGCCAAGGACGAACTGGTCGTCGAATGGCACCGCGACACCGGCGAGCCCGGCACCACCCAGCGCAAGGCGGAGGACACCGCCTGACCGTCAGAGCGCGCAGCCCACGTGGGCCAGGGCCTGCTTCAGCAGCATCCCGTGGCCGCCCGGCATCTCGCTCTGCACCGCCGGCGACAGGGCCTCCTGCGGGCTGAACCAGACCAGGTCCAGAGCGTCCTGGCGCGGGCGGCAGTCGCCGGTGACCGGAACGACGTAGGCCAGCGACACCGCGTGCTGGCGCGGGTCGTGGTAGGGCGTGACGCCCTGCGTCGGGAAGTACTCCGCGACCGTGAAGGGCTGCAGCGAGGCCGGGACGCGGGGCAGCGCCACCGGACCGAGGTCCTTCTCCAGATGGCGCAGCAGGGCGTCCCGGACGCGTTCGTGGTGCAGTACCCGGCCGGAGACCAGGGTCCGGCTGACCGTGCCGTCCGGTCCGATCCGCAGCAGGAGGCCGACGCTGGTGACTTCGCCGCTGTCGTCGACGCGTACGGGCACGGCCTCGACGTACAGGATCGGCATGCGGGCGCGCGCCATCTCGAGTTCGTCGGGGCTCAGCCAGCCCGGTGTGGTGTCGGTCATGTCAGACATTGCTTGATCATACTTTCAGGACGGGTCGGACAGACGGTAGATCCGGCGGGCATTGTCCGCTGCCGCCCACCGGGCGATCCGCAGCGCGTCGGGCAGGCACAGCTCGTCGGCGTCCACCCGGTCCTGCAGCAGACCGGCGAGGCCCCGGCGGAAGGCCAGCGCTCCCAGCCAGTAGAACTCGGCCAGGCCGCAGGCGTCGGAGCTGTACAGCAGCTTGCGGAACGGGGTGATCTCCAGGGCCTCCTCCAGGACGGCCCGGGCCCGGGCGGGGCCGACGTGGTGCAGGGTGAGGCCGACGTCCAGGTACACCTGCTCGAACACCGCCGAGAGGTAGGCGGCCTGGCGCTGGTAGGGCCAGCAGTGCAGCAGCAGCACCGGGACCGTCCCGGCGGTCAGGTGCAGCCAGTCGGTGAGGTGGGTGGGGTCGGCCCGGTGCATGCGGAGGTCGTTGTCGCCGAAGCCGGTGTGCAGTTGCAGGGGCAGTCCGAGGCCCACCGCGGTCCACAGCAGGTGCCGCATGAGGACGGGATCGGCGAGCCGGCCGCCGCGCGCCAGCCACCGCCCCGCCGCCCGCGTGACCTCCGCGTCCGCCGGACGGGCCGGGTCCAGGTCGAACCCGGTGCGGTAGGCGGCCACGGACTTCACCGCGACCACGCCCGGCCGCCGCACCGCCTCCCGCGCGGCGGCGACGAACGCGGTTCCGTACGCGCCGGCCTGCACGCCCCGCGCCGCCACCGCCTCGGCGACGTTCTCCAGCCGCACCACCTCGTACGCCCTTCCGCCGCAGGCCGCCGCGAGCTGCTCGGGCGTGGTCAGGCGGTTGCGGTCCGGGGCGAACCCGGTGTCCACGCAGAACACGTCCGTCCCCGCGGCGGTCAGGAAGCGCCGGTTGACCTCCCGCGCGCCCAGTTCGGCGCGCCGGGCCAGGTACGCGTCGGCCGGGGCGTGCGGCGGCAGGTCCAGCAGGGGAGCGCAGTGGCGGCGGACGGCCACCCCCACGGGGCTGTCGAACGGGGAGACGCCGGGCCACACCCCGCCCTCGGTGAGCAGCGGCTCGAACTCCTCGCGGGGCAGGCCGGCGGCGACCACGCCGTGGCAGTGGTGATCCGTCAGCGGCCACCCGTCCAGCGCCTCCCGTACCGCGCCCACGTCAGTACTTCCAGCGGTAGGCCGCCGCCACCCCGTCGTCGTCCAGCCCGTCGGCCGCCGCGATCTCGCCCTCCCGTACGGCGATCACGGCGTCGGCGAGGACCGGGCCCAGGGCGGCGCGCACCACCTCGTCCGCGCGGAACTCCGCGACGGACTCGGCGAGCGAGGCGGGCAGCCGGCGTACACCGCGGGCCGCCGCCTCCGCGGCGGGCAGCCGGACCGGGTCGCCGGTGACCTCGTCGGGCAGGGCGGCGGACGACGTCAGGCCGTCCAGGCCGGCCGCGATCACGCAGGCCAGCGCGAGGTAGGGGTTGGCGGCCAGGTCGACCGGCTTCACCTCCAGGTTCGCCGCCCGCTCGCGCTGCCCCGTCGTGCCGGTGACGATCCGCACCGCCGCCTCGCGGGTCTCGCGGCCCCAGACGGTGAACACCCCGGCCCACTGCGAGGGCCTGAGCCGCAGATAGCTGGCGGGGCTGGGCGCGGTGACGGCCAGCAGGGCCGGCAGCCGGGCCAGCACCCCGGCTGTGAAGGACTCGGCCTCGGCGGTCATGCCGTAGCGGTGCCCGCCACCGCTGTGCAGGTTGACGCCGTCGCGCCAGGCGGAGAGGTGGATGTGGCCGCCGTTGCCGACGCCCTGCCCGAGGACGGCCGGGGAGAAGGAGACGACGAGACCGTGCCGGCGGGCCACCGCCCGGATCGTCTGCCGCACCAGCACGCTGCGGTCGGCCGCCGCGACCGGATCGAGCGCGCCCACCGAGACCTCGAACTGTCCGGGCGCGTACTCGGGGTGCAACTGCTCCACGTCCACGCCCTGCGCCGCGAGCGCCGCCAGCAGGTCGGCCGCGTAGTCGCTCGACTCGACCTGGCGCACCGCGCCGTACGCCGGACCCGTGACCGCCGGCACGAACGCGCCGTCGGGCCGGTCTCCCCGTCCGACGGCCCACTCGACCTCGATCGCGGCCCGGAAGGTGACGCCGTGCCGCTCGGCGGCGTCGGCGACGATCCGGCGCAGCACCGTGCGGCCGCATCCGGGATGCGGCTCGCCCTCCTGGGTGATCCGGTCGACCGGCGCCCACGCCCAGCCGGGCTGCCCCGCCAGGACGGTGAGCCGGTCGAGGTCGGGGTACAGCCGCAGATCCCCGTCCGGGGAGCCGAGCACGTCGGTGGTGACGATGGAGTCGTCCGCCAGGAAGGTGTCGAACACCGGGGACATGCCGACGCCCCAGGCCGCGGCGGCGGCCAGCTTCGCCGTGGGGACCGTCTTCACCCGGCCGATCCCCGCGGTGTCGACGTAGGACAGCACCACACCGTGCACTCCACGGCCGGTCAGCTCGGCGCTCCGGGCGGTGGCCCGCTCGACGTCACCGGGTCGCCCTCCGGGGACGGGGTCGGCAAGGGTGGTCATGCGTCCTCCTCGACGGGCTCGGCCGGACCGGCGTCGTGCGTCAGGGTTTCACGGCCACCGCTCCGTACTGCGGTACGACCATGGAAGAGTCGGGCTCGGCGCGCCACCGCGAGCACGACACCAGCCCCGGGTCGAGCAGCCGCAGTCCCTCGAAGAACGCGGCGATGTCCGCGCCGCTGCGGGCGGTGATCGGGGGAGTGGCGTTGTCGTTCCAGAACTTCATGGCCGCGACCTGGCCCTCGCCGCCGACCTCGGGATCGGAGGTGGGGTGGGTGAGGACCAGGAAGCTGCCGGAGGGGACGGCGGCCATGATCCGCCGCACGATGTCCCGCGCCGCGCCGTCGTCGAGCACGAAGTTGAGGATGCCGAGCATCATGACCGCGACGGGACGGGTGAAGTCCAGGGTGGCCGCGGCGTGTTCGAGGATGGCGTCCGGGTCGCGCACGTCGGCGTCGATGTAGTCGGTGCCGCCCTCCCGGCTGCCGGTGAGCAGGGTGCGGGCGTGGGCGAGCACGATGGGGTCGTTGTCGACGTAGACGATCCGGGACTCCGGCGCGATCCGCTGGGCGATCTCGTGGGTGTTGTCGGCCGTCGGCAGCCCGGTGCCGATGTCCAGGAACTGCCGCACCTCGCGCTCCTCGGCGAGGAACCGCACGGCCCGGCCCAGGAACCAGCGGTCCGCGCGGGCGATGTCCCGGATGACCGGGATCATCCCGGCGACCTGCTCGCCGACCTGCCGGTCGACCTCGTAGTTGTCCTTGCCGCCGATCCAGTAGTTCCACACCCGCGCGTTGTGCGCCACGCCGGTGTTCAGCCTGGCCGACCTGCCCGACGGGGTGTGGCTGTCCGTCACGTTCTCGCTCCTTCTCGCGCCGCTGTGGCCGTCGCCGTCATTGTGCCGTGGCGATGATCAGCCTGTCCCGGGATTCGCCACGGTCACCTGCCCGCACTCCTTGCTACCGGTGAGTACCCCGCGGTCCGGCCCGCCCGGGCGCTGGGATAGGGTCCCCCCGATTCGGGGTCGGTGTCGAAGGGGGCGGCGGCGGGACATGGACATCCACCTGGTCGACGACGGGGACGAAGCGACCGCGCGCCCGGACGGCACGCCGCTGGAGGACCTGGCCGCCGAGCCCCTGCTGACCCGGGACTACGAGACGCGGCCCGGGCTCGTCCACGAGCGGCTGCGGCAGCGCCACGGCCCGGTCGCCCCGGTCGACCTGCTGGGCGTGCCCGCCTGGCTCGTGCTGGGCTACCGCGAGTCGCTCCAGGTGCTCCAGGACGACGCCGCCTGGCCCAAGGGCCTGGAGAACTGGCGGGCCCGCACCGAGGGCCGGGTGCCGGCCGACTGGCCGCTCGCCCCCTCCCTCGAGGTCAACCACGTGCTGATCCAGGGCGGCAGCGGCCACCGCGCGCTGCGCACCGCCTGGGACGCCGCGCTGCGCCCCTTCCAGGACCCGCGCCGGCCCCAGGCCAAGCGGCTGAAGGCGGCCGTCACCGGTTACGCCGACGAGCTGATCACCCTGCTCGCGCAGGGCGGCGGCACGGGCACGGCCGACCTGTCCGCCCAGTTCTCGCGCCCGCTGCCGCTGATGGCGGCGAGCCATCTGCTCGGCTTCCCCGGGTCGCAGGGCGACGACGCCCTGATGGACATGTGGCGGGTGCTGGACGCCGGCCCGGACGCCGGACCCGCCCTCGAGCGGCTGCTGGTGACCCTCACGGAACTGGCCGCCGCCAAGGCCGCCGAGCCGGGCGACGACTTCCCCTCCCACCTCCTCGCCGCCCACCCGGACCTCACCGTCGACGAGCTGGCCCGCGAGCTGTTCATGCTGCTCGGCATGACCTCCGACCACGTCGGCATCCTGATCTCCAACACCGTCGTCGAGGT
The DNA here is from genome assembly GCF_040641355.1 of Streptomyces sp. NPDC020996. NCBI lineage: Bacteria > Bacillati > Actinomycetota > Actinomycetes > Kitasatosporales > Streptomycetaceae > Streptomyces > Streptomyces sp. NPDC020996. The sequence goes on from NZ_JBFADM010000011.1 coordinate 95,538, forward strand.
GATCTCCGGCGAGCCCGACGGCGGCGTGCGCTCCACACTGTCCGCCGGGATGGTGCGGGAGACCATGAACCGCGTGGTCATGCGCAAGCCGCCGCTGGTCAACTTCGTGCCGCGGTTCGCCGCCGAGGACACCCGGCTCGGCGCCTACACCGTCCGCGCGGGCGACCCCGTGTGGGTCTCCGCCGCCGCCGCGCACGCCGACCCGCTCTTCGCCGCGCGGATGACGCCGGGCGCCGGCATCAGCAGCCGGGCCCACCTGTCCTGGGGCGCGGGCCCGCGCCAGTGCCCCGCCCGCGAGCTGGCGTCGGCCATCGCGGCGGTCGGCGTGAGCCGCTTGGCCGAACGGTTCGCGCACCTGGAGCTCGCCCTTCCCGTGGACCAACTGCCCTGGCGCTCCTCGCCGTTCATGCGGGGACTGCGCTCGCTGCCGGTGCGCTACGTGCTCGCCGGTCCGGCCGTCGCCGCCCGTGCGCCGGAGCCGGAGGAGGACGGACCGGCCGGGACCGGGGGCGCCGGCGTCGTACCGGCCGGGACCGATGGTGCCGGACCGGCCGGGACCGGGGAGACCGGGGCGGGCGTGGCGGAGGAGGCCGCGCCGGACGGGCCCGCAGCGGCTTCCGGGCCCGCCGGTCCGGCGGGCGGCGGTCCGGCGGCCAGGCGGCGGTCGTCGCTGTGGCGGTACCTGACCGGACTGATCCGCTCGGGCGGCTGACCTGGGTCCCGGAGCCCTCGCATAGGGTGAGGAGACCGACGCCGTCCCCTACCGGAAGCAGGTCATGTCCTCCGTCCCCGCGCCCCTCCTCGGCACTCCCGGCCCGTGCGCCGGGGCCGCCGGCATCCGGCTGATCGTCACCGACATGGACGGCACGCTCCTGGACGACGCCAAGCGGATCCCGCCCGGGCTGTGGGACACCCTGACCGAACTGCGCCGGCGCGGCGTGCTGTTCAGTCCGGCGAGCGGCCGCCAGTACGCCACCCTGGCACGGGACTTCGCCGACGTCGCCGAGGGCATGGTGTTCATCGCGGAGAACGGCGCGCACGTCGTGCGCGACGGCGTGGAACTGAGCTCCGACCCGCTGGAGCCCGGCGTCGCCGCCCGCGTCGTGCACGCCGTACGGCGACTGGCGGCGCGGGGCGTGGACGTGGGCGCCGTCGTCTGCGGGAAGCGGTCCGCCTACGTCGAGCGCGCCGACGAGGCGTTCCTGGCCGAGGTGCGCAAGTACTACGTCGAGCACCGCGTCGTCGAGGACGCCACGGAGGTCGGCGACGACGTCGTCAAGGTGGCCCTCTTCGACTTCGGCGCGGCCGCCCGGACCACCGCCCCGGCGCTGGCGGACCTCGCCGCGACCCACCGGGTCGTCGTCTCCGGCGAGCACTGGGTCGACGTGATGAACCGCACCGCCGACAAGGGCGCGGCGGTGCGCCGGCTCCAGCGGGAGCTGGGCATCACACCGGAGCAGACCATGGTGTTCGGCGACTACCTCAACGACCTGGGGATGCTGGACGCCGCGGAGTGGTCCTACGCGGTGGCGGGCGCCCACCCGGACGTCGTCGCGCGGGCCCGCCACCTGGCCCCCTCCAACAACGACAACGGCGTCCTGCGCACCATCACGCGCGTCCTGGACCTGCCCGTACGACTCTGAGCCGCCGGCGCCCGAGGCGGCGCCGGACTCCTTCGCAAGCGGTGAGGGCGTCAGGCGTCGAGCGGCGCTTCGGCGTCTCACGCGGTGTGTTGGTGTCTCACCACGTGGCTCACGCGGCGTGCCGGTGTCTCACCACGTGTCTCACGTGGCGTGGCGGTGTCACGCGGCGCGGCGGAGACTGTCCTCGGCCACCTCCTTGTCCAGCGCCGCCCGCACCAGCCCGGCCGCCAGCACGGCCGGCCGGACGTCACCGGCCAGCTCCACCAGCCGGTCGGGGTCGGCCGGCAGTCCGAGCCGCTCCGCCCCGGCCAGCGCCTTGCGGTCCAGGTACGGCGCGGTCTCCGGCCACACGTCCTGCACCTCGCGCAGGAAGATGTCCGCGCCCGTGGGCCCCATGCCGGGGACCTCCTGCAGCAGACGGCGCAGTCCGGTGGCCTCGCCGTGCGCCGCCGTGCGCATCCGGCGCAGATCGCCGCCCCACCGCTCGATCAACAGCCGTGCGCCGTCGCCGAGTTGGGTGGCCGTCCGCTCGTCGTAGCGCCGGTAGCCACCCCGGCCCAGTGCGTCGACGCGTTCCTGCCGGTCGGCCCCCGCCATCCGGCGCGGGTCGCGCAGCCCGGCCCGGTGAAGCTCACGGGCGGTCGCGACGGCGACGGAGGCGCGGATACGCGCGCTGAGCAGGACCGCGAGGACCAGCAGCCGGTACAGCGGCTGCGGGGTGTCCCGCAGGGTGATGCCCGCCTCCTCGGCGAGTGTCGTCCCGTGGGCGCGGACGAGTTCCCGTACGACGTCCTGCTGCGTGCTCATGGCTTCAGCGGGCCTTCGCTGAGGCCGGTGCGCCGCTTCCGGTTCCGTGTCCTGCGCGGCTTCGCGGACCGCGGCGCGTCGAGTTCGGGGGCGGCGAGTTCGGGGGCGTGGGTCATCACGTGTCCCTCCCGTGGGTCGTTCAGTCGCCGCGCGGCACGTTCTCCGCGGCGAACATCCAGCGCTGCTTCTCCAGGTCGGCGGTGACGGTGATCAGCAGGTCCTGGGTGACCAGGTCGGCCTTCTCGGTCGCGTCGATGCGCTCGCGCAGCCGCCCGATCGCGGCCTCCAGGGAGTCCACCATCAGCTGGACGACGTCGGAGTCCCGCAGCCAGCCCCGCGCCGGCACGGGCAGGCCGAAGTCCTTGGCGACGGTCTCCGGCCGGCCGTCCGGCGGATCGCCGAGCGCCGCGGCCCGCTCCGCCACCGTGTCGGCGTGGGCGCGTGCCGTGCCGACGATCTCGTCGAGCTGGAGGTGGATCGAGCGGAACCTCGGTCCCACGATGTTCCAGTGCGCCTGCTTGCCGGTCAGCGACAGCCCGAGCAGGTCCACGAGCGTGTCCTGGAGCGCGGTGCGGACCACCTGCCGGGCCTCTTCGGGCAGGGTGCTCTTCACGACGGTCATAGCGGGGTCCTCCTCCTCGCGTGGTCCGGGGACATGTGCGGCGGCGGTGCCCCGCCGGTCCGGCCCCGTCGTACTCACCGGGAAGAACGATCCGGGGGCCGCGCCCACGCAGGCAGCGCTCCGCAACCACTCCACGCGGGCGCGGGTGCCCTGGGCGAAGTGGTGCAAACGCGGCGCCGTGGGCCGGGTTCAGCCCGCGAGGACGCCGTCCAGGAACCGGGTGAGCTCCGCGAAGACCTCCGCCCGGTCCGTCTCGTGGAAGACCTCGTGCCGGGCGCCGTGCCGGATCCGCTCGGTGAGGCGGCCGCCGCTGAGCCGCTCGACTCCGATCCGGCTGCCGGCGAGCGGGACGAGCCGGTCGTCGTCGCCGTGCAGCCACAGCAGCGGGAGCGGGCCGACGTCGCCGCCCTCGGCCACGGCCCGCAGGGTACGGGCGAACGCCCGCACCGTCGGCCGCTTCATCGGCCCGTGCCAGACCAGCGGGTCCGCCGCGTACGCCGCGCCCACCCGCGGATCGCGGGAGAGCGCGGCGGGGCTGACGGGCGTGTCCGGGATCTCGTCGAGGGCGAGCAGTCGTCCCGGCAGCTCCCACGCGCCGATCACCGGCCCGGACAGCACCAGCGCGGCGAGCTCGGCGCCGTACCGCTGGGCGTAACGGGCCGCGATCAGCCCGCCCATGGAGTGCCCGACGAGGACCACCGGCACGTCCGGGAAGTCGGCCCGCGCCAGTTCCGCCACCGTGCGCAGGTCGGCGACCACGTCCTCGAAGTCGTCGATCAGCACCCGTTCGCCCGCCGACCTGCCGTGGCCCATGTGGTCGGGCGCGAACACCGCCGCCCCGTGCCCGGCCAGGACACCGGCCAGTTCCGCGTACCGGCCGGCGTGTTCCCCGTAGCCGTGCGCCACCAGCGCCAGGTACCGGGGCCGTTCCCGCGGCCACTCGTGTACGGCGAGCGAGCCGCGGCGACCCGGCAGGACGCGCACGCGGGAGTCGGCCATGTCTCCTCGTCTCCTCAGGCTGTGTCGGCCAGGACCCTGCCGGGAATCTTCCCAGCGGGCGAGGCGGCGTTCTATAGTCCAAAACTAGCATCGCTAATTAATTGTCGCCGTGTGCCGTCGGTCAGGAGTCCTGTTCGTGCGTCCCGTCCACTTCGCGGCCGCCCGCCGCACCCCCATCGGCAGACTGCGCGGAGCCCTCTCCGGCGTGCGGCCCGACGATCTCGCCGCGGCCGTGATCCGCGGTCTCGTCGCCGACGTGCCCGCCCTCGACCCGGCGCGCGTCGACGACGTCTACTGGGGCGCCGCGAACCAGGCCGGCGAGGACAACCGCAACGTCGCCCGCATGGCCGCCCTCCTCGCGGGCCTGCCCGCGTCCGTCCCCGGCGCCACCGTCAACCGCCTGTGCGCCTCCGGCCTGGAGGCGGTCACCGCCGCCGCCCGCACCATCGCCGCGGGCGAGGCCGACATCGTGCTCGCGGGCGGCTCCGAGTCGATGAGCCGCGCCCCCTTCGTGCTGCCCCGCCCGGACGAGGCCCTCCCGCACCGGATGGAGACCGCCGACACCCGCCTCGGCTGGCGTCTGGTCAACCCCGCGATGCGGGAGCTGCACGGTCTGCTGTCGATGGGCGAGACCGCCGAGGAGGTCGCCGAGCGGTACGGCGTCTCCCGTGAGCGGCAGGACGGCTTCGCCCTGCGCAGCCACCGGCTGGCCGCCGCGGCGCGCGCGAACGGCCACTTCGACGACGAACTGCTGCCGGTGCGGCGCCCGGACGGGGCCGTCGTCGACGCCGACGAGTGCATCCGCGAGGACACCTCCCCCGAGAAGCTGGCCCGGCTCAAGCCTGTCTTCCGCCCGGGCGGCACGGTCACCGCGGGCAACGCCTCGCCGATGAACGACGGCGCGGCCGGTCTGCTGCTGGTCAGCGAGGAGGCCCTGAACGAACTGGGCCTGGAGTCGCTGGGCCGGTACGTCGCCGGCGCCTCGGCAGGCGTCCACCCCGACGTGATGGGCATCGGGCCGGTCCCCGCAACGCGCCGGGCGCTGGCCCGCGTCGACTGGGGGATCGGCGACATCGAGGAGGCCGAGTTCAACGAGGCCTTCGCCGCCCAGGCCCTCGCCTGCGTCGACCAGCTCGGCATCGACCCGGACCTGGTCAACCCGAGCGGCGGCGCGATCGCCCTCGGCCACCCGCTCGGCTGCTCCGGCGCCCGCATCCTGACGACCCTGCTGCACCGGATGCGGCGCACGCGGGCGCGGCGCGGGCTGGCGACCATGTGCGTGGGCGTGGGCCAGGGCAGCGCGGTGCTCGTCGAGCGGCACTGAGCTGCACCGAGGGGCAGCGAGGGGCAGCGAGGGGCACCGAGCGGGGCGCGGGGGGCTGCTGCGGGGCGGCTGCGACGTGGCTGCGGGGCCGACTGGCTGGCTGCGGGGCCGACTGGCGAGACGGTCCTTACCGCTCCGGACGCCTGCGCATAGCATCGGTGCCCGCATGGACACGATGACGCTGTGGCACATAACCGGCTGGGGATTCGCCGCCCTCGCCTTCGCGGCCCTCCTGGTCGGCTTCTCGAAGACCGCCGTGAGCGGGGCCAACACCGTGAGTCTCGCCATCTTCGCGGCGGTGCTTCCGGCCCGGGCCTCCACCGGCGTACTCCTGCCGGTCCTGATCGCCGGGGACGTGCTCGCCGTCCTCACCTACCGGCGGCACGCCCACTGGCCCACGCTGTGGCGGCTGTTCCCGGCCGTCGCCGCGGGCGTGGTCGTCGGCACGCTGTTCCTGGTGTGGGCCGACGACGCCGTCGTGCGGACCTCCATCGGCGCGATCCTGCTGCTGATGGCGGCGGTGACGGTGTGGCGGCGGCGCACGGCCGACGCCGACCGGGAGCCCGAACCGGTCACCGGCCGGGCCGGCCGGGCGGGCCGCGCCAAGGCCCGCTCCTACGGCGTCCTAGGCGGCTTCACCACGATGGTCGCCAACGCGGGCGGCCCGGTGATGTCGCTGTACCTGCTGTCCGCGGGCTTCCGCAAGCTCGGCTTCCTCGGCACGTCGGCCTTCTTCTTCCTCATCGTCAACGTCTCCAAGCTGCCCTTCAGCGCCGGTCTCGGCCTGATCGACGGCCGCTCGCTGCTCCTCGACGCCGCGCTCGCGGTGTTCGTCGTACCGGGCGCGCTGCTCGGCAAATGGGCCGTGACCCGGATCAACCAACGGCTGTTCGAACAGCTCGTCATCGCGGCGACCGTGGTCGGCGGGGTGCAGCTACTGCTGCACTGACCCCCGCAGCAGCGCGGGCAGCTCCGCGAAGGAGTCGATCACGTGGTCCGGCCTGCCGCTCGCCGTCCGGAGCGTGTCCGGCCGGTACTTGCCGGTCCGCACCAGCACCCCGGTGATCCCGGCCGCCTGCGCCGCCAGCACGTCCGACTCGACGTCGTCCCCGATCATCACCGCTTCGCCGGCGCGGGCCCCGAGCCGGGCCAGCGCCGCCTCGAAGAACGCGCGGGACGGCTTGCCGACGACCTCGGCCTCGACGCCGGCCGCCTTCTCCAGCCCCAGCAGGAAGGCGCCGGAGTCGAGCTGCAGCCCCTCGTCGGTGCGCCAGTACAGGTTGCGGTGCACGGCGACCAGCCGCGCCCCGCGCCGGACGTGCCGGAACGCCCGGTTGAGCGCCGCGTAGCCGAACTCGGGACCGGCGCCCCCGACGATGACGACGTCCGGCCCCCCGGCCGCGCCCTCCGGGGCATCCGGGTCCTCCGCGTCCTCCGGGGCCTCCGGGTCGACGAGGGTCACGTCCCCGAGGTCCTCCGCGATGTCCCCGCTGTTCAGCAGCAGGCAGCGGGCCCCGGGGGCGTGCTCGGCGAGATGGGCGGCCGTGACGACGGGAGCCGTCAGGATGTCCCGCGCGTCCACCGGGAACCCCGCCTCGCGCAGCGTCCCGGCGATCACGGCCCGCGTCCGGGAGGTCGTGTTGGTGACCAGCGCGACGCCGAACCCGGCCGAGCGGATCTCCCGCAGCGCCTCCACCGCACCCGGCAGCGGCCGCCAGGAGACGGTGAGGACTCCGTCGATGTCGATGAGCACGGCACGTACAGACTCCATGCCCGGACGATAGCCGCGAAGAGGCGCCCGGGGCGGGAATGCGACGGCGGGGGGCGTTGTTGGACCGGCTGTGATTGACATGCCCGGATCAAGGAAATCGATCCCGGTCCGCGGCGTGGGTGAAAGGAGATGACCCTCATGGCACGCAGCAAGGCGCGCCCCGTCGTCACGCTGAGGTCGACGGCCGGAACCGGCGTCACCTACGTGACCCGCAAGAACCGGCAGAACCACCCCGACCGGCTGGTCCTGCGCAAGTACGACCCGGTGGCCGCGGCGCACGTCCCGTTCCGGGAGACGCGCTGACGAACCTCCGCCATCCGGCGGACGGCCACGAGGAAGGAAACACCGTGAAGCCCCGCATCCATCCCGTCACCCGTCCGGTGGTCTTCCGAGACCGCGCCGCGGACGTCGCCTTCCTGACCCGCTCCACCGCCGACTCGCCCCGGACGATCGAGTGGGAGGACGGCAACACCTACCCGCTCATCGACGTCGAGATCTCGTCGGCGAGCCACCCCTTCTACACCGGGAACCAGCGGGTCCTGGACACCGCCGGCCGTGTGGAGCGCTTCGAGCGCCGCTACGGCCGCCGCAGGGCCACAGCCCGGCACTGACGCCGCCCGGCGCCCGGGGAACCCCGGAGACCTCTGGGGAACCCCGGAGCCCCCGGGGAACCCCTGAGAACCCCGGGGAACCCCTGAGAACCCCGGGGAAGTTTCCGGAGAACGAGGAGAGTCCACCCATGAAGGTGCGCAAGTCCCTGCGCGCGCTGAAGTCCCGCCCCGGCGCCCAGGTGGTCCGCGGGCGGGGCGTCACCTACGTGCTCAACACGAAGGACCCGCGCTTCAAGGCCCGTCAGGGCTGACGACACCGCGATCGCGGGCGGCCGTCCGTTCCGGGCGGCCGCCCGCCCGTGTCGGCGGCAGCCTCGGGCGGGCCCTCGCCCTTGTCCGCCCGCGGACCTCGTACGCTCCTGGCATGTCCCCGCACGTCCTGATCCTCGGCGGCACCGCCGAGGCCCGCGAACTGGCCGCCGTCCTCACCGCACGCCCCGGCACGCGTGTCACCACGTCCCTCGCCGGGCGCGTGAATCGGCCGGGCGCGCTGGCGGGAGAGGTGCGCGTCGGCGGATTCGGCGGCGCGCCGGGCCTGGCCGGCTGGCTGCGCGAGCAGCGCGTGGACGCCCTCGTCGACGCCACCCACCCGTTCGCCGAGTCGATCACCGCGAACGCGGCGCGGGCCGCGGCGGAGACCGGCGTGCCGGCGGTGGTGCTGCGCCGCCCCGGCTGGCAGCCGGGCCCCGGCGACCGCTGGCACCCGGTCCCGTCGCTCACCGCGGCGGCCGGCCTGCTGCCCTCGCTCGGCCGCCGGGTGTTCCTCACCACGGGGCGCCTGGGTCTCGCCGCATTCGCCCACCTGACGGAACTCCACTTCGTCGTACGGTCGGTGGAGCCGCCCGAGCCCCCCGTGCCGCCGCACACCGAGGTGCTGCTCGCCCGCGGGCCGTTCACGGTGGCCGATGAGACCGCGCTGCTGCGGGAGTTCGTGGTCGACGTGGTGGTGACCAAGGACAGCGGGGGAGAGGCGACGGCCGCCAAGCTGACGGCCGCGCGCGAACTCGCCCTGCCCGTCGTGGTCCTCCAGCGGCCACCGCTGCCGTACGGCGTGACCGCGGTGCCCGACGTGGCCGGGGTGCTCGCCCGCCTCGGCCTCACCGCGCCGTGACCGGCGCCCGCCCGCCCCGGCCTACTCCCCGCGGTGCCGCCGCAGCAGATACGTGTCCATGATCCAGCCCTTGCGCTCCCGGGCCTCGGCCCGCAGCCGCTCGATGCGGCCGGCGGCCTCCGCGATCGGGCCGGAGACCAGGATCTCGTCCGGCGTGCCTATGTACGCCCCCCAGTAGATGTCGATGTCCTGGTCGGCGTACTTCCGGAACGTCTGGTGGGCGTCCAGCATCACCACCACGTCGTCCACGTCCTCGGGGAACCCTTCCGCGAGCCGCCGGCCGGTGGTGATCTGGACCGGACGGGCGACCCGGTTCAGCCCCGTGCGGTGCCGGGCGACGAGCGCCGAGACGCTGCTGATGCCCGGCACGACGTCGTACTCGAAGGCGACCGCGCCCCGCGCCAGCACCTCCTCCAGGATCCCGAGCGTGCTGTCGTACAGCGCGGGATCCCCCCACACCAGGAACGCCCCGCTCTCGTCCTCGCCCAGCTCCTCGGCGATCAGCCGCTCGTAGATGCCGGCGCGGGCGCTGCGCCAGTCCCCGACGGCGGGGGAGTAGGCGGACCCGCCCGCGCTGCGGTCCCGCTCCGGGTCCCGCGCCTCGACCACGCGGTACGACCCCTGCGGCAGGTGCGCGTCCAGCATGTCCCGGCGCAGCCGGGTGAGGTCGTTCTTCACCTCGCCCTTGTCCAGGACGAAGAAGACGTCCGTGCCGCGCAGCACCTTGACCGCCTGCAGGGTCAGCTGGTCGGGGTCGCCTGCGCCGATACCGATGACATGAATCTTTCGCACGCCCCGAGTCTGCCGCACGCCACTGACAACGCCCGCGCCGCGTCCACCCCGGCCGGCATCCGCACCACGTCCGCCCCGCCCGGCCGCCTCACCGCAGCCTGGGCGCCCGCGCCGCCGGATCCACGGCCCCGCCGTCCCGCTCCACGCCGTCGGCCAGCTCCCGCGCCCACACATCCAGCCCCGCGAGATCCATCCCGTACGGCCGCCGCACCCCCGAGTGCGCCGCCCACTCCGCGACGTTCCCGGCGCCCCGCCGCAGCAGCCGGGCACCGCCCGTGACGTTCCCCCGGGCGGCGTGCGTGAGCCCCACGGCGAGCTGGGCCAGGCCCCGCCACAACCCCCGCTCCTGCTCGGGCCCCGACTTCCAGGCGTCCTCGAACACCTCGTGCGCGTGGAAGGGCCTGCCCGCGTCCAGCAGCTCCTGGGCCTCGGCGACCGTCCGTTCCGGCGTGCGCACGACCCCCTCGGGCTGCCGGGCCACGCCCTGCACCCCGTACGGCAGGGGCCGCCCGAGCCCGTCCCGGGGGCGCGCGCTGCGAGCCCGCCCCGCACCGTCCCGGTCCCGCACGCCCGCCTGCCGCTTCGAGCCCGTGTCATCCATACGCCGATTGTCCCGCGCCCCCGTGCCCCCGAACCCCCGTGCCCCGCACCCCCGTGCCCCCGCGCCCCGAGCCCGCTTCGGCCCGGCCCCGCGCGTGGGGTAAAGTAATGTCCGCGCGATCACACGGCCGACCGTGTGCGGCGCACCGGGACGTGGCGCAGCTTGGTAGCGCACTTGACTGGGGGTCAAGGGGTCGCAGGTTCAAATCCTGTCGTCCCGACGGGAGCTTCGCTCCGTAGTCGCAGATCGAAGGGCTCCATCTCGCACAGCGGGGTGGGGCCCTTCGACCATGTCCCGGCCGCACCGAGCGCCCTGTACGACGACACATTCGGCTGCCAACACCTGACGATCACGAGAGCTCAGAAGCCGTTGTCCTTCTCGGTCTCCTTGTCCCGGCTCGGTCCGTCCGTTCCGCCGCCGGCCCTCGTCGTGGGCGGCACGGGCATGCTCGCCGGTGTCGTCCGCGGGCTGGCGGCCGACGGCCGGCGTACCGCCGTGGTCGCCCGGAGCGAAGCGGCGCTGAACGCGCTGGCCGACGCCGCCGCGCCTCCCGGCGAGGTGCTGCCCCTGCCGGCCGACTACTCCGACGCCGGGCAGTTCCGTGCGGCCTTGCGGCGGGCACGGCACGAGGCCGGCCCGTTCCGGCTGGCCGTGCTGTGGGTGCACACGCTGGCCCGTCTCGCCGACGCCCTCTCCCGTGACAAGGACTTCGTTCCGTCGCCAAGCTCTACGCCACCCGCAAGGAACTCGCCAAGGTCGTCGCCGAGCTGATCACCGACGAGCATGTGCCGTTCCTCGCCGCCCTGCGTTACAAGCCCGCCGGGCTCAAGAAGCGTGCCGACTGGGAAGAAGTGTGGGACCTCCAGCGCAAGCAGGACGCCGCGCCGGATGAGCCTGCCAAGCGGAAGATCCGGGACTCCATCCCCGTGCCGCCGAAGTAGACCTCGGCCGACTTCCTCCGCCCGTCCTACTGGAAGGCGCGCGGCAAGCTGGACGTGCCCAATGAGCGGTTCATCTCCTACGGGCAGACCAGCGCCGCCACCCCCGAGCTGTAAGGGTGGGCCGGCTGGGACCACCGGGAGCAGGCGCAGGCCCTCGCCACGTACTTCACCAACACCCTACTGTCCACCGAGGAGATCAACCCGTTCCTTGCAGGCTGCTCTACAGCGGCTCCCCGGCGGACTTCTTCGCCGGTTACCCCCAGCAGAAGCAGGGCGAGCACGGACGACGAACTCCGCAATTGGCGTCCCCCCGGCTGCAACGCGAGGCCGTCGCGCCGCCGTGAAGAAGTAGCCGGGAACGACTCGGCATCGTGCCCGTGCGCCGATGCCGTCTCGGCCGGGCGAGGGGCCACCGGGTGTGTGCCCGGGTGGCCTCCGGTCGGTACGCGCAGCTCGGCCCAAACGGTCTTGCCGGGGGCGGCTGGATGAGGGGTGACGCCCCAGTCGTCCGCGAGGGCGGCGACGAGGTGGAGGCCGCGGCCGGACTCGGATGCGGGGTCCGGGGCCGGGGGAGTGGGCGGGGGCTGCTTCTCGGCGCGGGTGTCGGTCACCTCGATCCGGAAGGTGCCCTCGACCAGGGTGAGCTGGATGTGGAAGTCCCGACCGGGCACGTGACCATGGCACACGGCGTTGGCGCTGAGTTCGGCCGTGATGAGGGTGAGCGTCTCGTTGACCGGGGTCGTGTACGGGTGCCCCCAGTCGTCCAGGCGGTGCGAGACGAGCCGGCGGGCGAGGCGCGCACCGCGTGGGGTCGAGGTGAAGCGCATGGTGAACTCGCGTTCGGGCCGAGACGCTGTGGCACATGCTCGTTCGGGAGAGTTGCTGACTTCATGCAGTCAACGTTCGCGGACTCTGCGTAGCGTTGAACAGCAGCGACGTGCTGACCGGTGCGGGCTGTACACGTGGTCGGCGTGCCTGTACGTGGTGTCGGGCGTGACCGGTTTTCGGGCTGTGCGTTCGCCCGGTGGAGTCTGGTGACGGGGATGGTCGTACGGGAGGAGCTGCGACGTGGACGACGAGGTTCAGCAGCCGGAGTACGAGGTCGGAACGGGCATGTTGTGCGTGTTCGGGCGGCATTTGAAGTTGTTCCGGGAGCGGGCGGGGATGGATCGCCCGAAGTTCGGTTCGTTGACCGGGTACTCGGCCTCGACGATCGCCTCGTTCGAGCAAGGGAGACGTATTCCACCGCCCAAGTTCATCGATCAGGCGGATGACCTGCTGGGAGCGGGTGGGGTACTGAGCGCGAGCAAGGAGGAGGTGGCTCGGGCTCAGTATCCGGCGTTCTTCCGGGATGCGGCCAAGTTGGAAGCCGAGGCGGTCGTGCTGCACGTGTACGCCATCCAGGCTGTGCCAGGACTCCTGCAGACGCAGGAGTATGCGCGGGCGGTGTTCGCCATGTGGCGCCCACAACTGGACGAAGTGGTCATCGAGCAGCGGTTGGCCGCACGACTGGCCCGACAGGAGATCTTCGACCGACGGCCCGCTCCACACCTGAGCTTTGTGATCGAGGAGGCCGTACTTCTGCGCCCGCTCGGTGGTGAGGTGGTGTGGCGGGGGCAGTTGGAGCAGCTTCTGCTTATCGAGGAGAAGCGGAACGTGGAGATCCAGGTGATGCCGCTCTCTCGTCAGGAACATGCGGGACTGGCCGGCCCGTTCACCTTGATGGAGATGAAGGATGGGCGCAGGATCGCCTACGCGGAGGTACAGGGCGACAGCCGTGTTCACACGGAGCGGCAGAAGGTCCGGGAACTTGAACGAACGTACGGGTCCCTACGCGCGCAGGCCTACACTCCGGCAGAATCACGTTCGTTGATCGAGAGGCTGTTGGGAGAGACATGAGCGGGGAGATGGCCATGCTCGGCCTGGACGGACTGGCTTGGTTCAAGAGCAGTTACAGCGCTGGTGACGGCGGCGAATGCGTAGAGGTCGCCACCACCCCCGGCAGGGTTCACGTCCGCGACTCGAAGGACACAACCTGGGCTTCACTGGCCGTGAAGCCCACGACCTGGACCGCGTTCGTCGAGTTCGCGGCACTCTGACAGGGACAGGGCCCTGGGCAGGCGTGTGCGTGCGCAGGGCCCTGCGCACGTCCCAACGGGAGTCGCCCCCCAACGTGCCATCCGGACGGCAGGCCTCGGTGGTGTGGCGCTCACGACCCGGTTCCTCGGACGCACGCCCACAACGTGGTCAGCGCGCGTTCAACGCTCGGCGGGCCGAGTTGATGACGTTGTGGGCGTCGGCCCCGTACACCGCCGACTCGTTGAGGGTCTTCCAGACCTTCTTGTACAAGGCGATGTTGTCGGCGTCGTCCAGCCACAGTTCGGCGTGCCAGTCCTCGGCGACGACCAACCGGTCGTCGAGCACCCAGAAGCCGTTGGCAGGCACGATCTTGACAGCCGCGGTGAAGGGGATGACTCCCAGCTCGACCGTGTCCATACCGATCATGCCGTTGAGGCGGTCGAGTTGGCTCGCCAGCACCGAGGGCGGGCAGATCAGCGACCGCAACGCGGCCTCCCACATCAACACGTGCAGCTTGCGGCCGGACCGGTACAGCCATTCCTGGCGCTGCACCCGGGAGCGGACGGCTGCCTCGATGTCGGCGGCTCCGCCCAGCAGCTCCGCGTACCGCTGGATGACGTGGCGGGCGTACTCCGGGGTTTGCAGCAGTCCGGCGATCACCGACTCTTCCCAGACCCACATCTGCGATGTGCGGTCGATCTCGGCGCTCAGCCCCTCGTGAAGGGGCTTGAAGCCGTTCGCCAGTGCTCGCCGCCATGACCGGATGTGCGATTCGAACCCGGCCAGTCGGGCAGCGAGTTCGGGGTAGACACCCGGCTGCCCGGTCGCGTCGGCCCACGCCCTCAGGTCCTCGGGGGTGGCCGTCTGCCTGCCGTTTTCCAGTTTGCTGACCTTGGAGCCCGGCCAGCCGAGGCGCTGCGCGAGCTGCCGGCCGGTGAGCCGACCGCTGGGGCACGTGAAACGGAGTTCGCGCAGCCGCGCACCCAACGCCGTCCGTGCCTGCTGGTAGTCAGTGCTCACCGGTCACGCGCTATTCGCTCGGGGCCACCTGCGCGGCGAACTGGTCGCGCGGGATCGCGTGGTGCATCGCCGCGTCGCGCACGATGGCGTACCGCACGACCTCAGCCGGTTCGGTGATCAGCTCGATGTCGAGCAGGTTGTCCTCGTCATCGAAGTGCAGCAGGGCGACCAGCCGTGAATCGAAGAGCCAGAAGTCCTCAGCCGGCAGGCCGGCCCGCGCGGCGTCCTCGCGCCACAGGTACCGGATGTCCTCGCCGAAGGCGGCGTTGTGCCGGGCGTAGTCGAGCAGGAACCGTTGTTCCACGGTGGGCGGGTTGTCGGCGATGCGGACCCGGCCGACCGTCTTGCCGGCGCCCGTCTGGGCCTTGATGTTGACGAACCAGGGTTCGTCGGGGTCGCAGGGCGACGAGCCGGTGGCCAGGAACGCCTGAAAGTCGGGATCCTGCCGGTCCGACGCGTAACCGCGCCGTGTCTCCAGCCGCCAGGCGGTGTGCTCGAAGGTCTCGAACAGGCGGCGGAAGGTGGCGCGGTCCACGAGTTCCGGCACCCGCTCCATCTCCTTCGGCCCCCAGTTCACGAGCAGTTCGCGTGGCACGGCCACCGCTGCCTCGTCCACTCCGAAGTGCTGGAGCTGCGCGAGGTCTTCGGGATCGGTGACGGGCGTGCCCTGGACGATGATCTCGCCGGTGCCTTCGTCCGTGTGCAGGGCGGGGCAACCGTCGACCTTGCTGTCCGTGCCGGTGAAGCGCAACCGACGAACCATGGACGCTCTCCCTTCTGAGGGGTGCTGACCCCATCAGCATGGTCGGGGCTTCGGCCTGGCACTACGGGTGTCGGCAGGGTTCGGGAGAAAACACCAGCAACTTAGGCAGTGCGACGAGCAAATTCGAGAAAACAGCGTACCGCCAGACAGCAGCCGCCTTCTAGCGTCCTGCTCATGGCCACGAGAGAACGGAACACCGCCGACCCGCACGGGTCCACCAGGCCAACCGGTAATCCTCTGGAGCGGGATCTGTAAGGCGCCTGACCCGCGCTTGCAGCCCAGGACGGGCTGAAAGGCGGGACGGGCTCACATCGGTACCACACGAACTTTCCTCGAAGGAGCAGTCCATGACCGTCACGCTCGACCGGCCCGCGAGCACCCGCACGCGGGGTCCCAAGGAACTCCTCAACGCAGTCCAGCCGCGCATCAAGCACCTGACGATCAACGTGCTGGACGGTGGCATGACCCTCTGGGACCGCGAGGTGGCTCTGCTGCTGCGCGACCACACCATGGTCCGCGACATGGCCGAACGTATCCTCGGCAACGCCGTGATGTACACCATCGGCTGCATGGAGCACCCGGAGGTCCACCTGGGCGTCGGCAAGCTCGTCGACATCGGCGTTCACCAGCTCATCCTCGACACGCCGGTGTGGTGGGCGCTCTGCGACGTGTACAACGAGGGCCGCTACAAGCACCACGCCCCGTTCATCGAGCGTCGGCGCGACGGTCTGTGCCTGCGCACGGCGGACTTCCTGAAGTCCATCGGCTTCCACGTCGACGAGGAGCTGTGGGCGATCGACGGCACGGAGTGCTCGCCATGTGACAACAAGGTCCCCGACAGCCACTGAACCGTCCAACGCTGGCCCCTGTCCCCGGCCCCCGGAGGTCAGGGGCCAGCCACTGCGAAGAGGAATCGCCTTGCCCGCACAACACGACATCGCCGCCGAGGCGGAGCTGTGGGACACCTTCGCCGCTTCCGCCTTCAAGGACGACGCGGAGCCGAGCTTCTGCTGGACCCAGTACGCCGGTCACGGCCCCGGCCCGGAACTGCTCGGCGACCCTCGCTCCGTCCTGGAGATCGGCTGCGGCACCGGCCGCGCCCTCGCCTATCTCGCAGAACGCGGCGTCACGGCCCGGGGGGTGGACCTCTCCCCCGTCATGGTGAAGAAGACCACCAGGAAGTGGGCCGACACCGGCGCGGAGTTCGTGTGCTCCGAGGTCCTGGAGTACCTGAGCGAGCACGAGGGCGAGTACGACGCCGTCTACTCGATCTTCGGTGCCGCATGGTTCACGGACCCGAGCCGCCTCTTCCCGCTTGTCCGCCGACGGCTCACATCCGGCGGCGTCTTTGTCTTCTCTCAGCCGCCGGCCATTCCTGGCGCGTACGGGCCGCAGGGCATGTACAAGGGAGGCTTCGCGGGCAAGGCGATGTTCACCTACCGCTACAGCTACCGCCCAGCCGTCTGGGAGCGCCTGCTCACCCGGGCCGGGTTCGCCACGGCCGACGTGCGTGTCCTCGATGCCCCTGAGCCTGGGCACATCGGGACGCTCCTCGTGTGCGCGGTCGCTCCGTGAACGGCGACGCCGGTCATCAACAAGCTGGGAGGCGGCGGAGAACAGCCGCAGTCGCAGGCGCTTGGGTTCCCACAGTCGGGCCGGGTCGCCAGGGCGAGCATCGGCATCCAGGCCAGCGGGTCGAGGGCGATCTGGGCGATCTCCAGCCAGGCCTGGTTCTGTGCGCTGTCGTGGAAGATTGCGCAGTCCGGTGGCGCGGG
This sequence comes from Streptomyces sp. NPDC020996, assembly GCF_040641355.1. Classification (NCBI taxonomy): domain Bacteria; kingdom Bacillati; phylum Actinomycetota; class Actinomycetes; order Kitasatosporales; family Streptomycetaceae; genus Streptomyces; species Streptomyces sp. NPDC020996. The sequence continues at coordinate 112,397 of NZ_JBFADM010000011.1, forward strand.
CGGCGCGGATGCGGTCCTCGGCGCGGGCCCGCCGGCGGTGCCGCAGTTCCAGTGCCGGGATCGGGACGTTTTGGTGTTGGTGGCGAACGCCGTCAGGCGCATGCCGTCGGCATCGGTGAAGCGCAACTGGGCGCCGGGGCGCGGGCGTTGCTTACGGACGATCAGCCACATGCCCTTGGGCCGGCAGTCCAGGACATCTCCGGCGAGTTCGGCGACCCAGACACCGTCAAGGATCTCACCGCCGGGTTCGACGGCCGGCGTCCATGCCGAGGCGGGGATCTTCAGCACCGCCTGATGGATCTGCTCGGTGATGGTCATGCCCACTGAGTACGGCAGCCACCGCCCGCGCGCGGTGAGGCCGGTCGAGGAACGTGTGGGTGCCGCCGGCGGAGTCGGTGCGGATCAGGGTGCGCCGGCCGCGCCGGAACTTTCCCGGCAGCTGGGCCAGTGCCAGGCGGGTGGTCTCGATGTGGTCGGCGGCGGTGTCGCTGCTCGCCCTGCCCGGCCGCAGCAGCCACCGGACTTGACGCTTGCCCGGTCGGCGAGAGGTGAGGAAGGCGGCCTCGGTCCGGCGTCTGTCACCGCCGCGAAGTCGATGCGGAAAACCACATTCAGGGCGACGCGTACCGCGAGTGCCGTGCGCGCTCGGCCCCCCGTCCGAAGGGTGGGGTGACGGCGGGTGCTGTCACCCCGGTGCGTGGCCCAGCCCTTTCACTGATCCCGCATCATGATGCATCCGTCCTTGCCGGAGACCGGCTCCGCTGCCGTAGCGCTCGCCGCGCCGAGGACGCCGAAGGCGACGACCAGGCCGACGATGACGGTGCAGCTGCGCATCATCCTCACGTGAACAGCACTCTCCCTTGATCCACTACCGGGGCAGGGAGATTATCTGATGATCAGCTTCCTGTGAAATCGAAGAAGTTCACTGTCTTTGCCGGTAGTTGCCGCTCAGGGTGCCTGTCAGAACGCTCTCCGCCCGCGCCTTCTCGTCGAGGTCGTGGGTGCGCTCGGCCATGGAGATCGCGGCCTCCAGGTGCTCCCTCGCCGTGCCGGGCCGACCCGCGTCGAGATGGGCCTGCCCGGTGCGCCGCAGCGCCCGGATCTCCTGGTGCGCGGCGCCGATCAGACGGGCGACGTCCAGGGCCTCCGTCAGATGCCGCACCGCCCCCTCCGCGTCGCCCGCTCTGCGGTGCGCCTCGCCCAGGCCGATCAAGGCGTCGGCCTGGCTCTTGCGGTCACCGAGTGCGCCGAATTCCGCGAGCGCCTCCCGATAGAGCGGGAGCGCTGCGGAGATGTCACCCATTTCCGTCAGCGCGTCGGCCAGGCTGCTGCGCACCGTGGCGCGGTCGTAGCGGTTTCCGCCGTGTTCGAGGATCGACAGTGCCTCCTCCAGCGAGCCTCGGGCGGACCGCAGGTCTCCGCGGCGCATGTGCAGGTCGCCCATGTTGTTGAGCGTCTTGCCCACGGCCGCGTGATCGCCGGCCTCGGTGAACCCGCGCAGGGCCTTGTCGAAATGTTCCAGTGCGCGATCGTGATCGCCGAGGAACAGCAGGGTGACCGCCATGTTGTTGTGCAGGCGGGCGCGGGCCAGGGAATCCCCGGACACCGCGACGATGGCGTACGACTTCTGGAAGCGGGCGAGTGCCGCCCGGTGGTCGCCCAGGTGCCAGTGCAGGGTGCCGAGCGTACGCAGCACCTCGGCCTCCGCCTCCGCGTCCCCCGTCGCGCGCGCGATGCGCAGGGCCCGGTCGCCGCTGTCGGCGGCCTCCTGGTAGCGGGCGGTGTGCGCGTGGACCGCGCTGAGGTGGAGCAGGGCGCGGCACAGCGCGGCCTGCTCGCCGGTGTGGGACCAGTGGTCGACGGCGTTCTCCAGCACGATCCGGGCGTCGTGCCAGTGGCACTCCTCGTTGAGGTGGCCGGCCATGGCATAGGCGAGCCGGGCGGCGGGGCCGGGGTGGCCCTGGCTGCGCGCGTGCCGCTCCACGGCCAGCAGGTTCGCCCGCTCGGCGGTCAGCCAGGACCGCGCCGCGGGGGGGGGCGCGCCGGGGGGGGGGGCGGGCCCCCCCCGCGGGCGCG
>NZ_JBFADM010000011.1:114482-167877 GCF_040641355.1 Streptomyces sp. NPDC020996
TCGACACGGGTCCGGGCCGGCACGGCGAGGGAGACCACGGCACTGCGCCGCCACCGGAGCGGCGGCCGGACGCCGACGCGGTCTCGCGGCGGGGCGGTCCTGGTACGGCGGGGGTAGGCGACGCGGTCGGCACGGTCGGCGGCGTCGACGTAGAAGTCCAGCAGCCGCCGCAGGACGTCGGCGCGCTCCCGGTCGGTGTCGTCGGCGCGGGACCTGGAGTGGCCGTACTCCCGCAGCAGGTCGTGGAACTGGTACCGGTCCGGAACCGGTTCGCGCAGCAGATGGCAGGCCAGCAGCGACTCCAGCATCCGTTCCGCGGCGGTGGGGCCGAGGCCCAGTGCGGCGGCCGCCGACTCCGTCGTGAGGTCCGGGCCGGGGTGCAGGCTGAGCCGGCGGAACGCGGCGCGCTGCTCCTCCGTGAGGGTCTGGTACGTCAGGTCGAAGGCGCGGACCATCTCCTTCTCCGTGTCCCGGATCTCGCCCAGCCTGCCCTCCGCGCGGGTCAGGCGGTCGGCGAGGGTGGTGAGCGTCCAGGCCGGATGGGCGCGGAAACGGCCCGCCACCAGCTCGATGGCGAGCGGGAGACGGCCGCATAATCGCACGATCAGGGCGGTCTGCCCGGCGTCCTGGGTGCGTTCTCGGCCGGCGAACGCGCGGAACAGGGCGATGGCGTCGTCGTTCGGCAGCACGTCCAGCGGGATGTGCCGGGCGTGCGGCAGACCGGGCAGGTGGCGTCGGCTGGTGATGATCGTCAACGAGGGCGAGCCGCCCGGCAGCAGCGGGCGGATCTGCGCGGCGCTCACCGCGTCGTCGAGGACGATCACCGCCCGGCGCCCGGCCAGCATGGTCCGCCACAGCGCGGTACGACCCTCCAGCTCGACGGGGATGGTCTCCGCCGGGGCGCCCAGCAGTCTGAGCAGCGTGGCCAGGGCGGCCCCGGGCCCCAGCGGATCGCCGGCCGGGGAGTGGCCGCGCAGGTCCAGGTACAGCTGGGCGTCGGGGAACCGTTCCGCCAGCCGGTGCGCGCCGTGCACGGCCACGGCGGTCTTGCCGATCCCGGCCATGCCGCTGATGGTGCTGACGCACTCCAGGCTGATCACCGAGCCGTCCTCGGCCGCGGCCTCGACCGCGGCGCTCAGTGCCCGCAGTTCCGCCCGGCGGCCGACCAGCGGCGGCTGGTGCGGCAGGTTCCTCGGAGCGGACGGAGGCAAAAGGACAGGCGCAGGAACAGGAACAGGAACAGGAACAGGCGGGGCCGGGGGCGCGGTCTGCTGGGGCGAGGGTGGTTGTCTGCCCCGGACCAGGTCGGCGACCGGGGAGCGGTCGAGAATGCCGCGGTGGATGCGGTTCAGCTCGGCACCGGGACGGGAGCCGTACTGCGTCATCAGCAGCTGGCGGGTCTCCTGGTGCACCCGCAGCGCGTCGGTGTAGCGGTTGCCGCCGTAGTACGCCAGCATCAGCTGGCCCGCCAGGGTCTCGTCGCCCGGATGCCGGTCGACGAGCGCGCGCAGCTCCGCGGTCACCTCCGCGAACCGGCCCAGCCGCAGGGCGGCCGCGATCCGGGAGACGGTGGCGGCCAGCCGCCGTTCCGCCAGCGTCCGGCGCACGGTCCCGGGCCACTGGCCGGGCAGCCCCGCCAGGGCCTCGCCCCGCCACAGGCGTTCGGCGCGCTCCAGCACGGCGGCCGTCCGTTCGTCGTCACCGCTCGCGGCGAGGACGCCGGCCCGGGTCACCAGATGCCGGAACCGGTGCCAGTCGACGTGTTCGCGGTCGGCCTCCAGCGTGTAGGTGTGGGCCCGGCTGACGATGCGGGGCGCGGGGCCGGGCGACGGGCCGGCCGGCCGCAGCCGCCTGCGCAGCCGCGAGACATAGCTGTGCACGCTCTCGCGGGCACGCGCCGGAGGTTCACCGTCCCAGAGCCGGTCCACGAGCACGTCCAGCGCCACGGGCCGGCCCACGTCCAACGCCAGCAGGGCCAGCAGGGCGCGCTCCTTGTCCGATCCGAGTTCCACCCGCCGACCGTGCACCCGGAGCCCCACCGGGCCCAGTAGCTGGAAATCCATCAGTGCCTCCCGCTGGTCCGACCACGTCGACGAACTGTGCAGAGGGAATCGGGCATGTCATGGAGCGACGAGCATGACAGGGAGCGGAGGGTGTTTCCAGGTGCGGCCGCGTGCTGGCCGAAAGGTGGCTCTGCCGCGCGGCGGGCCCGCGCGGTCCGCATCGTCCGGGGTGCGGCGCGGGTAGGACCGACTGGACCGAGGGAACGGGCGACCGGCCGGGGGGCGGACACCATGAGCGCGGCGGGGCAGGACGGCGGAGCGAGCCGGAGCCGCAATTCCATCGGCGGATCGGCCCGGTTCAACGGACCCACCGTCCAGGCCCGCGACATCCACGGCGGCGTCCGGATCGAGAGCGCCCCGCCTCCGCCTCCGCCGACGCCGCGCCAACTGCTGCCCGTACCGGCACACTTCACCGACCGCCAGGACGAACTGGCCGCCCTGGACCGGCTCCTCGCTCGACATGCGGACGCCGGCTCCACCCAGCCGCTGATCGTGGTCAACGGCCCGGCCGGCATCGGCAAGACCACCCTGGTCTCGCGATGGCTGCGACGGCACCGGTCCGACTTCCCCGACGGGCAGTTGTACGCCGACCTGCGCGGACACGTGGCGCACGGACCGGCCGACGGACCGGCGGACGGGCCGGCGGACCCCGGTGACGTGCTCGGGCGGTTCCTGCGGTCGCTCGGCGCCTGGGCCGTGCCGGTGGAACTGGCCGAAGCGGCGTCGTTGTGGCGTTCCGTCACCACGGACCTGCGGATGGCGGTCATGCTGGACAACGCCTTCTCCGCGGCGCAGATCCGGCCGTTGTTGCCCGGCGGACCCGGTGGCCTGGTCGTGGTGACCAGCCGGCACCGACTGACCGGACTGCGGCTGGACGGGGCGGAGTTCCACCGGCTGCGGGCGCTCGGGCCCGACGCGGGAATGGAGTTGTTCATCCGAGGCGCGGGCGAGGACCGCGTATCGGATCAACTGCCCGCCGTCCGGCAGGTCGTCGATCTCTGCGCGGGCCTGCCCCTCGCCGTGTGTCTCGCCTCCGCCCGGCTCGCCGCCCGCCCGAGACAGCCGGTCGCCGCACTCGCGGACGCGCTCACGCCCGACGCCGGCCGCCTGGCCGCGCTGGAAGTCGAAGGGGAAGCCACCGTGCGCAAGGCCCTGGACGCGTCGTACGCGGTGCTGGGCCCCGAGGCGGCCCGGACGTACCGGGCGCTCGGCCTGCTGCCCCTGCCCGACTTCGACGTCCGGACGGTCGCCGCGGCCTGCGCGGAGTCCCTGGAGTGGGCGGAACACCGGCTGGACGAACTCGTCGAGGCCAATGTGCTCGAGGAGATCGGCCCGGACACGGTGCGCTTCCACGACCTGGTCCGCGTCCACGCCCACGACCGGGCGACGGCGACCGACACCGAAGCAGACCGCGAGCGCGTGCTCCGGCGGGTCGCCGACTGGTATCTGAAGACCGCCACCGAGGCGCAACGCCGCATCACACCGGCCCAGTTGACCCTCCCCCGGGACTACGCCCACCCGTCCCGGCTGACCGTCCCCTTCACGGACGAGGCCGGGGCGCTGCGCTGGCTGGACGACCGGCGCGCCCACCTCATGGCGGTCCTGCGCCTGGCGGCCGAGCGTGACTGGCACGCCACGGCCTGGCAACTCGTGGACGCCATGTGGCCGTTGTTTCTCCGGCTGCGCCACTACGACCTGTGGATCGAGGCCCACCGCATCGGCCTGGAAGCCGCCCGCAGGGACGGACACCGCGAGGCCGAACGGCAGATGCTCAACTCCGGGGCCATCGGTCTGAGCGCCGCCCGCCGGCTGGACGACGCCGCCGAGTGGTACACGGCCTCCCTGCGTGCTGCCCAGGAGGCCGGTGACGCGCGGGACGAGGGGCAGGCACTGCTCGGCCTCGGCGGCTGCCACTACGAGGCGGGACGTTACGCGGAAGCCGTGCCGTACCTGAACCGCGCGGTGACGACCTGGGAGGAGTGCGGCTACCGGCGCGGAGTCGCCCTCGCCCGAGTCGTGCTCGGCGAGGTCGCCCTCGCCCGGCGCGATCCCGAGCGGGCCGTCGCCTGCTTCGCCCGGGCCCGGACCGAGCTCCTCGCCGTGTCCGACCCGCATGACGCGGCCCGCGCCCTCGCCTTCCTCGGCCGGGCCCGCGCCCGGACCGGCGACCACGAGACGGGAACCGCGCAACTGGCGCAGGCGCTGGCGGTGTTCACGGCCTCCGGAGCCGTCCACTGGCAGGCCCGCACCCTGGAGATGCTCGGCGACACCGCGCGTGAACGGGGCGAGGACCCGGCCGCCGACGACTTCCACCGCCGGGCCCTCGCCCTGTACGAGACCACGAGCCCGGCGGACGCACGCCGGATGCGGGGTTCGTAGGCGCCCTCGCAGGCACCGCCTCCTCATGTGCCGTGCAGCACCCGGATGTCCTGGATCGACCCCAGCGTGTGTCCCGTCGCCAGCCAGGCGTGCAGACAGGACGCGAGCAGCGGCTGGTCGGGCCGCACCCGGTGGGCCAGCGGCACCGCCGTCCGGGTCCTCCCCCCGGCCACCGCCCAGCCGCCCGCGGCCAGCGGCGCCGCCACCAGCCGGCATCCCGGATGAGCGGCCGCGATGTCGTCCAGCCGGCGTGCCGCGTCGGCGAACGCGCGCGGGTGCCGGTCATGCAGCACGTCGGCACAGACGGCGGGCCACCGGCTCCCGGGACGGAGCGCGGCCTCCGCGGCGACGTGCTCGTCCGTGGCGTCCGTGGCGTCCGTGGCGTCCGTGGCGTCCGTGGCGTCCGACGGGCCGTCGGCAGCCGGCGCCGTGCGGCCGACGCGGGCCAGCAGGTCGTAGTGCTTCCCGGACGACCGCACGCGGAGCCACAGGTCCGGCACGGCGTCCTGGCGGACGATCCCGGCGTGCCGCCGCGGCGTCTCCAGACGGACCGAGACGATACGCATCACGCCGGAACCTCCCGGTGTCCGCGCGCCCACGCCGTCAGTGACGGCGGCTCCGGCAGGGCGGCCGTCTCCGGCTCGTGAGCGGGCCGGCCCAGGCACAGCAGGCGGTACATGAGCCGCCGCATGTTGCGGTTGAAGCGGCCGGGCTCCGAGGTGATGCGCGCCGCGATCGCCGCGTACTCCTCCCGGCGGTATTCGTCAGCCGCGTAGTGCAGCTGGCCGAGGAGCGGATGGGCGGGGGACAGGAACGGCGCGGTCACGGCGAGCGCGGCGGCGGGCGAGGCGGGGTTGATCTCCCGCTCCGGCGCGCTCGCCAGCAGGATGGGCGCGCCGGTGAGCGTGCCGTACAGCGTCACCGAACCGTGGTCGCCGATGATCCAGTCCGCCGCGATCAGGACACTGCGCCAGTCCGCCTCCGGGGGCACGAGCGTGACACCCCGCCCGGCGCAGCGCGCCAGCCACGCCCTGACCTGCCAGGGACCGTGCCCCGACCACACGTTGGGATGAACCAGGACGACGCACCGGAACCGGCCGGGGGGCAGTTCCGCCACGAGCCGCGGCAGCAGGGCGTCGAGTCGGCCGAAGGACGAGCGAGTGCCCCACGTCGAGACCACGACCACCAGTTTCTCGTCGTCCGCGAGGCCCAGGGCCCGGCGGTAGTCCGCGCGCAGCGGCAGGCTCGCCGCGATCCGGTCGTGCACCGGGTCCCCGACGACGTGGGCGAGCGGGAGCGCCTCCGGGCAGTGCCGTGCCAGGACGGCCAGTTCGGCGTGGTGGGGCACCACGACGGCGGCGGGCAGCCGGCCCCCGGGGGCGAGGTCCTGCCGACGCAGCCCGGCCACACCGGTGTGCGGCCCCGAGTCCAGACGCTTGAGATATCCGGCGCCGTGCGGCAGCGTGATCAGCGGGGCGGAGATCCGCTCGACGCCGCGCGGCCCGGCCGCCAGGGCCAGGTCGAACGTCATCCGCACGGCCTCGTCCCAGGGCAGCACCGCGCCGCCCAGCAGCTGCAGGAAGCGCGGCACCTCGTCCCCGAAGACGTGCGGCGGGGCGGTGAACACCACCTGCACCCGGAAGTCCGCCTCCAGCAGCGACAGGACGTCTACCAGCCGCTTTCCGTAGGTGAGGGTGTGTACGACGACCAGCACCGTCTTGCGCTCGACGAGCGTCAGCCACTCGCGGCCCTCGGCCGACGCCTCCGTGCCTTTCCGCAATGCCGACATGATGTCCCCCGTTGTCCGTGCGGGCCCGGCTCGGCCCGTTCGGCGAGCCTCTGCCCCCGCCGGTGGACGGAAGACCTGCCGGGACCTTGCGGAAACCTTGCAGCGGGCCGCTCGGCGTGCCGACCGCTGGGTCCCACGGCCGCGGCAGCCCTCGTCAGGCGGAGCTCGCCGGTGCGGCCGTGGTGCCGCGGACCTCCAGCGCCGGTGTGGCGAGGTCGACCCGTGCGGGGCGGTCCGGGGCGTCGATGCGCTCCAGGAGGCGCTGGGCGGCCCGTCGGCCCACCTCGTGGCCGGCGTTGTCGACGGTGGTCAGCCACAGGTGCCGCAGGCGGGAGAGGTAGGTGTTGTCGTACCCGACGAGGGAGAGGTCGCGGGGGACCCGCAGGCCGCTCTCCTCGGCGGCGGACAGGGCGCCGACGCAGGCCATGTCGTTCACCGCGAACACGGCGGTGGGCCGCCGCGTGCGGCTCAGCAGCCGGACGGTGGCCCGGTAGCCGCCCTCCTCGGTGAGGTCGCCCTGCTCCACGACCGCCGTGGCGGCCAGCCCGTGCTCGCGCATGGTGGCCACGAAGCTGCGGCGGCGCAGGTCGCCGACCGCGCCCCGGCCGGCGATGTGGGCGATGTGCCGGTGGCCGAGGGCGATCAGGTGCTCGGTGGCCAGGCGGGCACCGAGCTCGTCGTCGCCCGCGATCAGGTCCACGCCGGGCAGCACCGGTTCGCGGGTGCCGGCCACGACGGTGGGGACCCGCCCCGCGGCGACGCGCAGCGCCCCCGGGTCGTGCAGGGTACCGACCGCGACCAGGCCGTCGACGCGCAGTTCGGCGAAGGTCCGGGTGAGGTCCTCCCCGAGGCGCCGGTTGAGGTGGCCGTCGGCCAGCAGCGTGTGCAGGCCGCTGTCGTACAGGCGGGAGTTCAGGCCGTCCAGCAGTTCCACGAACCAGGGGTTGCGCAGGTCGTTCAGGAGCACGCCGACGGTGCGGGTGCGCCGCTCGCTGAGGCTGCGCGCGGCCGCGTTGGGCCGGTAGCCGAGCTCCTCGACCGCGGCGAGCACCGCCGCCCGCTTCTCCGGCCGCACGCCTTTGGCGCCGCGCAGCACGAGCGAGACCAGGGACTTGGAGACGCCGGCCCGCGCGGCGACGTCACGGATGGTCGGAGCGGTCATGGTGTGGACCGTTCCATAGGCAGCGTCGTGCTGTAAAGCCCCTGACGCCCCACCCACAGGCGCTTGACATCTCACGGAAGCGCCAACCATGGTGATTCCAAGCTTTTGGATCGGTCCAAAGAAGGGCTGTCATGGTGAATACGCTCGGCGTCGCCGTCGTGGGGTTCGGCTGGATGGGGCGGGTGCACACGCAGGCGTACAGCCGCCTGCCGCACCACTTCCCCGAGCTGCCGCTGCGGCCGGAACTGGTCGCCGTCGCCGACGAGGTGCCCGGCCGCGCCGAGGAGGCCGCGCGGCGCTACGGCTTCGCGTCCGCGCACCGCGACTGGCGCGAGATCGCCGCCGATCCGCGGGTGGCGGCGGTGAGCATCACCGCCCCCAACTTCCTGCACCGCGAGATCGGCGTGGCGATGGCCGAGGCGGGCAAGCACATCTGGATCGAGAAGCCGGTGGGCCTGACCGCCGAGGACGCCCGCGCCGTCGCCGGCGCCGCCGCCGCGGCGGGCGTGCACGGCACGGTCGGCTTCAACTACCGCAACGCGCCCGCCGTCGAGGCGGCCCGCGAGTTGATCGCCGCCGGCGGGATCGGCGCCGTCACCCATGTGCGCATCCGGCTGTTCAGTGACTACGCCGCCCACCCCGACGGCGCCCTCACCTGGCGCTACGAGCGCCGGCGCGGCGGCAGCGGAGTGCTGGGCGACCTCGCCTCGCACGGCGTGGACCTGGCCCGGTACCTGCTCGGCGACATCGCGTCCCTGACCGCCGACACGGCCGTCTTCGTCCCCGAGCGGGCCCGACCGGCCGGCGCCACCGCCGGGCACACCAGGGCGGCCGGCGGCGAGCTCGGCCCGGTCGAGAACGACGACTACGTCAGCTGCCTGCTGCGCTTCGCCTCCGGCGCCCGCGGCGTCCTGGAGGCGTGCCGGGTCTCCGTCGGCGAGCAGAACAACTACGGCTTCGAGATCCACGGCACCACCGGAGCCCTCTTCTGGGACTTCCGCCGCATGGGCGAACTCGGCGTCAGCCGCGGCACCGACTACCAGGACCAGCCCGTCACCACCCGCTACGTCGGCCCGGGCGACGGCGAGTACGCCGCGTTCCAGCCCGGCTCGGCCAACGCCATGGGCTACGACGACCTCAAGGTCGTGGAGGCCCGCCACTTCCTGCGCTCCATCGCCGAGGGCGGCGCACACGGGGCGACACTGGACGACGCGGTCGCGAGCGCGGTGGCACTCGACGCCATGACGCGCTCCGCCGAACGGGGGACCTGGGTCACTCTGGACTGAGCCCACGAGACCCCGGAAACCCCAGGTCAAGGGCGTACGGGCGGGTGCGGGACAGGCCACGTCGGCCGAGAAAAACGCATGGACCGCGTCAGCGGGCCCGCGGGACACTTCGAGGCCTTGCGGCGGCACGTGGCGGGCTGCCGTACGACGTCTCGGGGTGGTCATGGGATCGGCTGAATCACAAGCGCCGGGCAGGGGCTCGGTGCTGCTCGCACTGCGGTACTACGGACGGGAGCTGACCCGGCTGAGGTGGCTCACGCTGCCGGCGATGCTGTTGCCGGCCCTCGGCAACATCGGCATCAACTACCTCGCGCCGCTGGCCGTCGCGAAGCTCGCCGGACGCATCGCCGACGGCGCGAGACTCACCCTCCACGCGGCGCTGCCCTACGTCCTCGCCTTCGCCGGCGTGCTGCTGCTCGCGGAGGCGCTGTGGCGCGTCGGCCTGCACTGCCTCAACCGCCTCGACGCCCTCGGCATCGAGCACCTGTACGTGGTCGGCATGGACGAACTGTTCGCGAAGGACGCCGCGTTCTTCCACGACAACTTCGCCGGGTCGCTGACCAAGCGGGTGCTGAGCTTCGCCTCCCGCTTCGAGGTGTTCGTCGACACCGTCGCGTTCCAGATCGTGGGCAGCCTGGTGCCGCTGGTGTTCGGGTCGGTGGTGTTGTGGCGCTACGACCCGTGGCTCGTCGTCGGGCTGCTGGTGATGATCACCGTCACGGCGCTGTGCGTGGCGCCCCTCATCCGGCGCCGTCAGGCGCTGGTGCGCCGGCGCGAGGAGGCGATCGCGCGGGTGTCAGGGCATGTCGCCGACAGCCTGATGAACATGGACACCGTCCGGGCGTTCGCCGCAGAGGAACGCGAGGCCGCCGAGCACCGCTCCCGCGTGGCGCACTCCCGGCGCCTGACGCTGAAGTCGTGGGACTACGGCAACCTGCGCATCGACACCCTGGTCGCGCCGCTGTCCGTGCTGACCAACGCGCTGGGCCTGCTGCTCGCGATCGCGCTCGGCGGGGGCGGCCACAGCGTGGAGGCGGTCGTGGTCGCCTTCACCTACTACACCAACGCGACGCGGATCATGTTCGAGTTCAACCAGATCTACCGGCGCCTGGAGAGCGCCATGACGGAGGCCGCGCAGTTCACCGAGCTGCTGCACACCCCGCCGACCGTCCTCGACCCGCCGTCGCCGCAGCCCCCGCCGACCCGGGCCGCCGACATCCGCTTCGAGCGCGTCACCTTCGCCCACGCGGGCGCCGAACCGCTCTTCGAGGGCCTGGACCTGGATGTACCCGGCGGGGCGCGGATCGGCCTGGTCGGCAGGTCCGGCGGCGGCAAGTCCACCCTCACCCGGCTGCTGCTGCGGATGACGGACATCGACGCCGGCCGGATCCTGATCGGGGGCCGCGACATCAGCCGGCTCCGCCAGGCCGACCTGCGCGGCCTGATCGCCTACGTGCCGCAGGAACCGGCGATGTTCCACCGCACGCTGCGGGAGAACATCGCCTTCGCCCGACCGGACGCCACCGACGCCGAGATCCGCGCCGCGGCCGAGGCGGCGCACGTCACGGAGTTCGCCGACGCGCTGCCGGAGGGCCTGGAGACCATGGTCGGCGAACGCGGCGTCAAGCTGTCCGGCGGCCAGCGCCAGCGCGTCGCGCTCGCCAGGGCGATCCTGCGCGACGCGCCGATCCTGCTGCTGGACGAGGCGACCAGCGCCCTGGACTCGGAGAGCGAGGTCCTGGTCCAGGAGGCGCTGTGGCGGCTGATGGAAGGGCGGACGGCGCTCGTGGTGGCGCACCGGCTCAGCACGGTCGCCGCCATGGACCGGCTCGTCGTCCTGGACCGCGGCCGGATCGTGGAGCAGGGCACCCACCAGGAACTGCTCGCGCGGGACGGCGCCTACGCGAGGCTGTGGCAGCACCAGTCGGGCGGCTTCCTCGACGACAGCCCCGGCGCCTCCGTCACGGTCTGACCCGGCGCATCCGCCACGGTCCGACCAGGCGCGGGAAGTCGGACGTCACGGTCCGACCAGGCGCGGGAAGTCGGACGTCACGGTCTGACCAGGAGCTGGAAGTCGAACGCGTACCGGGAGGCGCGGTAGATGTGCGTCCCGTACTCGACCGGCCGGCCGGTGTCGTCGTACGCGGTGCGCTGCATGGTCAGCAGGGCGGCGCCCTCCTTCTCGTCGAGACGGGCGGCCTCCTCGGCGGTGGCGCAGCGGGCGCCGACGGTCTGCCGGGCGCTGTGCAGGGTGATGCCCGCGGTGCGCATCAGCCGGTACAGGCCCGTCGACTCCAGCCGAGCGGTGTCGAGTTCGAGCAGGGAGGCGGGCAGGTAGTTGCACAGGAACGCCACCGGATGGCCGTGCGTGCTGCGCAGCCGCTCCAGGACGACGACCTCGCCGCCCTCCGCGACACCGAGCGCGGCCGCCACCTCGGCGGACGCCGGCTGGTGCTCGTGGCGCAGCACCTCGGTGGTCGGCCCCTGCCCGGCCGCCTCCAGGTCGTCGTAGAGGCTGCTGAGCTCCAGCGGGCGCTTGACCTGGCTGTGCACCACCTGGGTGCCGACGCCCCGGCGGCGCACCAACAGCCCCTTGTCGACCAGGGACTGGATCGCCTGGCGGACGGTGGGCCGGGACAGGCCCAGGCGGCCGGACAGGTCGACCTCGTTGCCCAGCAGGTTGCCCGGGGCGAGGACCCCGTGCTCGATCGCCGCCTCCAGCTGCTGCGCGAGCTGGTAGTACAGCGGCACGGGACTGCCCCGGTCCAGGGCGAAGTCCAGCGATTCGAGCGCGGCGGCGTTCGTGGCGCGTGCGGAGCCACTGGTCCTCGCCATGGCCGTACCTCCCTGTGATGGTGTGTCAGGAGTGGCAGGGGAAACCGAAGGGCCTCATCCGAACGGGGAGTTCAGAGGTGGCGGCGGCGGTCGGCGACCTGGCGGTCGTACACCTCGCGGGCCCGCACCGCGGCCTCGCGGGAGGCGGTCTCGGCGACCGGCACGTCCCACCAGGCCTCGGCCGGGGGAGCGGCCGGGCCGGCGGTGCCGGTCTCGACGTACACGCACGTCGGCCGGTCGGAGGCGCGGGCCGCGGCGAGCGCCGTGCGCAGCTCGCCGACCGTCCTGGCGCGCAGCACGTCCATGCCGAGGCTGCCCGCGTTGGCGGCCAGGTCGACCGGGAGCGGGTCGCCGGTGAAGGTGCCGTCGGCGGCGCGGTAGCGGTAGGCGGTGCCGAAGCGCTCGCCGCCGACGCTCTCCGACAGGCCGCCGATGGAGGCGTAGCCGTGGTTCTGGATGAGCAGCAGGTTGACCGGCAGGCCCTCCTGCACGGCCGTGACGATCTCGGTCGGCATCATCAGGTAGGTGCCGTCGCCGACCAGCGCCCACACCGGGGTGCCGGGCGCGGCCTGCTGGACGCCGATCGCGGCCGGGATCTCGTAACCCATGCACGAGTAGCCGTACTCCAGGTGGTACTGGCGCGGACTGCGCGCCCGCCACAGCTTGTGCAGGTCGCCGGGGAGCGAACCGGCCGCGTTGATCACCACGTCGTCGTCGCCGACGACCGCGTCCAGCGCGCCGAGCACCTGCGTCTGGGTGGGCACGGCGCTGTCGTCGTCCGAGCGGTAGGCGGCCTCCACCACCCGCTCCCAGCGCTCCTTGCCGGCCCGGTACCCGGCCTCGTAGCCGGCGTCGACGCGGTGCCCGGCGAGCGCCTCGGTCAGCCGCTCCAGACCGGCCCGCGCGTCGCACACCACCGTCCGCGCGGCCAGCTTGTGCGCGTCGAACGCGGCGATGTTGAGGTTGACGAACCGCACGTCCGGGTCCTGGAAGAGGGTGCCGGAGGCGGTGGTGAAGTCCGTGTACCGGGTGCCGACGCCGATCACCAGGTCGGCGGTGCGGGCGATGTCGTCGCAGACGGCCGTGCCGGTGTGGCCGATGCCGCCGAGGTCGGCGGGGTGGTCGTGGCGCAGCGAGCCCTTGCCCGCCTGGGTGGAGGCGACGGGGATGCCGGTGGCGTCCACGAGCGCCTTCAGCGCCTCCTCGGCCTCGCTGTGGTGGACGCCGCCGCCCGCGACGATCAGCGGGCGGCGCGCCGCGCGGATCGCGTCGACGGCCGCGGCGAGCTCGGCCGGGTCCGGCGCGGGCCGCCGCACGTGCCACACGCGCTCGGCGAAGAACTCCTCCGGCCAGTCGTACGCCTCGGCCTGCACGTCCTGGGGCAGGGCCAGCGTCACCGCGCCGGTCTCGGCCGGGTCGGCGAGGACGCGCACGGCGTTCAGCGCCGAGGGGATCAGCGCCTCGGGGCGGGTGACGCGGTCGAAGTACCGGGAGACCGGGCGCAGGGTGTCGTTGACGGAGACGTCGGCCTCGGTGGGGTGCTCCAGCTGCTGCAGCAGCGGATCGGCGGCGCGGGTGGCGAAGTAGTCGCCGGGCAGCAGCAGGACCGGCAGCCGGTTGACGGTGGCCAGCGCGGCGCCGGTGACCAGGTTGGTGGCGCCGGGACCGATGGAGGTGGTCACGGCCTGCGCGGACAGGCGGTTGAGCTGCCGGGCGTGACCGACGGCCGCGTGCACCATGGCCTGCTCGTTGCGGCCCTGGTGGTACGGCATCACCGCGTCCGGTCCGATGCCCGCCTCCAGGAGGGCCTGCCCGAGGCCCGCCACGTTGCCGTGCCCGAAGATGCCCCAGGTGCCGGCGATCAGCCGGCGCCGTACGCCGTCGCGCTCGGTGTACTGGACGGACAGGAAGCGCACCAGGGCCTGCGCGACGGTCAGGCGGCGGGTGGGGGTGCTCATCAGGACTTCTCCGGTGCCGTGTAGAGGGGGAGGCGGGGGTCGACGGGCTGGTCCGGCCAGGTGCCGCGGATCCAGGCGTGATCGGGGTGGTCGCAGATCAGCCAGGCGCGCTCGGCTTCGGGACCCGCCATGACGTTGAGGTAGTACATGTGGTGGCCGGGCACCGCCATCGACGGCCCGTGCCAGCCGTCCGGGATGAGGACGACGTCGCCGTCGCGCACCTCGGCCAGGACGTCGGTGCCCCGGCCGTGGCCGGAGGGCGAGACCCGCTGGTAGCCGAGGCCGGGGGTGGCGTCGTGGGCGGCGAACTCGAAGTAGTAGATCTCCTCGAGCACCGACTCCTCGCCGGGGCGGTGCTCGTCGTGCTTGTGCGGCGGGAACGACGACCAGTTGCCGCCCGGGGTGATCACCTCGACCGCGATGAGCTTGTCGCACTCGAAGACGCCGGCCGCGCCGAAGTTGTTGACCTGGCGGCTGCTGTTGCCGGTCCCGCGCAGTTCGACGGGCACCGAGGAGGCGGGCCCGTAACGGGCGGGCAGCCGGCGGGTGCAGCGCGCCCCGGTGAGCGCGAACCGCCCGCCGCCGGGGGACGAGACGGTCACCCGGGCGTCCCGCGGCACGTAGGCGAAGTCGCTGACGGCCGTGAACACGCTGTCGCGGCCGGTGAGTTCGAAGGTGTCGTGGCCGAAGTCGTCGTCGGCGGCGACGGTGCAGCCGCCGGACAGCGGCAGCACGATCCACTCGCTCTCCCCCGTCTCGAAGGTGTGCGTGCCGCCCGGCGGCAGCCGGAGCACGCGCAGGCTGGAGTAGCCCCAGCCGGCCTTCTCGGGGGTGACGTCCACGGCGTACGGGCCGCTGCCGGCCTTTCCGGCGGGAAGGTGATACGTCATCGGTTCCTCCGGGTCACGACGGGCGGATCGGCGGGCGCGGCACAGGTCCCGGCACGGGGCGCAGCACAGGCCGTGGCACGGGGTGCGGCACAGGGCATCGCACGGCGCTCGGCACGGGGCGCAGCACAGGTCCCGGCACGGGGCACCGCACGACGGCGCTTCACAGCAGCCCCACGGCCGTGTCGACCGCGCTCTCCACGCTGCCCTCGGCCGGGTACAGCAGCGAACGGCCGACGACCATGCCCATGACGGTGGGCAGCCGCAGGGCCTTGCGCCAGCGTTCGTAGGCGCCTTCCTGGTCGTCGCCGACCTCGCCGCCGAGCAGGACGGCCGGCAGGGTGGACGTCTCCAGCACCTCGCCCATGTCGTCGGGGTTCTCGGTGACGGGCAGTTTCAGCCAGGTGTAGGCGGAGGTGCCGCCCAGCCCCGAGGCGATGGCGATGGACCGGGTGACGGCCTCGGCGGACAGGTCGTTGCGCACCCGGCCCTCGACACGGCGGGAGACGAAGGGCTCCACGAACAGCGGGAGCCGGTGCGCGGCCATCGCGTCGACGGCGCGGGCGGCCGACTCCAGCGTGGTCAGCGACCCCGGGTCGTCGTAGTCGACGCGCAGCAGCAGCTTGCCGGCGTCGAAGCGGAGCCGGGCGATGTCCTCGGCGCGGTGGCCGGTGAAGCGGTCGTCCATCTCGAAGGCCGCGCCGGCCAGGCCGCCGCGGTTCATGGAGCCCATGACGACCTTGTTCTCCAGCACGCCGAGCAGCAGGAGGTCCTCCAGGATGTCGGCGGTGGCCAGCACCCCGTCGACGCCGGGCCGGGACAGCGCCGTGCAGAGACGCTCCAGCAGGTCCGCCCGGTTGGCCATGGCCAGGCGCCGGTCGCCCACGCCGAGGGCGCCGCGCGCCGGGTGGTCGGCGGCCACGATCATGAGGCGGCCGCTGTCGCCGAGCAGGGGCCGGCGCACCCGGCGGGCGGCGGCCTCGGCGACGGCCTCGGGGTGCCGGGCCCTGACCGAGACGAGGTCGGGGATGCTGATGGTCAAGACGAAAGCTCCGTTCGGGGAGTTCAGGCGGCGGCGCGGGCGAGCAGGTCGCCGACCTCCGCCGCGGTCGGCATCGCGGAGGAACAGGCCAGCCGGGAGGCGACGAGGGCGCCGGCGGCGTTGGCGTACCGCATGGTCTTCTCCAGCGTCCAGCCGGACAGCAGCCCGTGGACCAGCGAGCCGCCGAACGCGTCGCCCGCGCCGAGGCCGTTGGCGACCTCGACGGGCACCGGCGGGACCTCGGCGGTGGTGCCGTCGCGGTGCACGGCGAGCACCCCCTCGGGCCCCTGCTTCACCACCGCCAGCTCCACGCCCGCCGCCAGCAGCGCCGCCGCGCAGGCGCGCGGCTCGCGGACACCGGTGGCGATCTCGCACTCGTCGAGGTTGCCGACCGCGACCGTGGCGTGGCGCAGGGCCTTCGCGTAGTACGGGCGGGCCTCCTCGGCGTCGCGCCAGAACATCGGGCGCCAGTCCAGGTCGAAGACCGTGGTCCCGGCCCTGCCGCGGGCCTCGAGCGCGGCGAGCGTGGCGGAGCGGCTGGGCTCCTCGCTCAGCCCGGTGCCGGTGATCCACAGGACGCGGGCCGCGCGGATGGCGGAGAGGTCCAGTTCACCGGCGTGTATCTCCAGGTCAGGGGCCTTGGGCTGCCGGTAGAAGTACAGCGGGAAGTCGTCCGGCGGGAAGATCTCGCAGAACGTCACCGGTGTCGGGTAGGCGTCCACGGGCGTCACCCAGCGGTCGTCGACACCGAACTCCTGAAGCGCCCGGTGCAGATAGGCGCCGAAGGGGTCGTTCCCGGTGCGGCTGATCAGCGCGGTGCGCCGGCCGAGCCTGGCGGCGGCGACCGCCACGTTCGCGGCCGAACCGCCGAGGAACTTGCCGAAGGTCTCCACGTGCGAGAGGGGCACGCCCGACTGCATAGGATAGAGATCGACTCCGAGACGGCCCATAGTGATCAAGTCGAAGGACTGGACGACGGACTCCAACGGCTCAGCCATGCGCGACGCTCCTCAAGCTGTGCTGGGGACGCGGGGGCCCGTGGGCCTCCCGCCTCCCAGGTGTAGGCCGCCGTGGCCGACGCTGTCAATAGTTTGTACGGACATTCGGACCTGTAAGTGAAATGATGTCTTAACAAAGTATTGACAGCGAGCGCGCCAAGGGATTGGATCCCGTCCCAGCACGACCGCCGCTTCCGCGGCTCACGACCCGGAGCTGCACCGCAGGTCCGGGCCCCGGATCCCGACGATCCGCCGGCATTCCCCGTCTCCCCCCGTCGCACAGTGAGGTGCAGGACAGATGGAACGCTCTTCTCTCTCCCGCAGACTGGCCCCCGCGGTGGCCCTGGCAGCTGCGGCGGCACTGACCGTCGCGGGCTGCTCCAGCAGCTCCGGCGGCAAGAAGGCCGAGGAGAGCGCGGACGGCGCCTCCGCGGGCAAGGCCACCACGCCCCGCATGACGGTCGCCCTGGTCACCCACCAGTCGCCCGGTGACACCTTCTGGGACATCGTCCGCAAGGGCGCCGAGGCCGCCGCCGCCAAGGACAACATCAAGCTCGTCTACTCCGCGGACCCGAGCGCCGGCGCCCAGGCCACTCTGGTCCAGAACGCCATCGACCAGAAGGTCGACGGCATCGCCATCACCCTCGCCAAGCCCGACGCCATGAAGGACGTCGTGTCCAAGGCGACCCAGGCGAACATACCCGTCGTCGGCCTCAACTCCGGGGTCAGCGACTGGAAGAAGCTCGGCCTGATGGAGTTCTTCGGCCAGGACGAGACCGTGGCCGGCGAGGCGTTCGGCAAGAAGCTCAACGAACTCAAGGCCAAGCACGCCGTCTGCGTCGTCCAGGAGCAGGGCAACGTCGGCCTGACCCAGCGCTGCGACGGCCTGAAGAAGACCTTCTCCGGCAAGACCGACGTGCTGTACGTCAACGGCACCGACATGCCGTCCGTGAAGTCGACCATCACCGCCAAGCTCAAGCAGGACAAGTCCATCGACTACGTCGCCACCCTCGGCGCCCCGTTCGCGCTGACCGCGGTGCAGTCGGTGTCCGACGCCGGCAGCAAGGCCAAGATCGCGACCTTCGACCTGAACAAGGACCTGACCGGCGCCATCAGCAAGGGCACCATCCAGTTCGCCGTGGACCAGCAGCCCTGGCTCCAGGGCTACCTGGCGATCGACTCGCTGTGGCTGTACAAGAACAACGGCAACTACATGGGCGGCGGCGAGCAGCCCGTGCTGACCGGTCCCGCCTTCGTGGACAAGTCCAACGTCGACGCGGTCGCCAAGTACGCCGCGAAGGGCACTCGGTGATGAGCATGACCCAGGACGCCGAGCCGGCGGTGACCACACCGCCGGCCTCCGGCCCCGGCAAGGAAACCGACGGGCGCACGGCCCGGCGCCCCCTGGCGCTCAGGCTGCTGGCCCGCCCCGAGGTGGGCGTCTTCCTCGGCGCCGTCGCGGTGTACGTGTTCTTCCTCGTCACCGCCCCGCCGGTGCGCGACGGATCCTCGATGGCGAACGTGCTCTACCAGTCGTCGACCATCGGCATCATGGCGCTTCCGGTGGCGCTGCTGATGATCGGCGGGGAGTTCGACCTGTCGTCCGGTGTCGCCGTGATCACCTCGGCGCTGACCGCGAGCATGCTGAGCTACCAGCTGACCGTGAACGTCTGGGTCGGCGTGGTCCTCGCGCTCGCCGTGTCCCTCGCGGTCGGCTTCTTCAACGGCTGGATGGTGGTCAAGACCGGCCTGCCCAGCTTCCTGATCACCCTGGGCAGCTTCCTGATCCTGCAGGGCGTCAACCTCGCGGTGACCAAGCTGGTCACCGGCAACGTGGCCACCGACGACATCAGCGACATGGACGGCTTCGACCAGGCGAAGAAGATCTTCGCGTCGACCTTCGAGGTCGGCGGTGTCCAGGTCAAGATCACCGTGGTCTACTGGCTGGTCTTCGCGGCCCTGGCCACCTGGGTGCTGCTGCGCACCAGGTACGGCAACTGGATCTTCGCCGTCGGCGGCAACAAGGAGTCCGCGCGGGCCGTCGGCGTGCCCGTGAACTTCACCAAGATCTCGCTGTTCATGCTGGTCGGCTTCGGCGCCTGGTTCGTCGGCATGCACCAGCTCTTCACCTTCAACACCGTGCAGTCCGGCGAGGGTGTGGGCCAGGAGCTGATCTACATCTCCGCGGCCGTGATCGGCGGCTGCCTGCTGACCGGCGGCGCCGGCTCGGCGATCGGCCCGGTCTTCGGCGCCTTCATGTTCGGCATGGTGCAGCAGGGCATCGTCTACGCCGGCTGGAACCCCGACTGGTTCAAGGCGTTCCTCGGCGCGATGCTCCTCGGCGCGGTGCTGATCAACCTGTACATCCAGCGCACGGCGACCCGGAGGTGACCGACATGACGACAGCCGACGAAGCCGGCACCCACGGCGCCATCATCGCCGACACCGCCGCCGACGACGGAGACGGAGCGATCGTCGAACTGCGCGGCGCGGGCAAGTCCTACGGCAACATCCGCGCCCTGCACGGCGTCGACCTGAAGGTGTACCCCAGCCAGGTCACCTGCGTGCTCGGCGACAACGGCGCCGGCAAGTCCACCCTCATCAAGATCATCTCGGGTCTGCACCAGCACACCGAGGGCGAGTTCCTCGTCGACGGCGCCCCGGTGCGCTTCAGCACCCCGCGCGAGGCGCTCGACAAGGGCATCGCCACCGTCTACCAGGACCTCGCGGTCGTCCCGCTGATGCCGGTGTGGCGCAACTTCTTCCTCGGCTCGGAGATGACCAAGGGCCCCTGGCCGCTGCGCCGCCTCGACATCGAGAAGATGAAGAAGACGGCCGACCACGAACTGCGCGAGATGGGCATCGTCCTGGACGACCTGGAGCAGCCCATCGGCACCCTCTCCGGCGGCCAGCGCCAGTGCGTGGCCATCGCCCGCGCCGTCTACTTCGGCGCCCGCGTGCTGATCCTGGACGAGCCGACCGCCGCCCTCGGCGTCAAGCAGTCCGGCGTGGTGCTGAAGTACATCGCCGCCGCCCGCGACCGCGGCCTCGGCGTCATCTTCATCACCCACAACCCCCACCACGCCTACATGGTCGGCGACCATTTCAGCGTGCTGCGCCTGGGCACCCTGGAGATGTCCGCGTCCCGCGACCAGGTCAGCCTCGAGGAACTCACCAACCACATGGCCGGCGGCGCCGAACTCGCCGCGCTCAAGCACGAGCTCGCGCAGGTCCGCGGAGTCGACGTCGAGGAACTCCCCGAAGAGGACGCCCTCACCGCACCCGGCGCGGCCGCATCCGAAGGGAAGTCCTGACATGCCCGCTGCGCTGGACCGCATCCGGGTCGGCTCCGCCCCCGACTCCTGGGGCGTCTGGTTCGCCGACGACCCCCTGCAGGTGCCCTGGGAACGCTTCCTGGACGAGGTCGCCGAGGCCGGCTACTCCTGGATCGAGCTCGGCCCCTACGGCTATCTGCCGACCGACCCGGCCCGGCTCACCGACGAGGTGAACAAGCGGAACCTGAAGGTCTCCGCCGGCACCATCTTCTGCGGACTGCACCGCGGCCCCGCCGAATGGGACGGCACCTGGGAGCAGGTCAGCCGGGTCGCGGCGCTCACCCAGGCCATGGGCGCCGAGCACCTGGTCGTCATCCCGTCCTTCTGGCGGGACGACAAGACCGCCGAGATCCTGGAGCCCCCGGAGCTGACCGGCGAGCAGTGGGCCCACCTCACCAAGGGCATGGAACGGCTCGGCCACGAGGTGAAGGAGACGTACGGCCTCGACATCGTCGTGCACCCGCACGCCGACACCCACATCGACACCGAGGCGCACGTCGAGCGCTTCCTCGACTCGACCGACTCCGACCTGGTCAACCTCTGCCTGGACACCGGGCACTACGCCTACTGCGGCGGCGACAGCGTCAAGCTGATCGAGACCTACGGCGAACGCATCGGCTACCTGCACCTCAAGCAGGTCGACCCGGAGATCCTCGCCGACGTGCGGGCGAACGAGGTGCCGTTCGGCCCGGCCGTGCAGCGCGGCGTGATGTGCGAACCGCCCTCCGGCGTACCGGAGCTGGGTCCGGTGCTGGAGGCGGCGCAGCGGCTCGGCGTGGACCTGTTCGCGATCGTCGAGCAGGACATGTACCCGTGCGAGCCGGACAAGCCGCTGCCCATCGCGGTGCGCACCCGCAAGTTCCTGAGGTCCTGCGGCGCCTGACCGCCCGACCGCCCGAAGGGGAACGACCATGGCACAGCCCGGCACACTGCGCGTCGCCGTCGTCGGCACCGGCAGGATGGGCGCCGACCACGTCCGCCGTATCCAGGGGGTCACCAGCGGCGCCCGGGTGACCGCCGTCGTCGACGTCGACGCGGAACGCGCCAAGGCCGTCGCGGCCGGTATCGACGGCTGCACCCCGTACACCGATCCGGCCGCCGCGATGGCGGCGGCCGACGTCGACGCCGTGCTGATCGCCTCCCCGGGGCCCGCTCACGAGGCGGCCCTGCTGACGGCGTTCGCGCACGACCTGCCCGTGCTGTGCGAGAAGCCGCTCACCCCGGACGCGGCCTCCGCCCTGCGGGTGCTCGAAGCCGAGCAGTCCCTGGGCCGGCGCCGCGTCCAGGTCGGCTTCATGCGGCGCTACGACGCCGAGTACCTGAAGCTCAAGGCCCTGCTGGACAGCGGCCAGCTGGGCCGGCCGCTGCTGCTGCACCACCGGCACCGCAACGTCGCCTCCCCGCCCGGCTGGCGCAGCGAGATGCTCGTCAACGACTCCGTCGTGCACGAGATGGACGTCACGCGCTGGCTGCTCGGCCAGGAGATCAGGGCCGTGACGGTGCTGCGCCCGGCGCCGTCCGCGAACGCCCCGGACGGGATGCAGGACCCGCAGTTCGTGGTGTTCGAGACCGACGGCGGCGCGGTCGTCGACGTCGAGATCTTCGTCAACTGCGGCTTCGGCTACCAGGTACAGGCCGAGGCGGTCTGCGAACGCGGCACCGCCCGGATCGGCGACGGCCACGCCATGGTCACCAACATGGCGGGCCGCTGGGGCGGCACCATCGCCCAGGACTACCTCGACCGCTTCGCCGACGCCTACGACCGCGAGGTCCAGGCGTGGGTGGACGCCACCCGCCGCGGCGAGGTCACCGGCCCCAGCGTGTGGGACGGCTACGCCGCGGCGGCGGTCAGCGAGGCCGGCGTGCGCGCCCTGGAGCAGGGCGGCCGGGCCGAGGTGGAACTCGTGGAGCGGCCGCCACTGTACCGGTGACGCGCCGGACGCCCCCGGTCGAGCCGTCAGTGGCCGGCGGTGAAGCCCGCGAGGGGCCGGGTGAAGACGACCCGTGGCCGGCCGGGGCCGTTGTAGTCCTCCGCGACCCGGACGTCGAAGCCCAGGCTGCGGTGGAAGGCGAGGGAGCCCTCGTTGCCCACCGTGGTGATCGCCTTCAGCCGGACGGCGCCCTGCCGGCCGGCGGCCTCGGCGAAGGCCTCGTACAGGGCGCGGCCCAGCCCGGCGCCGCGGGCGTCGTCGCGGGTCGCGACCAGGTGCACGTACCCGGTGCCGCCCGGGGTGACGAAGCCGATCAGGTAGCCGAGGACGCCGTCGTCCGACCGGGCGACCAGGCAGGTCCGCCCGAACTCGTGCACCAGCGGCAGCAGATGCAGCGCCCGCAGATCACGCTCGCCCCAGTAGCGGGCGTGATCGTCGAGGGCCTGCTGGATGTCGGCGACCTGCGCGGGGACGATCCGGGCGACAGCCGTGGCGTCGGTCACGCGGGCGCCGGTCACTCGGCCGTCGGTCACGCGGGCGCCGGTCGTGCGGTCGCCGGTAGTGCGGTCGGTCATCCGGCTGTCCGTCCGGCGTCCGTGCGCGGCCGGGGTGCGAAGCCCGCGGCCCGGTAGCAGTCGTCGATCAGCGTCATCGTCGCCACCGCGTCGTCCGCGTCCAGCGGCAGCGGCACGCCGTCGCGTACCCGCGCGGCGAAGGCGTCCAGCTGGTAGGCGTACGACGACCGGGTGCCGAGCCGTTCCGTCCGCTCGCCGTCCGCGGTGCGCACCACGACCCGGTCGTCCCGGTGCGGCAGCACGAAGTTCGGGGCGGCCGCCTCACCGCGGCTGCCGACGATCCGGCAGCTCATCTCCAGCTCCCCGTAGGCCATGTGGCAGCGCGCGGAGGCGGTGGCCCCGCCGGGGAAGGCCAGTTCGGCGTCCAGCCACTCGTCGACGCCGGGCGCGCCCCCGCGTTCGCCGCCGCGCGCGGAGACGAGCCGTGGCGCGCCGCCCGCGAGGGGCGCGAGCATCCGCGCGGCGTGCAGGGCGTAGCAGCCCAGGTCCATCAGGGCGCCGCCGGCCAGCGGCAGCGACCAGCGCGGGTCGCCGTCCGGCGGGGCGGGCGTCGCGACCAGGGCCTCGAACCTCAGCAGCTCGCCCAGTTCGCCGCTCGCCAGGATCTCGTGCAGCCGGCGGGTGACCGGGTGGAAGAGGTAGTGGAAGCCTTCCAGGAAGACCGTCCCGGCCTTCGCGGCGGCCTGCCGCACCTCGGCGGCCTCCGCGGCGTCGCTCGCCGACGGCTTCTCGGTCAGGACGTGCTTGCCGGCCGCGAGGGCGGCGAGGTTCCACGGCCCGTGCAGGCCGTTGGGTAGCGGGTTGTAGACCACCTCGACCTCGGGGTCGGCGAGCAGGTCGGCGTACGAGCCGAGCACCCGCTCCACGCCGTGCTCCGCGGCGAAGGACGCGGCCCGGGAGCGGTCCCGGGCCGCCACCGCGACGAGGCGGTGGCCGCCGGCCCGGGCCGGGTCGGCGAGCGCGCGCCCGGTGATCCGCGCGGCTCCCAGTATTCCGATGCGCAGGGGCTCCCGGTCCGGTCCGCTCATGCCGTGCGTTCCTCCTCGGTCGTGGCGGGAGTGTCCTCCCGCCGTGTCGGTGTGCCGTACGCCGCCGGGAAGCGGCGGCGGACGAGGTCCTGGGCGTGCGCGACGACGCACTCGACCAGTTCGAAGGCGGGCAGGCCGCCGACATGGTACGTGCGCATCCGGCCCTGCAGCGCCGCGAGCCGGTCCAGGGCGCCGGCCGCCAGGTCGTCGCCGCCGAAGTGCGGCATGAACGCCCACCGGCGCCGCAGGTGCACCCGCTCCAGCCGGCCGCCCAGCTCGGCGATGTCGTCCGGCAGCAGCGCGGCGACGTCCTCGGGACGGCCGTAGGAGTAGAAGGTCCGCACGTCGCTGCCGGGGTAGCGGTGGTGGTACGACACGCAGTGGCCGGCCGCCCCGCGGGTCGCCGTGTGGCGGTCCAGGAAGTAGAAGGCGTCCTCCGGCAGGCCGGGGGCGGTGGCGAGGGTGGTGTGGTAGGCGTTGCTGCGCATCCGGGCGGCGAGGTCGCGTTCCTCCTCGGTGGCGTCCAGGACCGGCAGGATCCGGTCCAGGGGGACGGCCAGCACCAGGTCGTCGGCGTCCACCGGGCCCCCGTCGGTGTGCACCCGTACCCCGTCCGCGCGCCGCTCGACCGACCCGACCCGCACCCCGCACCGCACGTCTTCCAGCCCCTCGGCGACGCGGCTCCACAGGGTGGCGAACCCGCCGACGACCGTGAACGTGCCCGCGTGTCCGAGCAGTTCCGGCCCGTCGGACAACAGCCCGGTCATCTCGGCGTACTTGACGAAGTACAGCGCGGGCACGGCGTCGTCGAGGTGGCCGTAGCCGGCCGCCGTGTACCCGGTGCCGAACGATTCGGCCATGGACCACAGGCGGTGCTCGGCGAGCCATTGGGCGACGGGAGCGGCGAGCGCCTTCGCGGAATGGGCGAGCCCGGGTTCGGCGATGCGCGGGAACTCGCGCTCGCGCAGCGCCCGGTAGCGGGCGAACGCCTCGTCGCGCAGGAACGGCATCGTCTGCCGGCTCGCGGTGCGCTCCGCGACGTTCAGGACGCGGTAGCGGGTGGTGCGCTCCGTCTTGACGCCCAGCTCGGTCACCAACTCCGCAACCCGCTCGTACCGGTTGGTGCAGATGTGGCCGCCCAGGTCGTAGGCCAGGCCGTCGACGTGCACGCTCCGGCACTTGCCGGCCACGTCGTCCAGCTCCTCCAGGACGGTCACCCGGTGTCCGGCGCGCTCCAGTTCCCGGGCGGCGGTCAGACCGCCGGGACCCGCGCCGACCACGACCACGCTGCGCGGGCCGGGGCCGGGTAACTCGTCGCGTACGAGGGCAGGTCGGTGGACGGCGTGGCCGCTGGTCATGGTCGTCGCTCCTCGGTCGGTGGTGCGTGGACGGTCTCGTGGTCGCCGTGCGGGCGGACCACAAGACCGTAGACGCACTCCGGGAGCGCGGCCACGCCGCCCCGGCCTCAGCCGGCGCGCACCTCGGCGAGCGTCACCGGCCGGTGCTCGTGCAGCGACAGGGTGCACGCCTCCGCGATCCAGCCCGCCTCCAGCGCGTCCGCGACCGTGCAGGGGGAGGTCCGGGTGCCGGCCACGACCTCGGTGAACGCGGTGAGTTCGGCGCGGTAGGCCTCGGTGAAGCGGTCCATGAAGAAGTCGTGCGGGGTGCCCGCGGGGAAGGTCACGCCGGGCTCGACGGAACGCAGCGGCAGCTTGTCCTCCAGGCCCACGGCGATGGAGTCCGTGAATCCGTGGATCTCCATGCGGACGTCGTAACCCCGGCCGTTGTGGCGGGAGTTGGAGACGACGGCGATGGTGCCGTCGTCGAGGGTGAGGATCGCGCCGGTGGTGTCGGCGTCGCCCGCCTGCTTGATGTAGTCGGCGCCCCGGTTGCCGCCGACGGCGTACACCTCGGTCACCTCGCGGCCGGTCACCCAGCGGATGATGTCGAAGTCGTGCACCGAGCAGTCGCGGAAGATGCCGCCGGAGGAGGCGACGTACGCGGCCGGCGGCGGCGCCGGGTCCAGGGTGGTCGACCGCACGGTGTGCAGCGTGCCCAGCTCGCCGCTGTGCACGGCGGCCCGCGCCGCGACGAATCCTGCGTCGAAGCGGCGGTTGTAGCCGATCTGGATCGGCACGTCGGCGCCCTCGACGGCCCTGAGGACCTCGACGCCCTCGGCCATGGTCTTCGCGACGGGCTTCTCGCAGAAGACGGGCACGCCGGCCTCGACCGCGGCCAGGATCAGGCCCGGGTGGGCGTCGGTCGCGGCGGCGATCACCACGCCGTCCACCCCGGCGGCCAGCACGGCCTCGGGGGAGTCCGCGACCTCGGCGCCGAACCGCTCGGCGGCGGACTTGGCGGCCTGGGCGAACGGGTCGGACACGACGAGCGAATCCACCGCGTCGAGTCCGGAGAGGGTCTCGGCGTGGAAGGCGCCGATGCGGCCGAGGCCGAGGATTCCGATGCGCATGGGGGTGTTGCTCCTTGGTTGCGGGGTGGTGCGGGGTGATGCGGTTCGTAGCGGGGCAGTGGGGCGGGAGGTCAGTCGAGTCCGCCGAGCACGTTCTGGTCCCAGTCGATCACCGATCCGGTGACCACGCCCGACCGGTCCGACAACAGGAGGACCACGAAGTCGGCGATCTCGTCCGGCTGGCCGAGCTTGCCCATCGGCAGCTTCGCGGCGGCCTCCTCGCGCCAGTCGTCCCCGGCGCCGTGGAACCTCTTCTGCGTCGCGTCCTCGCCCTCGGTCGCCGTCCAGCCGATGTTCAGGCCGTTGACGCGGATCCGGTCCCAGCGGTGGGCGTGCGCCGCGTTGCGGGTCAGGCCGATGAGACCGGCCTTGGCGGCGACGTACGGCGCGAGGAAGGGCTGCCCGCCGTGCGCCGACGACGTGATGATGTTGACGATCGTGCCCGGCGCCCCGCGGCTCAGCATGTCCGCCACCGCCGCCTGCATCGCGAAGAACGGCGCCCTGAGATTGATCGCGATGTGCTGGTCGAACAGGGCGGGCGTGGTGTCCAGGAGCGTGCCCCGGGAGGTGAGGCCGGCGGAGTTGACCAGGCAGTCGACCCGGCCGTACACCGCCACCACGTCGCCGACGGCGGACCGTGCCTGCTCGGCGTCGGACAGGTCGGCCCGTACGAAGGTGGCCTTGCCGCCGGCGGCGGTCAGCTCGGTCACCAGCGCCTCGCCCGGTGCCGTGCGCCGCCCGGTCACGGCCACGACCGCGCCCTCGCGGACCGCGGCCCGCGCGACGGCTGCGCCGACGCCCTGACTGCCGCCGTTGACGAGGACGACCTTGTCGTCGAGAAGTCCCATGAGGGGCAGGTCCTTTCAGATTTCCCGCGGTCGGCTTTCGCGCCGCTCGGCGCCGGCCCGCAGCGCGTCGCGCAGGGCCTTGGGGGTCCATGTCTCGCGCAGGGCGCGCCGTACGACGTCCGCCTGCGCGGGCGGGGCGAGGCCGTCGACGGGCGGGTCGCTGTCGAGGTTGGTGGGGAACGGGTAGCCCTCGGCGCTCGCCGCGATCACGTTCTCCAGCCACTCCTCGCCGGCGCCCTCCGCCCGGCGCCTGAGCAGCACCGGGAAGACTGCGTCGACGACGGCCTCGCGGTCGACCGTCTCCATCGCCCGGCCGAACGCGGACGACACCTGCAGCAGGTTGGCGGTGCGCCGGATGTCCGCGGAGCGGTTGGCGCCGGCCGCGTGGAACAGCGCCGGGTTGAAGAAGACCGCGTCGCCCTTGGCGAGCGGGAGCTGGACGTGGTGGGCCTCGAAGTACTCGCGGAAGGCCGGCAGCCGCCAGGCCAGGTAGCCGGGCCCGTACTTCTGCGAGTGCGGCAGGTACATCGTCGGCCCGGACTCCACGGGCATGTCGCAGTGCGCGACCGCGCCCTGGAGGGTGAGGACGGGGGAGAGGGCGTGCACGTGCGCCGGGTAGCCGGCCGCCACCTCGCCGGAGAGGAAGCCCAGGTGGTAGTCGCGGTGCACGGTCTGCGCCGCGCCGCCCGGGTTGACTACGTTGACCTGCGAGGTGACCTGGTAGGCGGGGCCGAGCCAGGCGGTGGCGGCCAGCGCCAGCATGTCGTTGGCGTAGTAGTCGGCGAACGCCTCCGGGTCGTGGAGGGCCGCCTTCTCCAGCGCGTTCCACACCCGGTCGTTGGCGCCGGGGGCGGCGAAGTGGTCGCCGGCCCGCGCGCCCGAGGCCCGCTGCCCGGCGATGAGGGCGTCGAAGACGGCGCTCAGCCGGTCGACGACGGCCGGGTCGGGGAAGGCGCCCTTGAGGACCACGATGCCGGGCCCGTCGGCGAGCGCCCGGACCAGCTCGGCCCGCACGCCGGCGCGGTCGGCGGCCCCGCGCAGCCGGTCGCTGTCGTAGACCAGGACACCGTGCTGCACGGCGGAGGCGTACGGGTAGTCGGCCCGGTCGGTGGAGGTCTCGACGAGCGCGCGGAAGGCGTCGAGGTCGCAGTCCTGCTCGGACAGCCACACACGGCGTTGCGCGGAGAGGGAGGACGTCAAGGACGCCGAGGACGGCAAGGACGCCGAGGACGGCAAGGACATCGAAGACATCGAGGACATCGTCGTCCCTTCGGGGGCACGGAGCGAAACAGCTCTGTCATTGTTGTCAGTACAAACCCCTCGAACAACCAGCAGGAAGCCATCAAAAACCCCTCAAGGAGCCATCCGTGGGCCACCCCTTCCCCATCCGGGAGATCGCACGTCAGGCGGGCCTGAGCGAGGCCACGGTGGACCGGGTGCTCAACGGGCGCGGCGGCGTGCGGGAGAGCACCGCCCGCGAGGTCCGGCAGGCCATCGCCGACCTGGACCGGCAGCGCACCCAGGTCCGGCTGGTCGGCCGCACCTTCATGATCGACATAGTGATGCAGGCGCCGGAGCGGTTCTCCACCGCCGTGCGCGCCGCCCTGGAGACGGAACTGCCCTCCCTGCACCCGGCGGTCGTCCGCTCGCGCTTCCACTTCCGCGAGACCGGCCCCGCCGCGGAACTGACCCGCACGCTGGACCGCATCGCCCGGCGCGGCTCGCAGGGCGTGATCCTCAAGGCACCGGACGTCCCGGAGGTCACGGCCGCCGTCGGCCGGCTCGCCGACGCGGGCGTCCCCGTGGTGACCCTGGTGACCGACCTGCCGGCGACCCCGCGCCTGGCCTACGTCGGCATCGACAACCGGGCGGCGGGCGCGACGGCGGCGTACCTGATGGGCCAGTGGCTCGGCGACCGCCCCGGCAACGTGCTCACCAGCCTCAGCAGCGGCTTCTTCCGCAACGAGGAGGAGCGCGAGATGGGTTTCCGCAGCGCGATGCGCACCCACCACCCCGACCGCACGCTGGTGGAGATCGCCGAGGGGCAGGGCCTGGACACCACCCAGTACGACCTGGTGCGCGCCGCGCTGGAACGGGACCCGGACATCCGCGCCGTCTACTCGATCGGCGGCGGCAACATCGCCACCCTGCGCGCCTTCGCGGACCTGGGACGCGAGTGCGCGGTGTTCGTCGCGCACGACCTCGACCACGACAACACGCGCCTGCTGCGTGAGCATCGCCTGTCCGCCGTCCTCCACCACGACCTGCGCCAGGACATGCGGGAGGCCTGTCACCTCGTGATGCGCTTCCACGGCGCGCTGCCGCCCGCGGGACCCACGCTGCCGTCCGCCACGCAGGTGGTGACGCCGTACAACATGCCCGCGCCGACGACGAGTTGAGGAGCCGTGATGACACAGCGGGTCGAGCGCGGGCAGGCCGGGCGCGGGCAGGTCGAGCGCGGACAGACCGAGCGCGGACAGACCGAGCGCGGGCAGGCCGAGCGCCGACTGACCGAGTGCGTCCGGACCGAGCGCGTCGAGATCGAGGGCGTCGCGTTCCTCGTCACGCTGACGCCGGGCAGCCGCATCGGGCTGCTGGCGCTGCACGCCGCCAACGAAGGGGGTACGGCCGAACTCGCCGAGTCGCTGGCCGCGCGCTGCGGCGCCACCAGCCTCGTCTTCAGCCAGCCGGGGGCGCGGCGGCCGGTGCACATCCCGTCGCCGCGCATGGCCGCGGACCACTGCGCGCTGCTGCGGGACTTCCTCTGCCACGTCTCGGTGACGGTCTCCCTGCACGGCCACCTGCGCGCCGCGGCGCCGCGCACCGTCTTCCTCGGCGGCGGCAACCGGTCGGCGGCCCGGCTGCTCGCCTTCGGACTGCGCGCGCTGCGGCCGGAGTTCGAGGCGGTCACCGACCTCGCGAAGATTCCCCGCGCGCTGCGCGGGCTGCACGCGAGGTACCCGGTGAACCTGACCCGCGGGGGCGGCGTCCAGGTGGAGCTTCCGCTGCTCGCCCGCACCCGGCGGCCGGGACGGCGGGCGGGAGAGCCGGACACCCCGCCGGAGCCGGTCGTCGACGCCCTCGCCGAGGGCGTGCGCCTGCTGTCCCGCAGAGGCTGACGCGTTTCCCAGGGCTGCGTGTCTTGTCAGAGCTGCGTGTTTCTCAGAGGTTGATGGCGTACGCCTTGCGCAGCGTCTCGTGGACCGTCCAGGTCGTGCGGTCGCCCGCGCGCAGCACGGCCATGTCGCCGGGCCCGACCTCCAGCGTCGGCCCGCCCTCCACCTCGACGGTCGCCGACCCGCTGATCACGACGAACAGCTCGTCCGCCTCGGTGTCGGTGACGACGCCGGGGGTGATCTGCCAGATCCCGCGGACCTGCCGGCCGTCCCGCGACTCCCAGACGACCTTTCCGGTCACCTCCGGAGTCCCGGACACGATCTGTGTGGGGGTCGAGGGGCTCGGGCTCGAGCTCGGCGTCGGGGATGTGGAGAGCGAAGCTGTGGGTCATACGGCGACCCTAGCCACCGCACCCGCACCGTCGGTGCCGACAGAGTGTGGGTTCTCGGCCCCGCCCGCAGGACACTTCGTCACGACGGACGGGCACCGGACCGGGGATCGGGGGGTTTGACCGGGTCAGCGTGACCGACGTCTGCCCGCAATACGGCGGACAAAATTGTTGACAATGTTGTCTGGCTAGATTTAGGTTCGACAGGCACTCACTCAGGGAGGGCAACGATGCCGAAGGAAGCCCGTCCGAGCACCGGGGAGCAGGCCAAGCAGCACGCGCTCGCGCAGCTGCGGCAGGCGATCCTGCACGGCGAGATGGCACCGGCACAGCGGCTGGTGGAGAACGAACTCGCCGAGCAGTTCGGTGTGACACGGGCCAGCATCCGTGCCGCGCTCATCGATCTGGAGGCACAGGGCCTGGTCGAGAGGATCCGCAACCGCGGCTCGCGGGTGCGGGTGGTGACCGTGGATGAAGCGGTCGCCATCACCGAATGCCGCATGGTCCTCGAAGGGCTGTGCGCGGCCAAGGCGGCCGTGCTGGCCGACGACGACCAGCTCGCCGAGCTGACGGAACTCGGCACGGCGATGACCAAGGCCGTCGCCGACGGCGAGCCGGTGACGTACTCCGAACTCAACCAGGAACTGCACGCCAAGGTCCGCGAGTTCTCCGGCCAGCGGACGGCCGTGGACCTCCTGGAGCGGCTGAACGCCCAACTGGTGCGCCACCGCTTCCAGCTGGCGCTGCGGCCGGGGCGTCCCCAGCAATCCCTGAACGAGCATCTGGCGATGATCGAGGCGATCAGGGCCAGGGATCCGCAGGCGGCCGAGGCGGCCGTCCGCGCCCACCTCACCAGCGTGATCGAGGCGCTGCGCGACTGACGCGGTGCGCGACCGACGCGCGCGGGGCGGGCGCGCCCACCTGTCCACCAAGGAGATCCGAGCAATGACCCAGGCCAACGCGCCCGCCATCCCACGATCCACACTCGTCGTCACCGCGCACGCCGGGGACTTCGTGTGGCGGGCGGGCGGAGCCATCGCCCTGGCCGCGTCCCGGGGCGAGCAGGTCACCATCGCGTGCCTGACCTTCGGCGAGCGCGGCGAGTCCGCCAAGGCGTGGCGCGAGGGCAGGAAGCTGGAGGAGATCAAGGCGATACGCCGTGACGAGGCCGAGCGCGCCGCCGCCACCCTCGGCGCCGAGGTCCGCTTCTTCGACGCCGGCGACTATCCCCTGGTGGCCACCGAGGAGCTGACCGACCGGCTCGTCGCCGTCTATCGCGAGACCCAGCCGGACGTCGTGCTCACCCATCCGGCCGAGGACCCGTACAACGGCGACCACCCGGCCGCCAACCGCATGGCGCTCCAGGCCAGGATCCTGGCCCAGGCCATCGGCTACCCGGGCGAGGGCGAGATCATCGGCGCCCCGCCGGTGTTCTGCTTCGAGCCGCACCAGCCCGAGATGAGCGGCTTCAGGCCCGAGGTGCTGCTCGACATCACCGAGGTGTGGGAGACCAAGCGCAAGGCGATGGAGTGCCTCGGCGCCCAGCAGCACCTGTGGGACTACTACACCGACCTCGCCGTGCGCCGCGGCGTCCAGCTCAAGCGCAACGCCGGCCCCAACCTTGGGCTGGCCCACAAGACCATGGCCGAGGCGTACATGCGTCCCTACCCGCAGATCGCGAAGGAGCTGGCATGAGCGGCGTGATCGTCACCGGCCATCCGAAGGCGGAAGCGCGGGACGTCGAGGCGCTGGCCCGCTTCGGCGTGGCGACGGTGAGCGAGGCGATGGGCCGCAGCGGGCTGCTCGGCCCGGAGATCCGGCCCGTCCAGCAGGGCGTGCGGATCGCGGGCACCGCCGTGACCGTGCTCAGCTGGCCCGGCGACAACCTGATGATCCACGCGGCCGTGGAGCAGTGCGGGGAGGGCGACATCCTCGTCGTCACCACCACCTCGCCCTCCACGGACGGCATGTTCGGCGAGCTGTTCGCCACCGCGCTGCGGCGGCGCGGCGTGCGCGGCCTCGTCATCAACGCGGGCATCCGCGACACGCAGGAACTGCGCGACATGGGCTTCGCCGCCTGGTCCCGTGCGATCTCCGCGCAGGGCACCGTGAAGGCCACCGGCGGCTCGGTCAACGTGCCGGTCGCCATCGACGGCCAGGTCGTCCGCCCCGGTGACGTGATCGTCGCCGACGACGACGGCGTGGTGGTCGTGCCCCGCGAGCGCGCCCGCGAGACCGCCGAACGCTCGGCGGCCCGGGAGGCCAAGGAGGCCGAGTCCCGCGCCGCCTTCCTCGACGGCCAACTCGGCCTGGACCGCTACGGTCTGCGCGAGAAGCTCAAGGAACTCGGCGTCGAGTACCGGACGTACGAGGAGTACGCCGCGCACGCGGGAGACCGGCCGTGACCGACGCGGTGCCCTGCCTGCTGATGCGCGGCGGCACCTCCAAGGGCGCCTACTTCCTGGCCCGCGACCTGCCCGCCGAACCGGCCGCCCGCGACGCGCTGTTGCTGCGGATCATGGGCAGCCCGGACGAGCGGCAGATCGACGGACTGGGCGGCGCCCACCCGCTCACCAGCAAGGTGGCGGTCGTCTCGCCCTCGTCCGACCCGGAGGCGGACGTCGACTACCTATTCCTCCAAGTGGGCGTCGAACGACCCGAGGTGAGTGACCGTCAGAACTGCGGCAACATCCTCGCCGGCGTCGGCCCGTTCGCCGTCGAGCGCGGACTGGTCACGGCGGGGGAGGAGGAGACCTCGGTACGCATCAGGATGGTCAACAGCGGCGGCCACGCCACGGCGACCTTCCCCACCCCGGGCGGCCGGGTCCGCTACCAGGGCGACGCGGAGATCTCCGGGGTGCCGGGCACGGCCGCGCCGGTGGTGATCGCCTTCCCGCCGGGCGCCGGTCCCTTGCTGCCCACCGGCAACGTCCGCGACGACATCGACGGCACCCCGGTGACCTGCGTGGACAACGGCATGCCCACGGTGCTCATCGCCGCGTCCTCCCTGAAGGTGACCGGCTACGAGCGGCCCAAGGACCTGGAGGAGGACCTCGCGCTCGCCGACCGGCTGCGCGCGATCCGCCTGGAGGCGGGGCGGCTGATGGGCCTCGGGGACGTCTCCGACACCACCGTGCCCAAGCTCACGCTCCTCGCCGCGCCCCGCGACGGTGGCGCGGTCACCACCCGCACCTTCATTCCGGTGCGCTGCCACCCCTCGATCGGTGTACTCGGTGCCGCGAGCGTTGCCGCCGGCCTTCGGATCGAAGGCGCCGTCGGCGCGGACCTCGCCGAGCTGCCCGCCGGCGGCGACCGGGTCCGCATCGAGCACCCCACCGGGTTCCTCGACATCGAAAGCAGCCTCGGCACCGACTCCGCGGGCCGGCCCGTCGCCCGCCGCACGGCCGTGGTCCGCACCGCTCGCAAGATCTTCGACGGCACCGTGTTCCCCCGGTCCGCCGAGACGGCCCCCATGTCCGCACCATCCCCCGGAGGTCGACGATGACTCCGCCGCTCGGCGACATCGCCCACATCGGTCACGCCCAGCTCTACACGCCCGACCTGGACGCCAGTGTCGCCTTCTTCACCGACTACCTGGGCCTGACGGTCAACGGTCAGGACGGCGACACGGTCTACCTGCGGACCTTCGACGACTACGAGCACCACAGCCTGGTGCTCACCGCCCGCGAACAGCCCGGCCTGGGCCGCCTCGCGCTGCGCACCTCCAGCGAGGAGGCCCTCCAGCGCCGCGTCCGGGCGGTCGAGGAGGCGGGCGGCACCGGACGGTGGGCCGAGGACGAGCCCGGGCTGGGGAAGATCTACGTCACCGCCGACCCGGACGGCCACGAGCACGCCCTGTACTGGGAGAGCGAGCACTACCGCTGCCCCGACGACCTCAAGCCCGCGCTGAAGAACCAGCCGCAGGCCAAACCCAACCGGGGCGTGGGCGTGCGCCGCCTGGACCACGTCAACTTCCTCGCCTCCGACGTGCTCGCCAACGCCGAGTTCCAGCAACACGTCCTCGGCGCGCGGCCCACGGAGCAGATCCGGCTCGACTCGGGGAAGATCGCCGCACGCTGGCTGACCTTCACCAACAAGTCGTACGACGTCGTCTACACGTCGGACTGGACCGGTTCCTCGGGGCGGCTGCACCACATCGCCTTCGCCACCGACACCCGCGAGGACGTCCTGCGCGCCGCCGACCTCGCCATCGACACCGGCGTGTTCATCGAGACCGGCCCGCACAAGCACGCCATCCAGCAGACGTTCTTCCTCTACGTCTACGAGCCCGGCGGCAACCGCGTCGAACTGTGCAACCCGCTCACCCGTCTGGTGCTGGCGCCCGACTGGCCGCTGATCACCTGGACCGAGGAGGAACGCGGGAAGGGCCAGGCCTGGGGGCTGAAGACCATCGAGTCCTTCCACACGCACGGCACGCCGCCGGTCGCCTAGAGCGGTCACGGCAACGGGGGTGGGGGCGCACCGGAGTGCGCCCCCACCCCCTGCCGTCCCCGGATCGTTGATGAGATTGTTGACAAAAGCGTTGACTCTTTTGGAGTGGCTCCTTAGCGTCTAGCGCACGGGTCAGCCGCACGAGCCGCGTCGGCCCGCACCCAGATCCCCTCCAGGCAACGTCTCCTGGACGAGAGGAAAACGAAGATGTCCTCCTCCCCCTCCCTGTCCGCTCGCGGCAGCAGACTGGCCCTCCTGGCCGTCGCCCTGTGCTGGCTGGCCGTCCTCTTCGACGGTCTCGACATGTTCATCTACGGCTCGGTGCTGCCGCACCTGCTCGAGACGAAGACCTTCGGCCTCACCCCCGACCAGGCCGGCGACCTCGGCAGCTACGCCACCTTCGGCATGCTCGTCGGCGCCCTGACCGCCGGCACCGTCGCGGACCGGATCGGCCGCAAGAAGCTGATGATCGGCTGCGTCACCCTGTTCTCGCTGGCCTCCGGCGTCTGCGCGATCTCGGGCAGCGTCGAGGTCTTCGGCCTCGGCCGGACCCTCGCGGGCGTCGGCCTCGGCGGCCTGCTGCCCACCGCGATCAGCATGGTCTCCGACTACGCCCCGCGCGGCCGCGCCGCCATCGTCATCGGCCTGCTGATGACCGCGCACCACGCGGGCGGCATCCTCTCCGCCTACGTGGCCAAGTGGCTCATCGAGCCCGCCGGCTGGCGCGCCGCCTTCTGGGTCTGCGTGGCGCCGCTGCTGTTCGCCCCGGTGCTCGCGAAGATGCTGCCCGAGTCGCTGAGCTTCCTGGTCGCCAAGGGCCGCGACGAGGAGGCCCGCGCGCTGGCCGCCCGCTACGACGTGGAGCTGCCCGCCACGGCCGAGAGGAAGACGGCCGCCGACCGCTTCGACGCCCTGGTGGGCCTGTTCCGCGGCGGCGAGTGGGTCCAGACCCTGCTGTACTGGCTGGCCTCCTTCGGCGGTCTGCTGCTCGTCTACGGCGTCGCCACCTGGCTGCCCACCCTGATGCGCGGCGAGGGCTACCGGCTCGGCTCGGCCCTGACCTTCGTCGTCGTCTTCAACCTCGGCGGCATCGTGGGCATGCTGGTGGCCGGCCGCGCCGCCGACCGCTTCGGCGCCCCGCGCATCTCGGCGATCTGGTTCGCGCTCACCGCCGCCGGCGTCTTCCTGCTGAGCGTCCACATGCCGACCGGCGTCACCATGGCGGTCGTCTTCCTCACCGGCGTCTTCCTCAACAGCGCCCAGACGATGATCTACGCGACGGTGTCGATCCGCTCCACGCCCGACAGCCGGGCCACCGCCGTCGGCTGGACCTCCGGCATGGGCCGCTTCGGCGCCGTCTTCGGCCCGTGGCTCGGCGGCCAGCTGCTCGCCGCGGGCCACGGCGACTGGGGCTTCACCGCCTTCGCGCTGGCCGGCGTGTCGTCCATGGTCTTCATCGGGATCGCGGCGCTGCGCGGCTCCGGGAGCGGCGCGAGGCGCAGCGCCGGCCAGGAACTGGTCGCCGCCCACTGAGCGCCTCCGGCCGGTCTTCGGCGTTACGGTGTGGCGCGACCTGTGCGGACGGGCGGCCGAGTGCGGGATCAGGCCACCCGAGCCGCGCGGACAGGCGGGCCCCGGCGCCCGTCAGCCGGCGCCCGTCACCCGTCACCCCTCACCCGGCACCCGGCGCCCGTCACCCGGCACCCCTCACCCGGCGCCCGTCCCCCGGCGCCTCGCGGTGCCGGGTGCCACGTCGTGCATGGCCTGCCCGGGGGGCGGCGGGTAGACGGTATCGGTCCCGGCGGCGGGGGAGGAGTCCGGCGTCCGGTGCACGCGCACGCGCCGCGGGGCGGGTGCCGCCCGGGGACGGCTCGGTACGACCGCCCGTATGCGGTAGGGTTGACCTGCACGATCACGCGGCTCGGCCGGGTGACGCGCGCCGGGACGTGGCGCAGCTTGGTAGCGCACTTGACTGGGGGTCAAGGGGTCGCAGGTTCAAATCCTGTCGTCCCGACGGCGCGAAGGGGTCTTCGCGGGCGGAAGCTCGCGGAGACCCCTTTTTCCGTAGCCTCCGGCGTCGCGCGACTCCGCACCCCGCACTGCGGCTGCCGCGTGCCGCCCGGCCGGGCGGGGCCGGGCCGCCCGCGAAACCCCGCCGTGCCGCCGAGGTCCACCGGCGACGGCCACCTGATGGACAGCCCCTTGACGCCACTCGCGCCCGGACCGACACTCCAGAGGGGAATCCTAGTGAACGGGTAGGGAATGGCATGAGGCGCCTCGAGTGGGTCACCGCGCACGTGGGCCGTTCGCCTCTGCTGACCTCCCGCCGCCACATCGATCTGCTGCGTGTGTGCAGCGCGATCGCCCCTCTGCG
This sequence comes from Streptomyces sp. NPDC020996, assembly GCF_040641355.1. Classification (NCBI taxonomy): domain Bacteria; kingdom Bacillati; phylum Actinomycetota; class Actinomycetes; order Kitasatosporales; family Streptomycetaceae; genus Streptomyces; species Streptomyces sp. NPDC020996. Next base: position 151,400 of record NZ_JBFADM010000011.1, read on the forward strand.
CTGAGCCGTACCCATCCGCGTCGGCGCGACCCAGAGCCGCGCCGCGCCGGCGCACAGGGGTGCCTACGGCCGAGCCGCCCGACGTCGCTTCCGCCGCGCGCACGTCCGCGCCCGCTCCCGGGGAGAGTCATGTCCATCGCACCACTGGCCGCCCACGCGTCCGCCGAGCCCGGCACCGCCTTCCGGGGCCGGATCGGCAGGGACGCCCGCAGCGGTCACTACGCCGTCCCGCTCCGCTACCGCCTGTACCTGTCGACCGCGTGTCCCGACGGCCTGCGCATCGCCGTCACCCACACCCTGCTCGGCCTGGACGCCGTCTGCCCGGTCACCGTCCTGCCCGCCGTCCCCGACCTGCCCGACGGCGGCTACCACGCCCTGCGCCCGCTGTACGACGCCAGCGCCCACCGCTACGGCGGCCCCGCCGTCGCACCCGTGCTCGGCGACGACTGGTCCGGGCGCATCGTCAGCACCCACGCCCCCGACATCATGCGCGACCTCGCCCGCGGCTTCGGCGCCGGCCGCCCCTCACCGTACCCCCGCGGCGCGGAGTCGGAGATCGAGGCCGTCGAGCGGATGTGCGCGCACGGCATCGAACGCGCCGCGCAGCGGGCCGGCGCCGCGGACACCGGGCCGGACGAACGCGCCGCCGCACTGGAGGAGTTGCTCACCACGCTGGGCGCCCTGGAGCGGTGGCTCGACGGGCGCACGTACCTGATCCGCGATCAGGTCACCGCCGCCGACGTCGAGTTGTGGTCCGCGCTGGTGCTGCTCGACACGGTGCACCGCAACCACCTGGACGCCTCCGCCGTCCACCGCGTCGCCGCCCACCCCGCCCTGTGGGCCTACGCCCGCCGCCTGACCGCCCACCCCGCCTTCGGACCGCACCTCGACCTGGACGGCATCGCCCGCCGCCACCACGCCCGCTGCCGGGGCCTGGAGGACGCCGGAGCCGCCGTCCGGATCCTGGACTGGGCCGCCCACACCCCCTGACCGTTCCACCTGGTGGACCGGTGTTGACATCGGCCGGGCCGAGCGCATTGACTTGCGGCTCACAACGGTCATGAGCGTCAGCGCCAAGCCCTGGCTCGCTGACCGGCAACCCTCGCTCAGCGGTGGGGTGCCCCAGGTGACGACCGGACCGGATGACGTTTTTCGGTAAGCGCGAGGCCCGCAGGGCCGGAACAGTGACGGTGACGAGATGTACGCAGCTTTCAGGACGGTGACACGCCGTCCCCTGAGCTGCGTACCGCCGTGCGCGAAGCCGCTCGTCGCCGACCGCGCCGTCGATCTGCTGCGCGTCAGCAGCGCACTGTGTACCGCACCGGGCCGCGCCCGCTGCCACGGCTGACCACCAGCACCGGCAGACTCGGCCCCCAGGCCGGCCACCGGCCTGAGCGGCCCGCGCATCCCTGACGAACACCGCCCGCCCGGTGTGCCGTTGTCCTTTCCGCCCCCGGTCCGTACGCCCGCGCGTATGCGCCGCTCGCCGTCGCGGCACACGCCGTCACGGTCCGGGGGTGTCCGACCCAGCCGGAGCCCTCCATGAGTGAACTCCCAGGCGCCGTGTCCCTCGCCGGGGCACCGCCCGCCGACACACCGTCAAAGACCCTGTCCGCACAGCGCGTCCAGCCGCTGCGGCGGCCCGGACGCTGGATCGCCACCGCGGTCGTCCTGGTCCTCGTGGCCCAGTTCGTGCACGGTCTGGCGACCAACCCCTTCTACCAGTGGGACCGCTTCGGCTACTGGTTCCTTCGGCCGACCATCCTCGACGGGCTCCTCATCACCCTCGAAGTCACCGCCTACAGCGCCGTGCTGGGCCTGCTCGGCGGCATCCTCCTCGCCCTGGCCCGCCTCTCGAAGTCCCCGGTGCTGCGCGCGGTCAGCTGGACCTACGTCTGGGCGCTGCGCTCCATCCCGCTGATCGTGGTGCTGCTGTTCCTCTACAACTTCAGCGCCCTGTACCAGACGTTGAGCCTCGGCGTCCCCTTCGGGCCCGCCTTCTTCACCTTCGACGAGTCCCGGCTCGCCACCGACATGGTGGTCGCCGTCGTCGGCCTCAGCCTCAACGAGGCGGCCTACGCCGCCGAGGTCGTCCGCGGCGGCCTCCTCTCCGTCGACCAGGGCCAGCACGAGGCCGCCGCGGCGCTCGGCCTGCCCAAGAGCTACCAGTTCACCAGGATCGTCCTCCCGCAGGCGCTGCGGTCGATCGTCCCGAACTACGTCAACCAGCTCATCGGCCTGATCAAGGGCACCTCGCTGGTCTTCTACGTGTCCCTGCTCGACCTGTTCGGCTCCGCGCAGACGATGGGCAGCACCTACCCCGGCGACATCGTGCCGCTGCTGCTGGTGGTCACCGTCTGGTACCTGATCCTGACCAGCCTGGTGTCCGTCGCCCAGTTCTACGTCGAGCGGTACTACGCCCGGGGCGCCACCCGCTCCCTGCCGCCGACGCCGCTGCAGAAGCTCCGCACCGGCCTGCGCGACCTGCGGGACCGTGCGCGCAGGGAGGCCGCCGTATGACCGCCGAGACCCTCAGCACCCGGCCCGCCGCGGTCGAGGTGCACGACGTGCACAAGTGGTACGGCGCCCACCGCGTCCTGGACGGCATCGACCTGACCGTGCGCCCCGGCGAGGTCACCGTGATCCTCGGCCCGTCCGGCTCCGGCAAGTCGACCCTGCTGCGGGTGATGAACCACCTGGAGAAGCCGGAGATCGGCCACGTCAGCGTGGGCGGCGAGCTGATCGGCGTACGCCGGCACGGCGAGCGGCTGAGGGAGCTGAGCGAGCGGACCATCCTCGCCCAGCGCAGCCGCATCGGCTTCGTCTTCCAGAACTTCAACCTCTTCCCGCACCTGACCGTGCTGGACAACGTGGCCGCCGCCCCCGTCGCCACCGGCCGGCTCGCCAAGGCCGAGGCACGGGAACTCGCCCGCGAACTGCTCGGCAGGGTCGGCCTCGCCGACCGGACCGGCGCCTACCCGCGCCAGCTGTCCGGCGGCCAGCAGCAGCGCGTGGCCATCGCCCGCGCGCTCGCCCTGCGCCCCGGCGTCATCCTCTTCGACGAACCCACCTCCGCCCTCGACCCCGAACTCGTCGGCGAAGTCCTCGCCGTCATCGAGGACCTGGCGAGCAGCGGAACCACGCTCGTCATCGTCACCCACGAGATCGGCTTCGCCCGCCGGATCGCCGACCGGATCGTCTTCCTCGACGAAGGCCGGGTCGTCGAGCAGGGCCCGCCCGCCGAGGTCCTGGACAACCCCCGGCACGAGCGGACCCGGGACTTCCTGAGCAAGGTCCTCTGAACCGGCCGCCCCCCAGACCACCACCCCCGTAGCACAGGCACCACCAGCAACACCCTCACCGAACGACAAGGAACAGCCATGCCTTCCCACCTCTCCCGACGTCACCTGCTGCGCGGCCTCACGGCGGCCACCGCCGTCACCGCCCTCGCCGCCGGGCTCGCCGCCTGCGGCGGCGACAGTGACGCGGCCACCGGCACCGGCAGCACCGCCGCCGGGTCCGTGACCGTGGGACGGCTGTCCAACGGCGCCGCGAAGGAGACCACTCTCAAGGTCGCCGAGGTGAAGTCCATCAGCGCCGAACTGCCCGCCTCCGTCCGCAAGTCCGGCAAGCTCGTCATCGGCGTCGGCGCGCTGCCGTCCGGCTTCCCGCCGCTGGCGTACGTCGGCAGCGACCAGAAGTCCCTCACCGGCGCCGAGCCCGACCTCGGCCGCCTCGTCGCCGCGGTCCTCGGCCTGAAGCCCGAACTGAAGAACTCCACCTGGGAGAACCTCTTCGTCGGCATCGACAGCGGCAAGGTCGACGTCGCCTTCTCCAACGTCACCGACACCGAGGAACGCAAGAAGAAGTACGAGTTCGCCTCCTACCGGCAGGACAACCTCGCCTTCGAGGTGCCCGAGAAGAGCAATTGGAACTTCGACGGCGACTACCGCAGCCTGGCCGGCCTCACCGTGGCCGTCGGCTCCGGCACCAACCAGGAGAAGATCCTGCTGGAGTGGAAGAAGAAGCTGGAGAGCGAGGGCAAGAAGCTCACCGTCAAGTACTTCCAGGACAGCAACAGCACCTACCTGGCCCTGGGCAGCGGCAAGATCGACGCCTACTTCGGCCCCAACCCCGGCATCGCCTACCACATCACCCAGGTCGCCAAGACGCCCCAGCCGACCCGCAACGCGGGCAAGTTCTCCGGCGCGGGCGCCGACCTGCAGGGCCTGATCGCGGCCACCGCCAAGAAGGACAGCGGCCTGGCGAAGCCCCTCGCCGACGCGATCAACCACCTCATCGACAGCGGCCAGTACGCCAAGTGGCTGGCCGCCTGGAACCTCTCCAACGAGGCGGTCGCCAAGTCCCTGGTCAACCCGCCGGGACTGCCGCTGGACAACTCCTGACCGGCGGGACCCGGCAGCCCCCGGCCCATGGCCGGGGGCGCCCCCTCCCACCGCGCTCGCCCGCCGCCGGCCCCCGTCCGCGCGGGGGCCGGCGCTCCGTACGGACTTCGGACTCACCGGAAGGCACCCCGTGACCTCATCCACCGCACCCTCCCCGGCCGCCCTCCACCTCGCCGTCGCCCTGGACGGCACCGGCTGGCACCCCGCCTCCTGGCGCGAACCGGTGGCCCGGCCCAGGGAACTGTTCACCGCCGCGTACTGGGCCGGTCTGGTGGCCGAGGCCGAGCGGGGCCTCATCGACTTCGTGACCTTCGAGGACGGCCTCGGCCTTCAGTCCTCGCACCCCTTCGACCTCGACGGGCGCACCGACCAGGTCCGCGGCCGCCTCGACGCCGTCCTGACCGCCTCCCGCATCGCCCCGCTGACCCGGCACATCGGCCTGGTGCCGACCGTGATCGCCACCCACACCGAGCCGTTCCACATCTCCAAGGCGATCGCCACCCTCGACCACGTCAGCACCGGCCGCGCCGGCCTGCGGGTGCAGATCACCGCCCGGCCGCACGAGGCCGACCACTTCGGCCGCCGCACCATCGGGCACCTCGACGGCTACGACGACCCCGTGGTGACCGACCTCTTCGACGAGGCCGCCGACCACGTGGAGGTCGTGCGCCGCCTGTGGGACAGCTGGGAGGACGACGCGGAGATACGGGACGTCGCCACCGGCCGCTTCATCGACCGCGACAAGCTGCACTACATCGACTTCGAGGGCCGCTTCTTCAGCGTCAAGGGCCCCTCCATCACCCCGCGCCCGCCGCAGGGCCAGCCGCTCGTCACCGCCCTCGCCCACCAGACCGTCCCCTACCGGCTGGTGGCCCGCCAGGCCGACGTCGGCTACGTCACCCCGCACGACACCGACCAGGCCCGCGCGATCGTCGCCGAGATCCGCGCCGAGCAGGAGGCGGCCGGCCGTGCCGGAGAGCCGCTGCACGTCTTCGGTGACCTCGTCGTCTTCCTGGACGACGACCCCGCCGAGGCCACGGCCCGCAAGCAGCGCCTCGACGACCTCAACGGCGAGGAATACACCAGCGACGCCCGGATCTTCACCGGCACCCCCGCCCAACTCGCCGACCTGTTGCAGGAGTTGCAGTCCGGTGGACTGACCGGATTCCGGCTGCGCCCCGCCGTCCTCGGGCACGACCTGCCGGCCGTCACCCGCGGCCTGGTCCCCGAACTCCAGCGCCGCGGCGTCTTCCGCCGCTCCTACGAGGCCGACACCCTGCGCGGACTGCTGGGCCTGGCCCGCCCCGCCAACCGCTACGCCGCCACCGCCTGAGCCGGAAGGACCTCACCACCATGACCAAGCCGCTGAAGCGGATCCATCTGGCCGCGCACTTCCCGGGCGTCAACAACACCACCGTCTGGAGCGACCCCGAGGCCGGCAGCCACATCGATTTCAGCTCCTTCGTCCACTTCGCGCGCACCGCCGAACGCGCCAAGTTCGACTTCCTGTTCCTCGCCGAGGGACTGCGCCTGCGCGAACAGGGCGGCAAGATCTACGACCTGGACGTCGTCGGTCGCCCCGACACCTTCACCGTCCTCGCCGCGCTCGCCGCCGTCACCGAACACCTGGGCCTCACCGGCACCATCAACTCCACCTTCAACGAGCCCTACGAGGTCGCCCGCCAGTTCGCCTCCCTCGACCACCTCTCCGGCGGCCGCTCCGCCTGGAACGTCGTCACCTCCTGGGACGCCTTCACCGGCGAGAACTTCCGGCGCGGCGGCTTCCTGCCGCAGGAGGAGCGCTACTCCCGCGCCAAGGAGTTCCTGGCCACCGCGCACGAGCTGTTCGACTCCTGGCACGGCGACGAGATCATCGCCGACCAGGCCACCGGCACCTTCCTGCGGGACGCGAAGGCCGGCGCGTTCGTCCACCACGGGCAGCACTTCGACATCCACGGCCAGTTCAACGTCCCCCGCTCCCCGCAGGGCCGCCCGGTGATCTTCCAGGCCGGCGACTCCGACGAGGGCCGCGAGTTCGCCGCGTCCGGCGCCGACGCCATCTTCAGCCGGCACTCCACCCTGGAGGCGGGCCAGGCCTTCTACACGGACGTCAAGAGCCGCCTGGCCAAGTACGGCCGCCGCCCCGAGCAGCTGCTCATCCTGCCCGCCGCCACGTTCGTGCTCGGCGACACCGACGCCGAGGCCGAGGAACTCGCCCGCGAGGTGCGCCGCAAGCAGGTCAGCGGCGCCACCGCCATCAAACACCTGGAGTTCGTCTGGAACCGGGACCTGTCCTCCTACGACCCGGACGGCCCGCTGCCCGACATCGACCCGGACGTCAGCGACACCCACATCGCCGAGGGCCGCGCCCAGGTCCGCATGTACCGCGACCCGGTCGCCACCGCCCGGGAGTGGCGCGAGCTGGCCGCCGCCAACAACTGGTCCATCCGCGACCTGGTCATCAACACCGGCAACCGCCAGAACTTCATCGGCTCCCCGGCCACCGTCGCCAAGGCCATCAACGACTATGTGCAGGCCGACGCCGCCGACGGATTCATCCTGGTCCCGCACATCACCCCCGGCGGCCTCGACGTCTTCGCCGACACGGTCGTCCCGCTGCTGCAGGAACAGGGCGTCTTCCGCACCGACTACGAGGGCCCGACCCTCCGCGACCACCTGGGCCTCGCCCACCCCGACGCAGCGGGGGAGGACCAGCGGGCCGCTTCCTGACCCCACCGGTCAGGCGATCACTCCCGCCAGTCCAGCTGATGCGCGGGCGTGCCGACCGACCTGCCGTACGCGACCGCTTCGGCGCGGCCCGCCTCGTCGCCGCGCCGGTAGCGGAATACCTTCCCGGCGAACACGACGACGTGCTCGTCCCCGGCGACGAAGTCGGTGTACCAGCCGTGCTCCGGCTCCAGCACCGCGGCGAGCGCCTGCGCGAGCCCGTCGACACCGTCCGCGCTCTCGGTGCTCTCCGTGGTCTCCGTGCTCTCGGCCTCGTACTCCCACTCCACGAACGTCCAGTACCGGGGCTGGGCGGCGGTGGTGCTCTGCGAGACGTCGAGGCGGCCGACCTTGCGCAGGCGCAGGCCCGGGTGCTCGAACGCGGCGCCTGGGCGCAGGCTCTCACCGATGAGGTATCCGCTGATCACATCCATGCCCGGAAGCTACCCGCCCCCACTGACAACGTGGCGAGGGGCGTGGCGTGGCCCCGGACGTCACCCTCCCCCGAAGGTGACGTCCGGGACCCCTCCCCCGGCGCCGGACAGTGGTCCAGCCGCCCGCGTGCCGCGGATCAGTGCTGTCACCAGCACATGACCGCTGTCTGTCCCGGTCCCCAGGCGGAGTACAGACGCACGCGGACGAAGTAGCGGCGGCCCTTGACGAAGCGGGCCCTGATGGTGGCGTTGTGCGGGGTCCCCCCGTCGTCGTGGCCGGCGAGGTAACGGGGTTCCCCGTCCCGCTCCTCGAAGACCACGACGACCGTGTCGCTGTCGCCGAACGTCCCCACGGTGTAGTCGCGGGTCTCCGGCGGCTCGACGACGAAGTCGGCCTGCTCACCCGGCTGCAGCCCCAGCGGCACGGACCGGAAGGGCACCAGCGCCGGCGGCGGGACGGAGGCCGGGCCGGCCGGCGGGTACCAGCGCAGCACGAACTCCTTGTCGGCCGGCGACAGCGTGCCGGGCGGGTGCAGCCCGCCGCGGAACTGCTCGGGCTCCAGGATCAGCCCGGACGGGAAGGCGAACTCCATGACCGACTGCGGATCCCAGACACCGGCGTTGGCCTCGTCCCGGTCCAGCTTGCGCAGGACGTTGAAGAACGTGGTGTCCCGGCTCCAGTGGTTCGGCGGGCCCGCCAGGTCGGCGTAGACCGCCTCGTCGTCCCACAGCAGACCGGCGTACGGGCTCTGGTGCTCGTGCAGCATGCCGAGCGCGTGCCCGATCTCGTGCAGGGCCGTCCCGCGCTCCCCGGGCGCGGTCAGGTCCCAGCCGAAGTTCATCGTGCGGTCGTTCACGCCGGCCCGCAGCGCGTCCCTGCCCACGGCGGACCAGGAACCGTCGCCGGACTGGAACCCGATGCGCAGCTCCGCCTCCGAACGGTCGCCGACCTCGACGAACGACACCCCGATCCCGAGGCCCTGCCACTCCCCGAAGCACTCGCGCACCACGTCCCGCTGCTCCTCGGAGCCGACCCACGACACCCGCCGCGACTGCCCGGTCCCCGGCACCGGGATGACGGAGGCGTCGGTGTCGCGGTCGAAGAAGCAGTAGTGCAGAACCGTGCCGTTGACCCACATCCGGCTGCCGCCGACGAGCGCACCACGCCGCTCGGCGGTCAGCCCCGGCGCGAAGGCGGGGGCCGACTGCTGCGTGAGGGAGCAGTAGCGTCCGGCCATGCGCACAGCCTGCCGTGGCCGGGCCCACGGGCACCTGAGTCGGGGGCTACTCAAGTCACCCTGTATCAGGCATGAGTACGCGTGCTCATACTGCCGTGACGACTTTCGAACGCGACGCGAAGACCCTCGCACTGCCCTGGCCGTTCACCGGACGTGAGGACGAACTCGAACTGATCCGCCGGTCCCTGTCCGGCGGCCGGCCGGGCATCGTGGTGACCGGCCCGACGGGCTGCGGCAAGACCCGCCTGATCACCGAGGCCGTACGGGGCGGCGATCGCGCCCGCGCGGCCGGCACGCCCGGGACCCGGCACATCCCCTTCGCCGCGTTCACCCACCTGCTGCCCGAGCAGGTCACCCTGCACCGCGCCGTCCAGCTGCTGTCCGGGACCCGGCTGCTGCTGGTCGACGACGCCCATCTGCTCGACGACTCCTCGGCCGCCCTCGTGCACCAGCTCGCCGTGCACGGCCGCACCCGTCTGGTCGTCGCCGCGGCCGACGACGCCCCGGTGCCCGGCGCCGTCTCCCGGCTGTGGACCGACGAACTGCTGCCCCGCCTCGCCCTCGAACCGCTGCCCCGCCAGGACACCGAACAGGTTCTCGCCTCGGCCGTCGACGGGGGACTGGAACCGCTCACCCTGAACCGGCTGCACCGCCTGTGCCGGGGCGACCTGCGGCTGCTGCGCGACCTGGTCGACGCCGCGCGCGAGCGCGGACTGCTGCGCCGGCTGCCGTACGCCGACGCCGACGCCGACGCCGGCGCCGGCGCCTGGGCGATGCGTGGCCCGCTGCCGCTGACGGCGACCGTCCGCGCCCGCGCCGCGCAGGTTCTGGAGCGTCCCTGCCCGCAGGAGCGCGAGACCCTCGAACGCCTCGCCTTCGACGAGCCGCTCGCCCCGCACATCGACGACTTCGACCCGCGGATCCTCGAACCGCTCGAGACCGACGGCCTGATCCACGTCGACGACCGGGGCGCCGTCCGCCTCGCCCACCCCCTGCACGGCCCGGTGCTGCGGGCCGCGGCCGGCAGGCTGCGGGCGAGGCGGCTGGCCCGCACCCCGGACGACTGCGGACCGGCCCTCAAGACCGAGGAGGCCGCGCTGGTCCGGCGGATCGAGCGGGCCGACGTGCGGGGCACGCCGACGCCCGTGGGGGAGTGGCTGGCGCAGGAGGGCACGCCGGTGCCGGCCGGGTACGCGGCCGTACGCGCGCGGTACGCGCGGCTCCGCGGGGAACTGCGGGAGGCGGCGGCCTGGGCACGGGAGGGGCTGCGCACCGCCCCGGACGACGCGGAGTGCCGCGCCGAACTCGCCCTGGCCGCCGCGCAGACCGGGGACACGGCCACCGCCCAGCAAGCCGTGGACGGGCGGCCGGACCTCGCCGCCGCGGCGGCCTGGCTGGCCGCGGCCCGCGGTGACGTCGACGGGGCGCTGACGACGCTCGCCGACCTCGCCCACGCCGCCGCCGCCGCCGACGCCGACGCCGGGGAACGCGGGTACGGCGCCGGTCCGGCGGGTGGAGCACGCGTGCGCTACGACGCCGTGTGCGTCGACGCCGTGCGCTACGACGCCGTACGCCTGGGCGCGCCGGAGAAGGCCGGCGGCCGGCTTCCGGCGGACAGCGTGTTCGCGCGGCACGCCGACGCCCTGACGCGCGGCGACGGGCCCGGCCTGGACCGGGCCGCCGAGGAACTGGAGGCGGCCGGTTTCCTGCTGTTCGCCGCCGAGGCACGCGCCCAGGCCGTCGCGGCACACCGCGACCCGAGGGCCGCCCGCACCTCGCGCACCCGCGCCGTCGCCCTGGCCCACCGCTGCCAGGGCGCCCGCACCCCCGCCCTGTCCGGCCTCGTCCTGGGCGAACTCACCGCCCGCCAGCGGCAGATCGTCGCACTCGCCGCCGCGGGCCTGAGCAACCGCCAGATCGCGGAACGGCTGACGCTGTCGGTCCGCACGGTCGGCAACCACCTCTACAGCGCCTACGCCCGGCTCGGCGCCAGCGACCGCGGAGCGCTGCCGTGGCTGGTGGACCTGCCCGACGCGCGGTCTGCCTGAGCCGCCCCCGAGCCGGCGGTCTGACCCCCGTGATCGGGGGAGGGGTCAGGCCGCCACCGGCGCCGCCGCGACCACGACGACGTGCGCCGCCCGGCGGCCTCGGCCGGCGCCCGTCTCCGCCCGTCTCCGCCCGTCTCCGCCCGTCTTCGCCCGTCTTCGCCCGTCTTCGCCCGTCTTCGCCCGTCTCCGCCCGGCGGCCTCGGGAGGCCGCTCAGGCCGCTCAGGCCGCGCCGAACGCGGTGAACGCCCACCCCGTCGCCTGGTGCAGCGCGTCCCCCGGCAGCGCGGCCCGCGCGTCGCGCAGCGCTTCCGCCAGGGACAGGCCGCCGCTCACGCCCTTGTGCAGGGCGAGCATCAACGACACCACCGCCGCGTCGTTGACGGGCGCGCTGCTCGCGACCACGCCCGCCGTGCCCAGCGGCAGCAGCGCGGTGACCAGGCCGAGCAGCTCGTCCGCGCCCACCGAGGCGAACCGCGCGGTGTCGCAGCAGGACAGGATGATCCGGTACGGGCTGCGGTCCAGGCGTTCGAAGTCGTGCACGACGATGGGGCCGTCGGCCATCCGCAGCGACGAGAACAGCGGGCTGTCGGCGCGGAAGGTGCCGTGCGCGGCGATGTGGGCCAGCGCGGCGCCGTCGAGCTCCTCCAGCACGCGCGGCACGCGCGCGTCGTCGTGCTCCAGCAGCGTCGCCCCGCCGTACCGGTCGGCCAGCTCCGGCACCTCCGCCCCGCCGCTGGCCAGGCCCGGCCCGCGCACCAGCACGTGCCGGCCGCCCGGCGGCGGCTCGGTCTCCCGGGCGCGCAGCCAGCTGCTCGCCGACGGCGACACGCTGAGCACCCGGTCCCGCAGCGACGGCAGCAGCGCCCACGGCACCCGGTGCAGGCGGCCCGGCGGCACCACCACGACCGGCCCGGACCCCAGATGCGCGGCGGCCGGCCCCAGCAGCAGCTCCTCCAGACGGCGGCCCGCGGCCTCCACCACCGGAAGCCGGGCGTCCGCGCCCGGATGGGCGAGCCGCCGCAGCCCGGCCTGCACGTGCTCGGCCTCCACCTCCGCCTCGGCGATCAGCCCCGCCTCGAACCTGCGGACCCGCCCGTCCCCGCACAACAGCACCTGCACCCGCCCGTCGAGCACGGCGAGCTCCACCAGCCGCGTCCCGCCCAGCCGGCCGAGCAGCCGGGCGACGTCGAAGCGTTCCTCGGCGCCCGGCGCGTCCCCGCGCATGTGCAGCGTCCGGGACCGGATCTCCCGCTCCAGACGGCGCTGTTCCCGTTCCAGGACCGGCACCGGCCGCCCTTCCGTGCGGGCGGCCTCGGCGCGGGCGGCGATCTCCCGGAACGCGGTCAGCCTGCTCTGCAGCACCGGGTCGGCCGGCGGGCGGGTGGGCGGCGCCGACAGCACGGTGGCCCGCCAGCGCTCACTCCACGTCAGCAGCCGCCGCGGCCCGCCGGACTCCAGGCTGACCTGCTGGGCCAGCGCGGCCAGCTCCGCGCCCTGCGCGGTGGCACGCGCGCGCAGTTCCGAGGCGCCCAGGGTCATCCGGTGGTCGTCGAGCACGTCCAGCCCGCGCCGGCACGCCTCCAGCACGCCCCGGCCCGACCCCGCGGCACGGGCGCGCAGCGCCTGCGCGGCCCAGCCCGTGATCCGGGCGAGCGGCGGCCCGCTGTGCCGGCTGCGGGCGGCGACGGCCAGATGCCGCTCGGCGTCCGCGGTCCAGCCCAGGGCGAGCGCTATCCGCCCGGCCAGCAGGGACGCCGCCGACGCGGCCGGCGCGCCGAGGGCGGCGAGCCGCTCGGCCACCGCGGCGGCGTCCCCGACCAGCCGTCCCGACCGGCGCCCGGCCGCCACCCGCGCCTCCAGCATCACCAGCCGGGCGTGCGTCTCCCACCAGGTGCGCCGCTGGCCGGCGAACAGCCGCACGGCCAGCGCCGCGCGCGCTATCGCCGTGTGCGGATCGCCCGCGACGCGGGCCGCGCGGGCCGCGACCAGCAGCAGCTCCGCCTTGCGCGTCGACTGCCCGCCGATGCCGTCGAGCATCCCGATGGCCGCGTCCGCCTCGGCCAGCGCCTCCGAGGCGAGCCCGGCGGCCATCAGCACCTCGCAGCGCCGGATGTAGAGCATGAAACTGGGCGTGCCGAGCTTGTCGTAGCGCTCCTCGGCCTCGTCGAACAGCCGCAGCGCGGCCGGCACGTCGCCGGCCCGGAACGCGGCCAGCCCCCGGCTCTCCACCACGTCGGCCTTGTCGTGCTCCTGGCCGGTGGTGTCCCACAGCGCCTCCGCGGCGGTGAAGTCGGCGTCCGCCCGGTCCACCGCGCCGACCGCGAGGTGCACGGTGGCGCGCAGGGTCAGCGCGCGCGCCGTCCAGATGACGTCGTCCGCCTGCCGCAGCACGGGGATCGACCGGCGCACGTCCTCCAGCGCCTCCCGGTGGCGTCCCAGCACCCACGACGCGTAGGCCCGCCGGAACAGCACGCGTGCGCGTGTGTGCCCGCTGCTGACCGCGACGCCCCGCTCCAGCGCCTCCAGGCCCTGCCGGGTGCGGCCGGCGTGCACCAGCGCGACGCCCAGCGCGGCCAGCACGTCCGCCTCCCGGTCGGCCGACCCCGAGCGCGCCGCGAGGTCGCGGCCGCGGCGCAGATGGTGCAGGGCGAGCCTGAGGTCGCCCCAGTCCCGCTGCCAGATGCCGATCACCTGGTGGGCGACGGAGGCGGACCAGGGTGAGGGATCGGATTCCAGCACGTTCTGCGCCCGTGCCAGAGCCTCGTTGGGGGCCGCGAACACCATCGGCAATAGTTCGAGAACCGACTCGCTTCCCGCTGTCACCCCACGGATGGTAGTGGCTTGTTGCCGTTTACACAGGTTCGGTGCTGTATCAATCACCGACTCCGCCGCTCTGACTGACGAACGCCGCCTCAACCGGAGGACACGCACATGGCCCCTCAGCGATTCCACGAGCAGTTCCACCAGATCCAGCGCTCCATGCCGGACGTCCCGCTGGCGATGGGACCTGACGACTCCGCCGAGTTCCTCTACGAGAAGGGCGTCGTCCTCGCCCGCGACGGCGAGGAGGCACGGCTCGTCGAGGACGCCGTGCGCAGCCACTTCACCGCGGCGCCGGAGCTGACCGCCGACCACGTGCGCAGAGCGGGCCCGGAGACCAACCGCTCCGGCATCACCCGCATCCAGGTCGGCGACCCCGGCCAGGGCGACCGGCGGGCCGACCGGGCCGTGGCGCACGCCCTGCGCGCCCTGCGCGAGCACGAGGGCCGAGCCGGACGCCGGCTGGTCAGCCGCAACCACGTGGTGTCCATCGCGGTGAACTCCTGCCCCGGCGACGAGCCGGTGCCCGTGCCGCTCGCCGAGGGCCCCAACCCGGCCCCCGCACAGGGCGTTCACGACCCGGCCACCGCCGTCGGCGTCCTCGTCGTCGACAACGGCCTCACGCACGACTACGCGTCCCTCCCGCTGCTCGCCCGCGTCCAGGGCGACCTGCACGGCACCGAGACCGACGGCGACGGCAACCTCCTGCAGTACGTCGGCCACGGCACGTTCATCGCCGGCCTGGTCGCGGCCGTCGCGCCCAACGCCGACGTCACCGTGCGCAACACCCTCAACGACGCCGGCGCCGTGCTGGAGTCCGAGTTCGGCGAGCGCCTCTTCGACGCCGTCGACCGCGGCGGCTGGCCGGACGTGCTGAGCCTGTCCGCCGGAACCTCCAACGGCCGCACCGACGGCCTGCTCGGGGTGGAGAGCTTCATGCAGGAACTGCGCACCCAGCGCACCCTGCTGGTCGCGGCCGCCGGCAACAACTCCAGCGCCTCCCCGTTCTGGCCCGCCGCCTACGCCTCCCTGCCCGACTACCAGGACGTCGTCCTGTCGGTGGGAGCGCTGCGCGCCGACGGCGAGTACGGCGCCTGCTTCACCAACTACGGCCCCTGGGTCAACGTCTACGCCCCCGGCGAGCGGCTCACCAGCGCGCTGACCGGCTTCGACGCGCCCGTGCCCTACGTGTACCAGCACACCACCTACGACGCCTGCCGCTACGGCTTCACCTACGCGTGCCCGTGCCAGTACCCGCCCCACACCGGAGTGCTCAGCGAGAGCGGCGACCCCGCCTCCGGCAAGGCGGACCAGGTGGTGTTCGAGGGCCTCGCCAACTGGAGCGGCACGTCCTTCGCCACCCCGGTGGCCGCCGGCCTGGTCGCCGCCTGCATGACGGCCGGCGGGCAGACCGACGCGCGGGCGGCCCGCAAGCAACTCCTCGCCGCGAACGACGCGTACGCGGAGGTGCGCGGGGCGCACGTGCCCGCGCTGCTCCCCGCCACCTGGCGCCCGACCGCGCTCACGCAGCCGGCCGGTGAGGCGTGAGGTCCGGAACCGCCCCCTCCACGGCGTACGATGTCTTGCCGTACACGAGGGGTGGGGCCGTGGACCGTGCAGATGTCGGCGCGCTCGTCCAGTCAGCCGTCGACGGTGACGCGGCGGCCTGGAAAGCGTTGGTGGAAGGGCTGAGCCCGCTGGTGTGGTCCGTCGTGCGCGCGCACCGGCTCTCCGACGCCGACGCCCACGAGGTGTACCAGACCGTGTGGTTCCGCTTCGCCCAGCACCTGGGACGCATCCGCGAACCCGACAAGGCGGGGTCGTGGCTGGCGAGCACCGCCCGCCACGAGAGCCTGAAGGTGCTCAAGAGCCTGAAGCGGCTGACCGTGACGGACGACCCCCAACTGCTCGACCGGGTCAGCGAGGACCGTACGCCCGAACAGTCGCTGCTGGACTCGGAGGACGCGGCCGCCGAGACCGAGCGCATCCGGCACCTGTGGCAGGAGTTCGAGGAACTCGGCGAGCGGTGCCGTCAGTTGCTGCGCCTGCTGATGGCCTCGCCGCCGCCCAGCTACCAGGAGGTGTCCGCCGCCCTGGGCATCGCCGTGGGCAGCATCGGACCGCTGCGCCAGCGCTGTCTGCGGCGCCTGCGGGCACGACTCGAAGCTCGGGGGGCGGTGTGAGCGACATGAACGGCACGAACGACGACGAGGTCTTCGACGGCGGCGGTTTCGACGACAGCGGTTTCGACGGCGGCGGTTTCGACGGCGGCCCGGACGGCGACGAGTTCGCCGACGCGCTGCTGGAGGAGGAGCTCCGCCAGGCGGCGGCCATCCTGGACCCGGTCCCGGCCCAGCTGCGGCAGCTCGCCGTGGAGGCCTTCGCGCTGCACGACCTGGAGGCCCGCGTCGCCGAGCTGACCTTCGACTCGGTGGTCCACGCGCTCCCCGTCAGAGGAGCCACGGACACGCCGCGGATGCTGACCTTCGAGGCGGGCGGGGTCACCGTCGACGTCGAACTGACCGGGCACGGGCTGATGGGGCAGGTGCTGCCACCGCAGTCGGCCCGCATCGAGGTCCTCGGCGGACCGCACGGGGGCGCGCCGCTGACGGCCGACGCAATGGGCCGCTTCACGTCCGAGGATGCGCCGGCCGGCCCGTTCGCGCTGAAGCTGCGCACCGGCGAGGGCGTGATCGTCACGGACTGGCTGACGGCCTGACGTCACCGGGTGAGTCGCGGACCCCCCCCCGGGGCCGCGCGGGGGGCCGGCCCGGCGCCCCCCCCCGCGGGCCCCCGCCCGCCCG
>NZ_JBFADM010000012.1:0-166263 GCF_040641355.1 Streptomyces sp. NPDC020996
CAGTACAGCCCCACCTCCGAGATCGGCAAGATCACCAAGTCGACGCCGATGGGATCCCTGGACGCCCCGTTCAACCCGGTCTCCCTCGCCCTCGGTGCCGAGGCGTCGTTCGTCGCCCGCACCATCGACTCCGACCGCAAGCACCTCACCGACGTGCTCCGCCAGGCCGCCGCCCACCCCGGCACCGCCCTCATCGAGATCTACCAGAACTGCAACATCTTCAACGACGGCGCCTTCGAAGCCCTGAAGGACAAGCAACAGGCCCAGGAGACGGTGATCCGGCTGGAACACGGACAGCCCATCCGCTTCGGCGCCGACCTGTCCAAGGGGGTCGTACGGGATGCGGCCACCGGCGACCTGAAGGTGGTCGCGGTGACCCCGGAGAACGAGGCCGACGTCCTGGTGCACGACGCGCACTCCGCCTCGCCGACGACCGCGTTCGCCCTCTCCCGGCTCGCCGACCCCGACACCCTGCACCACACCCCGATCGGCGTGTTCCGGTCCGTGGAGCGGCCGGTGTACGACACGCTGATGGCCGACCAGCTGGAGCGGGCCGTCGAACTGCACGGCAAGGGCGACCTCGCCACCCTTCTCACCGGCAACGACACCTGGACCGTGGGGAGTTCCTCATGACGTACGTGATCGCCCAGCCCTGCGTCGACATCAAGGACAAGGCCTGCGTCGACGAATGCCCCGTCGACTGCATCTACGAGGGGCCGCGCAAGCTGTACATCAACCCCGACGAATGCGTGGACTGCGGGGCCTGCGAGCCCGTGTGCCCGGTCGAGGCGATCTTCTACGAGGACTCGCTGCCCGACGAGTGGGCCGGCTATCTCACCGCCGAGCGGGACGTGTTCGCCGTGATCGGTACGCCCGGTGGCGCGAGCGCGGCCGGACCGCTGGCCGCGGACCACCCGATCGTCGGGGGCGAGCCGGTCCCGGTGGGCTGAACGCCCAGGTGGGGGCGGTAACGAGCGTTCGCTTCAGTGCGGCTTCCCCGGTCCTTCAGCGGAGTCGGGCAACGTGCTCTCCGTCAAGCGCACGTGCCCAGCCAGCCTTCCGCAGAGCCGCCGGACACCGCCGCAGAGGAAGTCCATGGACACCTACACCCCCACGTACACCCCCACGTCCCCCACCTCCCCCTCGCTCCTCGGACCCCACCATCTGGTCCACAGGCCCGGCAGCCCCGAGGCCTTCCTGTTCAAAGCGACCGCGCCGGTTCGGCAGAACTTCGCCTTCTCCGCGCAACTGCCCGAAGAACACCCCCTCTTCGGCGACTCCGTGTCGCGATACCACGACCTGCTGTTCCCCATCGAGTCGCTGCGCCGGACGATGCTGTTCGCGGCTCGCCGTTACTTCAGGGTGCCGGCGGACCGGCGGACCGTGCTGGGCTGTGCCGGCGCCGCGATCACGGGTCCGGACGCCTGGCGCCGCGACGGCGCCGGGACCAGGATCGCCCTGGACCTCGGCATGACACCGCTCGACGTGGTCGGCGGCGTGCCGCGCGGCCTGGAGTGCGAGGCCGCCGTCTCGATCGACGGCGAGCGCTGCGGGACCGCCTCGGCGCGGCTGGTCTTCCCCGTCCAGGGCGTCCGCCCCGGCGGTGCCGTGCTCGGCCGGCCGGAGAGCGAGGAATCGGCGGCGGCAGAGGGCGGCGTTCCGGCGTCGCCCGGCGTGCCGCTGCCCGAACAGGTGGGGCACCTCGACAGCCGGCACGTCCTCGTCGGACTGCCCGCGTACGCCGGGGCGGAGGGCGGCGACGGCCTGGTGTTCCCCGTCCACGCACCGGCGGCCGCCGGGGTGCCGAGCGAGGTGCCCGGCGTGATGGAGCCGACGCTGTTCCTGGAGGTGTCCCGCCAGGTCGGGCTGCTCGCCGCCGCCGAACTGCGCGGCTTCGTGCCGTCGTATGCCGTGCTGTCCCGGTGGCAGGCCTCGTTCGAGGGTGTCGCCGAGTCGGCCCTGCCGCTGCGCTGCGCGGTGCGCGAGGAGGCGCGCCGTGCGGACGGGCGGGTGTCCCGGGACGCGGAGGGCCGGCCGGTGATCGACCTGCGGATGTCGTTCTCCCAGGGCAGCCGGGTCGTGGCGCGCGTCTCCGCGGCCGTGCTGCAGGACTGCTGAGGCGCGCGATGAGATACCGCGTGCTCGGACCCGTGCACATGTCGCCCCGTACGCCGTCCGCGGCCAAGCCGCGCGCGGTCCTGGCCACCCTGCTGGTGCAGAGCAACACGGTGGTGTCGACCCACACTCTGATCGACGAGCTGTGGGGTTCCGAACCCCCGCGCACGGCCACCACCACCCTCCAGGTGTACGTCTCCCAGCTGCGCAAGGCCCTGCTGGCGGCGACCGGTGAGGCCCCGCCCGGAACGGACGCGACGCAGCCGCTGCTGACCCGCCCGCCCGGCTACCTGGTGCGGGTCGCCCCCGGTGATCTGGACCTGTCCGTCTTCGAGTCGCTGCGGGCCGAAGGCCGGGCCGCTTACGGCAGGGGCGAGTACCAGGCCGCCTCGCAGGCGCTGAGCCGTGCGCTGGGGCTCTGGACGGGGCCCGCGCTCTCGGGCATCCCGCACGGACCGTCGCTGCAGGCCTCCGCGATCAGACTGAACGAGTTGCGCGCCGAGGTGCTGGAGCAACGGATCTCCGCGGATCTGCGGCTCGGGCTGCACCAGGAGCTGATCGGCGAGCTGATGGCGCTGGCGCACGAGCATCCGCTGCGTGAGGCGCTGCACGGTCATCTGATGGTGGCGCTCTACCGCTCGGGCCGGCAGTCCGACGCCCTGCAGGTCTACCAGCGGGCGCGGCGGGCGCTGGTCGACGAACTGGGCGTGGAGCCCGGACCGGTGCTGAGCGGACTGCAGGAGCGGGTCCTGGCCTCCGACCCCGCACTGGCCTGGCGCGGCGAGCCCGAGCGCCGGCTCGTGCCGGTCGGCGGCCCGGCCGCCCGCCCGGCCGAGGGGTCCGGGAACGTGCGGCCCGAGACGGGTACGGGGCCCGGGAGAGACGCGGGGCCGACGGTGTGGCTGCCGCCCGCGGTGGCCGACTTCACCGGGCGCGAGGACCAACTGGCCGACGGTGAGCAGCTGTTGGCGGATGATGCCCCCGGCCGGACCAAGGTGCTGGTGCTGTCGGGCCGGGCGGGCGCCGGTAAGACGGCGCTGGCCGTGCGGCTGGCCCACGGAGCGGCCGGCCGGTTTCCCGACGGGCGGGTCCTGGTGTCGTTGCGGGATGCGGGCGGGCGGGCCGTCGAACCGAGGACGGCGCTGACGACCCTGCTGCGCCGGCTGCGCGGCCCGCGGGCGGCCGGGGAGGGGACGGACTCCGGGACGGAGCCGTTGCCGTCGTCCGAGGCGGAACTCGCGGAGCTGCTGCACAGGCGCACCGCCGGCCGCAGGATGCTCTTCGTCCTGGACGACGCGGTCTCGGAGGCGCAGGTCCGGCCGGTGCTGTCGGCCGTGCCGGACAGCACGGTGATCCTGACGAGCCGGCATGTGCTCGGCGCGCTGGGCGGCGTGCGGCGGCTGACCCTCGACGTGCTGTCCGCGCCGGAGGCCGAGGCGCTGCTCATGGCGTGCGGCGGGCGGCGGATGCGGGACGACCCGGAGGCGGCGGACGAGATCGCCCGGCTGTGCGGCCGGCTGCCGCTCGCGCTGCGGGTGGCCGCCGCCGGGCTCGCGGCCCGGCCGCACTGGACCGCCGCCGGGCTCGCCCGTCGGCTGCGTGACGAACGGACGCGGCTGGCCGCGCTCGCGCTGGGCGATCTCGACGTACGCAGCAGCCTGCTGACCGCCTACCGGGATGTGGACGAGGAGGCCCGGCACGCCTTCCGGATCCTCGCGCAGGCCTCGCTGCCCGACTTCGCCCTGTGGAGCGCGGCCGCGCTGCTCGGCACGGACCTGGCGGAGGCCGAACGGCTCACCGAGGAGCTGGTGCAGGCCCATCTGCTGGAGGCGCGGCGCCGGCCCGGACGGTCGGCCCCCGTGCGTTACGGCTTCCACGCGCTGCTGCGCTCGCTGGCCCTGGAGGTGCCGGCCGGGGAGGACCCGCGGGAGGGCCGTGCGGCCGTGGAGCGGCTGTGCCGTGCCTTCCTGGCGCTGGCCAGGCACGCGGACGCGCGTCTGACGCCCGGCCGGGTACTGCTCGCGCACGAGGCCGAGCCCCCGGCCGGGGTCTTCCCGGAGGAGGTGGTCGGCAGTGCGCCGCTGCGGTGGTTCCAGGAGGAGTCCGCAGGCCTGTCGGCGGCCGTACGGCAGGCCCACGCGGCCGGGCTGTGGGGCCTGTGCTGCGCCTTGGCGTCGGCATCGGCCGGCTACTACGAGGCGGCCGCGCTGTGGGAGGAGTGGGAGTCGACCCACCGCCTCGCGCTCGACGCGGCCCGCGGGTCCGGCGACGTCCACGCCGAGGCCGTCGTCCTGCGGTCCCTGGGTGACCTGGACTGGCAGCGCCAGCAGACGTCGGCGGCGATCGACCGGTACCGCCTCGCCGGGGAGCTGTTCACCCGGCACGGCGACCGGGCGGCGGCGGGCCGCTGCCTGTCCGCGGAGGCGGACGCGCTCCTCGGGACGGGGCGGGTCGCACAGGCCGGACGGGCTTACGCGCACGCCCTGTCGGTGAGCCGGCCGGCCGGCGACGTGCGCGGCACGGCCGAGTCGCTGCGCGGACTGGCGCTGGTGGCGGTACGCGAGGCCCGCCACGAGGAGGCGCTGGCCCGCCTGGCGGAGTGCGAGAACGCGGCGCGCTTCGCGGGCGACCGCCGGTGGACCGAGTACGCCCGCCGCACGGCATCCGCCCTCCGCGCGGCCCTCGGGTCCGGCGGTCCGGGCGCGGCGGCCTCGATGCCTCTCGAAGTCCGCCCGGGAGTCTGGCTGTTCTGCCCGTCGGAACCGGCCCGCCGGGCGGCGTGAGCCCCCGTCCCGCCCGCTGCCGGACACCGTCCCCGGCAGCGGGCGGGCGCCGCGCCGCGGATGCGGCCACGCCCGCCGCCCCAGCCCCGCACGAGACAGTGACCGTCGGCCCGACGAGCCACCTCACGGCGGACGGCACGGCCACCCTCTCCGACACCTGCCACCGCCCCGGCACCGGTGCTTGTGCGGCTCCGCCGGGCGGGCGTCAGCCGCCCGCGCCCGGCACCCGCTGCCGGCCCCACCACCGGCACCGCACCCGCTGCCGGCGCCCACCACCGGCGCCCGCGCGTACGGACCCCGTCTCACCACCCGTCGGCGGCGGCCGTCTCCCGCTCGTCCGCCGGCTCCCGCTCCGCCAGCGCCGCCGTCACGGCGTCGACGATGCCCGGGTCGAGTGCCGTGCCCGCCGCCGTGTCCCCCGTACGGCCGAAGCCCGCGTCCTCGACGGCGACGGCGACGGTGTAGCGGTCGCCGAGCGACCACGTGCGGAAGGTCCAGCTGCCGACCGGCGCGGGGGTGCCGTCGGGGCGCAGCACAGCCCGGGGCGCCCGGTCCGGGGTGAAGCCGAAGTCCGTGAAGCGGAAGCGCAGGCCGAGGCCGAGGGCCTTGCTGTAGGCCTCCTTCAGGGTCCACAGCCGGAGCACGGCGGGGTTGCGTTCCGCGAGCGGCAGGGCCTCGACGCGGTCCAGTTCGAACGGGGTGCACAGGTGCCGGTCCAGCCCCGGGCCGTACAGGATCCGCTCGGCGGGCTCGGCGTCGACACCGATCGCGCCGTCGGCGGCCAGGCCGACCAGCAGCAGGCCGTCGGTGTGGCTCAGGCTGACGTGGACGCCGTCGTAGCCGCGCAGGAAGGGGCGCCCGGTGAGGCCGTAGCCGATCTCGACCGACTCGGGCGGCACCCCGAGCGCGGCGGCGGCCGCGAACTTCAGCAGCACGCGCGAGGCGGCGAACCGGCCGCGGACCTGCGGGTGCGTCAGCTCCAGGTAGCGGTCCCAGTCCCGGCCCAGGAGCGCGCGCAGCCGTGGCAGGCCCGCCCGCTCCGGCCGCCAGGCGTCCCGGCGGGCGAACAGCACCGCGGCCCCGTGCCGGTCCAGGTCAGCGCGTACTCCGCCCCAGTCCCCCGACGGGCCGCGGATCGCGATCGGCTCCCCGAGCGTCCGTCCCGGGCCACGATGCTGTGCCGGCGGTGTCGCCTGCGCCGTCGGCGCCGTCCGTACTGTCATCGAACGCCTCCATCGTGTCGTGGAGATCGGACAGCACGTCGGCCGCGGTCGCGCCGTCGATCACCCGGTGATCGAAGGTGAGGCCGAGCCGCATCACGGGCGCGGGCACCACGACGCCGTCGCGCACCACCGCGCGGTCCGCGACCCGGCCCGCGCACAGGGTGACCGCGGTGCCGCCGGCCGAGTGGAAGCCGTCCACGGTGCGATGGCCGAGCGAGCTGACCGAGACGGTGCCGAACACGTCGGCGCGTCGGCGCGGATCGCGCAGCGCCGCGGCGAACGCGGCCCGGCCGAGCGGAACCGGGAGCCGGCCCAGCATCCGTACGCCCTTGAACTCGGGCAGTTCGGCGGCCTGTTCGCCCCGGTAGCGGTCGACGCGTTCCTGGATCTCGCCCAGGGTCGCCGACTCGAGGCCCGGCACGAGCGCCGAGAGCACGGTGCGCTCGCCGTCGACGGGCCGGTCCAGGGCGAGCTTGGCGGTGACGCCGTCGAAGCGGACGGTCCTCGGGCGCCGCAGCGGTCCGGGCCAGCCGGGGGCCATCGCGGCGTTGGCCTCCGGGTGGCGGTCCAGGACCCGGCCGGCGGCGTACAGCAGGTAGCTGACGACCGAGTAGCGCCGGCCGTCCGCGCGGGCGGCGGCGCGGTGCGCCTGGACGCGGGTCATGTCGATGTCCGTGTCCAGGTGCACGGGCCGCTGGGCCGCCGCCCACTCCAGGAAGTACAGGGTGTGGCGGCGGCGCCGTTCGGCGGTGACGGTGGGGGTCACCCGAGCACCGCCAGTTCGTAGATCTCCTTCAGGCTGCGGGCCTCCAGGACCTTGCCGACGGCGATCTTGCGGCCGACGGCGGTCTCCAGGGCGGTCACGAGCTTGAGGAGGTACAGCGAGTCCCAGTCGGGGAGTTCGTCGAAGTCGGCGGCCACCTGCCCGGCGGCGAGCGGGATCCCGATCTCCTCGTCGACGAGCCGGACGTAGTCGTCCAGGGTGAAGCCGCCTGTGGTGGGAACTGTGCTGTCGACGCTCATATTTTCTCCAGGGCGAAGCCGGCCTTGATCCACTTGCTGGACTCGACGGCGACGGCGAGGGCCTTCTCGCCGTCGGACATCCGTTCCAGCAACTTCTCGATCTGCAGGAAGGGCAGGGCGTTTCCGTTGTTGCCGGTGTCCGCGACGCAGCTGATGTCCTCGGCGGTGGGCACGTCGAGTTCCTCGGTGATGCGGCGGGTCATCCGGCCGGACAGCTGCGGCGGCAGCAGATAATCCAACTGGTCGGCCTCCCAGTCGAGTTCGCCGAGCATCTCCCAGAGGATCTCGACGGCCATGACGGGCACGGACTCCTCGATGGCCTTGTAGTCCTCGGTGAGGGCCTGCCGGTCGTCGTACCGGTCGGCCAGCCCGAACCACTCGATGACCTGGCCCGGCGCGCGGCCGAGGCCGGTGAAGCGGTTGAGGACGTGGCGCAGCGCGAGACGCTGTCCGCGCGGCTCGGCGGTGACGACGGCCGCGCCGGCGCCGTCGCCGAACAGGACGTAGTTGACGAGGTCGCCGGGGGCGGCGCCGGCCACGTCGCGCTGGAGGTCGAGGTGCTTGCTGCACACGTCGCCGCCGATGACGAGTCCGGAGCGGTACTGGCCGGAGGCGATCATCGTCTGCGCCAGGGAGAGGGCCTGTACGGCGCCGGCGCAGCCGGACTGGAGCTGGAAGGTGGGCACCTGGTCCAGGCCGAGCTGGTCGGCGACGTGGTTGACGGTGGCGGGCATCAGGGTGTCGGGGGTGGCCGTGCCGAGGACGACGAACTCGACCTCGGACGGGTCGACACCGGGGGCGGCGAGCGCCTTCTCGGCGGCCTGCGCGCAGAGGTCGGCGAGCGACCAGCGGACCACTCCGGTGCCCAGGTCCCGGGCGAAGTGCCGGGTCCTGGTGCCGATGAAGACCTCGATCCAGTCCTCGTTGATGCCGAGCACCTTGGACAGGGTGGCGTTGTCCACCGGGTCACCGGGCAGTGCGGTGCCCAGGGAGGCGAGATGGGCCGTGACAGCCGTCGGGGTGGTCATGCCGTCCTCTCTTCTTCCATCAGCTCCCGCCCGTCCGCGGGCTCGGCGGGGCCCGCGGGACCGGGGGCCGCGGCGCCGGACTCCCGCAGGAAGGCGACGAGGTCGCCGACGGAGGACAGGCGGGGCAGCAGGTCCTGGACCGTCAGGGCGCCGATGCCGGTGAGCCGGGACTCCAGCCGGTTCTTGAGCTCCATGATCATGACGGAGTCGAAGCCGAGATCCTCGTAGAGCCGGTCGTGCGGGCCGATCTCGGTGTCGGTGTAGCCGCCGACGGTCCGGACGGCGGCGAGGACGGCGTCCTCGACGGGGTCCGCCGGGCCGCCGGGCCGGTTCAGGGTGTTCAGGGTGTTCAGGGTGTTCAGGGTGAGGACGGCGGCGGGTGCGGTCTGCGCCTCCCCGCTACCCGTGGACGCAAGGTCCGCCGGCTCGTCGGCCGTCGCCCGGCCGCGCACCGGATTCCTCGCCCAGTAGCGGTGCTGCGTCGAGAACGCGTACGGCGGCAGCGGGTGCGGGACCCGCTCCCCGGGCGCGTACACGGCGTCCCAGTCGGGTTCGACGCCGCCCCGGTACAGCTCGGCGAGGGCCTCGGCGAGGTCCCGGCCGGCGGACTCGGGGCCGCGCACCGGCAGGACGTGCGCCGGGCCCGCACCCGGGCCCGCGGTGGCGCCGGGGAGGCGGCGCACCAGCCCGGAGAGCACCGGCCGGGGACCGATCTCCACCAGGTGGGTCGGGCCGTCGGCGAGGAGCGCGGCGGCCGCGTCGCCGAACAGCACGGTGGCGCCGATGTGTTCGACCCAGTACGCGGCGTCCATCGCCTCGCCGTCGAGCACCCGGCCGCGGACGGTCGAGTACAGCGGGATCTCGGGCACTGTCCCGCCGACCTCCTCGGCGATCTCCGCGAAACGGTCCAGGACGGGCCGCATCAGCGGTGAGTGGAAGGCGTGCGAGACGGTCAGGCGGCGGGTGTCGACTCCCTCGGCCCGCAGTTCGGCGCCGATCTTCTCCAGGGTCTCCAGGTCGCCGGAGAGCACCGTGGACGTGGGGCCGTTGACCGCGGCGACGCCGACCAGGGGTTCCTGTTCGATCCGGGCCGCCAGCCGCGCGCAGGGGGTGCGGACGGCCAGCATGCCTCCGCCGTCCGGGAGTTCCTGCATCAGGGCGCCGCGGGCGGCGATCAGCCGGGCGGCGCCGTCCAGCGGGAGCGCCCGGGCCAGGACGGCGGCGGCGAACTCGCCGACGCTGTGGCCGAGCAGCATCTCCGGGTGGACGCCGAGTTCCGTCAGGGTCCGGCCGAGGGCGTAGCCGACGGCGAACAGGGCGGGCTGCGTCCACCGCGTGTCGTGGACGGCCGCGTCGCCGGCGAGGAGCAGGTCGCGCACCGACTTTCCGGTGTGCGGCAGCAGCGCGGTGTCGGCCTCGTCGAGGAAGTGCCGGTACAGCGGCGACTGTTCGTACAGCGCGGCGGTCATCCGCGGGTACTGCGAGCCCTGCCCGGTGAACAGGAACGCGGTACGGGGCCGCTCGGCGGGCCTGCCGGAGAGCCGGGCCAGCAGCTCCGGGTCGGCGGCCGACTCCCGCAGTCTGGCGACGAGTTCGCGGGTGTCGGTGGCCGCGGCCGCGAAGCGGTGGCGGTGTCCGGCCTTCACGCGGTTGCTCGACCTGGCCAGCGGGCCGAGCGGTACCCGGCGGGCCGCCGCCGCGTCCGCCTGGGCCAGCAGGTTGCGGCGCAGCGCGTCGGCGTTCGGCGCGGTGAGGGTGAACACCGCGGCGCCGATACCGCCCGGCGCGGCGCTGTTCGCCGGTTCGGGGCGCGCGGCGTGTACGGGCGCGGACTCCAGGACGGCGTGGGCGTTGGTGCCGCCCATGCCGAAGCTGCTGAGCCCGGCGACTACGGGGCCGGCGGGCAGCCGCAGCGGTGCCTTGAGCAGCCGCAGGCCGTGGTCGCGCAGTTTCAGCCGCTTGCTCTCCCTGGCCGCGAAGCGGCTGGCGGGGACGATCCGGTGGTGCAGCGACAGGGCGACCTTGATCAGTCCGGCGATGCCGGCGGCGCCCTCGGTGTGGCCGAGGTTGCCCTTGACCGAACCGAGTGCCATGGGCTTCGCGGCGCGGCCGGCGTGGTGGTGGCCGAGCGCCTTGACCTCCATCATGTCGCCGAGGGCGGTGCCGGTGCCGTGCGCCTCGGTGAAGACCACGTCGGAGGGCTCGACGCCGGCCCTGCGGTAGGCGGCGCCGAGCACCTCCTGCTGGGCCCACCGGTTGGGCGCGGTCAGGCCGTTGCTGCGGCCGTCCTGGTTGACGGCGGTGCCGCGGATGACGGCGTACACGCGCTGGCCGTCGGCGACCGCGTCCCGCAGCCTGCGCAGTACGACCACGCCGACGCCCTCGCCGCGGCCGATGCCGTCCGCCTCGGCGCTGAAGGGCTTGCAGCGCCCGTCGGGGGCGGACAGCCCGGCCTGGGTGTAGAAGATCGACAGGGCCGGGGTGAGGGCCACGTTGACGCCGCCGACGAGCGCGTGGTCGCACTCCTCGGCCAGCAGCGCGTTCGCCGCGAGGTGCACGGCGACCAGCGAGGAGGAGCAGGCGGTGTCGACGGCGAGGCTGGGGCCCTTGAGGTCGAGGTGGTAGGAGATCCGGTTGGCGGTCATGCAGTAGCCGTTGCCGGAGCCGACCTGGGCGGTGACGTTGCCGTAGTCGGTGAGGTGCAGCTGCGCCCACTCGTTGCCCATGATGCCGACGAACACGCCGGTCCGGCTGCCGGCGAGGGTCCGCGGCGGGATGCCCGCGTCCTCGACCGCCCGCCACGCGGCCTGAAGCAGCAGCCGCTGCTGGGGGTCCATGGCCGCCGCCTCGCGCGGCGAGACGGTGAAGAACTCGTTGTCGAAGGCGTCCGGGTCGGCGATGAAGCCGCCCTCGGTGGTGTTGGAGTGTCCTTCGTCCCCGGCCGCCGAGTAGAACTCCTTGGCGTCCCACCGCAGCCGGGGCACCTCCCCCACCCCGTCCGCGCCGCGCATCAGCAGGTCCCAGTAGGCGCCGGTGTCGGGCGCCCCCGGGAATCTGCAGTCGATGCCGACGATGGCTATGGGCTCCATCAGGCGCCGCCGTCCTTCGCGGTCTGGGCGGCGAGTTCCTCCACGAGGTGGCCGGCGAGCGCGTGGACGGTCGGGTAGTCCCAGGCGGCGGTGGGCTCCATCACGACGTCGAAGTCGTCCTCGATGTCCCCGCACAGGCTGAGGGCGGCGACGGAGTCGAGGCCGTACTCGGCGAGGGGCACGTCCGGGTCGATCTCGGCGGGCCGCCGCTTGAGGTAGAGGGCGATGCGCTCGGCCAGCCACGTGGTCAGGGACTCGGTGGTGTGTGCGGTGGTGGGAACGGACATGGTGCACTCCTCGCGAGGGTGAGCGGTTGTCGCGTGCTGTCGGATGGTGGTCCGGTGGCCGTCACGGACGGGCGCTCCGTCACGGACGGGCGCTGTACGTCCCGGACGGGCGCTGTACGTCCCGGACGGGCGGCGTCCGGGGCGGCCGGCCGGTGTCCGTCAGCCGGCGAGCGGGGTGTCGTACAGGTCGTAGCTGGTGCGGGCGTGGAATCTGCGCAGGACTTCCTCGTGCACGCGGTCGTCCACGGACGACGGGAGGGCGGCGGGGCGCCGGCCGAGCCGGCGGGCGAGCCGGTGCAGTGCGGCGGCGAGCCAGGCCGGGTCGGCGAGGAACGCGTCGCCGCCGTCGTGGGACGCCTGCTGCCAGACGCCGGTCACGGCGGCGGCCGCGAGCAGGACGGCGTAGCGGTCGGCGAGGGCGAACGCGGCTGGGCCGGCGAGGGCCGTGCGGTCCCCGGGGGCGAGCGCGCGGCTCGCCTCCCCCACCTGCCGCAGTTCGTCGACCAGTTGCAGGGCGAGCGCCTGGACGGCCCGTTCCTCGGGTGAGGCGCCGGGCAGCCGGTCCACGGCGGCGACCAGGGTGGCGCTGAGCCCGTCCCGTCCGCTCGCCAGGGTGAGCCGGTCGTAGGGGAGGCCGGGCAGGTCCGTGCGCGGCTGGAAGAGTTCCGCGGGGGCGGGTTCGTCGCTGAACCAGGACCGCCGGGCGAGCCGGGACAGCTGGGGGATGATCGTGGCCTGGCAGGCCGCGGAGCCGGCGTGACCGAGGCTGAGCACCGGCAGGTCCCGCAGGTGCTTCTGGAAGATGCCGTGCTCGCCGTCGCGGATGTAGAAGCGGGCCCCGAGCACGACGGACAGCTCCTGCGTCGCCTCGGCGAGCACCTTCGGGACGAGGTACTTGGTGGCGGCGGCGAAGACGCTGGTCTGCTCGGGCAGCAGGTGCACCGCCCGGGTCGCGGCCAGCGAGAGACTGTCGCAGGTCAGCAGGTCGGTGAAGGCCCCGGACAGGGTGCCCCTGGCGTGCGGGATGTCCATGACGGACTTGCGGTAGAGGCGTCGCCCCAGCGCGAAGCGCACGACGGTCCGCAGGGCCGTGTCGGTGGTGCCGACGGCCATGCCGGGGAGCGCGGAGCGGGTGATCTGGAAGGCGCGCAGGGCGGTCTCCACGCCCTTTCCCTCCTCGCCGACGAGGGCCGAGGCGGGCACCGGGGTGCCGTCGAAGCGGAGTCCGGACAGCAGGCAGCCGCGCACGCCGACGGCGTCGTAGCGGGGCAGCACCTGCCAGGAGTCCGGGTCCAGGCCGTCGCGTTCGACCAGGAGCACGGAGTGGCTGCGGCTGCCCGGCGCGGGGCCGGTGCGGCTGAACAGGACCCAGGCGTCGGCGCGTGCGGCGTTGTTGATGACCTGCTTGGCGCCGTGCAGCCGGTATCCGCCGCCGTCGGCGGGGCGGGCCTCGAACTCGTTGCGCACGAAGTCGTTGCCGTGCGCGAGTTCGTGGTAGGCGACCGAGACCTTGCCGCCGCCGGTGAGGATGTGCGCGAGCCGGGCGCGCTGCGCGGCGTCCCCGGAGGTCCAGACGTTCACGGCGGCCATGAAGGAGGTCACGCCGTAGCCGAGGCCCAGGGCGACATCGCGGCGGAACACCTGCCGCATGACCCGTACCAGGGTGTCGAGCCGCTCCAGGCGGCCGCCCTCGGCGCGCGGCACGAAGTCGGCGCCCAGGCCGAGTTCGTCGAGGGCGCGCTCGCCGGGTGCGGAGAGTTCACCGGCCTCGTCCGCCTCCAGCAGCCTGGCGTACGACAGCTCGTTGCGCTCGTCGGTGGGGTCGCCGAGGCGCCGGTCCAGTTCGGCGACGCGGGCCGCGGCCCGGGCCTCCTGGTCCGTCGGTGCGGTCGCCGTCCGCGCGTCCTGGGGTTGAGTGCCGGTCAGCATGACGTCCTCTCCGTTCCGCCCGCGTCGGCACCGGCCGACGCGGGCTGCCGCTCGGGCAGGCGCTGCGGCAGCAGCGAGAACAGGCGGCCCGAGGAGCGGGCCGCTCGCAGGGCGCCGAGCAGTTCCTCGTACGTCTCCTCGCCGGCCGCCGCCGGTTCGCCGAGGCGGACCAGCAGCCGGTCGAGGGCGGTGTGCAGCCACAGGCCGTCGCGCCACAGCTCCCCGGTGGCGGGGTCGTCGGCGAGGTGGCCGGTGCTGTGCGTCCACAGGCCGAGGCAGGCCGCTCCGGCCCAGCACAGGGTGTAGCGGCGCGCGACCTCGAAGGCGGCGGGCGGGACCTCGGTGAGCACGCCCTGGTGTTCCTCCGCCTCGGCGTGCACCGCGCGGGTGACGTCGAGCAGCCGCCGCGCCGCCTCGGCCACGGGCGCGAGCGCGGGGTCCGCCTCGGCGCGCCGGGTGATCTCCTCGACGCAGGCCGGGAGGGACGCCGTGACCCCGCTGCCGTGCCGGGCGACCAGCGACAGCTGCGCCGGGTCGAGGGCCGGCAGCGGTGCGGCGAGGTCGAAGGCGGCGCCGGCGCCCGCCGTGTCGCCGGTGGAGCGGCGGAACCCGCGGACCAGCGAACGGAACTGGTTCACCAGGGAGTTGAGGTTCACCAGGGTGTTGCCGTCGAAGAGTCCGACGATGCGGTGGTCGCGTACGACCTTCTGGAACCGTCCGCCCGCGTGCACGCCCTTGAGGAAGGCGCGGGCGCCGAGCAGCCCGGTCAGGTCGGCCAGCACCTGGTCGGTGCCGGTGGGCAGCAGGTACTTGGTGACGGCCGAGGTGACGCCGAGTTCGGCGGTCTGGGTCTGTACGGCGCGGGCGGCGACCAGGGCGACCGCCTCGTGCAGCAGGACGTCGGCGGCGGCGCCGGCCAGCACGTGCCGGGCCTGCGGGAGGTCGATCAGCCGGCGGCCGTACAGCTCGCGGTCCTCGGCGAAGTCCAGGCCGAGCCGCAGCCCGTGGTCGGCGGCGCCGAGCGACAGCGCCGCGCACATGGTGCGGGTGAGCTGGAGCGCCTTGAGCACGATCTCCAGGCCGGCGCCCTCGGCCCCGACGAGGGCGCCGCGCGCCACGCGGGCCCCGTCGAAGGCGATGCCGGAGATGTCGGCGCCGCGGATGCCGTGGGTGCGGATCTTCGGCAGGTGGCGGTAGGTGCCCGCGTCGAGTTCCCGCTTGTCCACGAGGAGGACGCTGAAGCCGCGGGGGCCGCCGTCCGGCCGGGTGCGGGTCAGCAGCGACAGCACCGAGCCCCGCGTGGCGTTGTTGATCAGCCACTTCTCACCGCTGACCAGCCAGTGCCCGTCGGTGTCGGCCGCCTTGTCGTCGGTGCGCACGTCACCGGCCAGCAGGTCGCTGCCGTGGTCGCGTTCGGTGAGCCCGAGGGAGACCGGCACCCCGGCCATGATGTCGGCGCCGAGCCGGGCGCCCTGCTCCGCGGAGCCCGCGACCCAGACGCAGACCCCGCCGAGGTAGGTCTTGCCGTGGCCGATGGCGCAGGTCAGGTCGCGGCGGGCGACGGCGCGGACGAGTTGCAGCACCCGCTCGTAGTCGCGCAGCCGGCCGCCGTGCTCGACCGGTACGTACTGCGCGGGCAGGCCCCACTCCTCGAAGCGGCGGCAGATGTCGGCGGGGAACTCCTCCCGCTCGTCGAGCTCGGCGCAACGCGCGTAGGAGAAGACCTCGTCGGGGTCGTCGGGGTCGCCGAGGAAACGGTCGAACTCCTCGGCGAGCCGGTAGGACTGGTGTTCCATGTCAGACCACCGTTTCCAGGGACGGGGTGGCGTCGGCGTCGTCGTCAGCGGCAGCGGCGGCGGGGGAAGCGATCAGGTCGCGGACGGCGTCCTCCAGGACCTCGTGCAACGCGGTGATCCGTCCGTCGAGGAACAGCCTGCGCATCAGGGTCCGCTGGATCTTGCCGCTCGTGGTCTTGCGTACGGTGCCGGGCCGCACGAGCAGCACGTTGCCGGCGGGGACCGTGAACTCCCGGCTGATGAACCGCTGGACGTCGGAGGCGAGGGTGGGCAGGTCGGTGGAGACGGCGGCGGGGCGGACCTCCTGCACCGCCACCAGGTGCTCGCGGTCGGTGTCCACGGCGAAGACGGCGCCGGCGCCGGTGCCGAAGGCCGGATCGAGGGACTGCACGGCGCGTTCGACGTCCTGCGGGTAGAGGTTGCGGCCCGCCAGGATGACCATCTCCTTGAGCCGGCCGGTGACGTAGAGCTCTCCGCCGTGCAGCACGCCCATGTCGCCGGTGCGCAGCCAGCCGCCGCCGTCCTGGCCCCCGGCGCCGTCGGAGATCGCCGCGTCGAAGACCTCCTTGTTGGTCTCCGGCCGTTTCCAGTACCCCTCGGCGACGCTGTCGCCCTTGAGCCAGATCTCTCCGACGTGTCCCCCGGGCCTCTCGACGTGGGTCTCCGGGTCGACGACGCGGATCTCGAAGTCCCGTACGACTCCGCTGCTGACCAGGGAGCGGCTGGGCTCGTCGCCGCGCGGAACGGCCAGTTCACCGCGTTCCAGGGCCGCGGCGTCGACGTCGAGCACCCGGGGTCCTGCGGTGCGCGGGATGCCGGAGACCAGCAGGGTCGTCTCGGCCATGCCGTAGCAGGGGAAGAACGCCTCGGGGCGGAATCCCGCGGGCGCGAAGCGCTCGGCGAACGCGCGGATCGTCTCGGCCCGCACCGGTTCGGCGCCGTTGTTGGCGGTCGTCCAGGTGGACAGGTCCAGCGTCTGAAGCTGCGCGTCGGTGACCCTGCGCACGCACAGGTCGTAGGCGAAGTTGGGGCCGCCGCCGGTGGTCACGCCGTAGTCGCCGATCATCTTCAGCCAGCGGTGGGGGCGCTTGAGGAAGGTGAAGGGGGCCATCAGGACGGCGGGAACGCCGAGGTAGAGGGGGTGCAGGATGTGCCCGATCAGGCCCATGTCGTGGTAGAAGGGCAGCCACCCGCCGCACACGGTGTCCGGGCCGGTGCCGATCGACCGCTGGATCGCCGCCTCGTTGGCGAGCAGGTTGCGGTGCGAGACGGCGACGCCCTTGGGGTCGCTGGTCGAGCCCGAGGTGTACTGCAGGAAGGCCAGGCTCTCCGGGGTGAGGGAGGGCGCGTGCCAGGCGTCCGCGTCGCCGCCGGCCGGATCGTCGGTGGCCAGGCAGGGCACGTCGGTGAAGCCCTCCGCGGCCAGCCAGGCCGAGATCTCGGGGGCGTTCGCGGAGTCGGTGAGCACGGCGACCGCCTCGGCGTCGCGCAGGATGCCGGACACCCGCGTGAACTTCTGCCCCTGTTCGGTGGGCAGCGGCGCGGGCACCGCCACGGCGCCGGCGTACAGGCAGGCGGTGAACGCCTTGATGAAGTCCAGGCTGGACGGATAGAGCAGCAGGACCTGCCGGTTCGCCGCGCCGCGCGCCTGGAGCCAGGACGCGATCCGGCGCGCCTCCCGGTCCAGCCCGGCGAACGTGAGGTGCTGCGGCACCGAGCCGCGGGCGTCGTCGGGCAGGAAGACGAAGGCATCCGCGGCGCTGCGGGCTTCGGTCCGCTCCAGAACCAGTTCCGTGAAGGTTCGGAAGTTCGTCAACGTCTTTCTCCGACCTCTCCGAGATCCGCTGGCGTGGCGCCGGCACGGGTCGCTCTGACATCACGATCGTCGTCCGCGGCGCTAAGGAGACGCTTGTGCGCTCCGCTCCGCGGTGGGGGCGTGGTACGGCGTGTTACGGCGTGGGGTCCCGGTCATCCGGCGCCGTGGGCGGCGCCGTGGAAGTCCGCGGCGAGGCGCACGTGCGCGGGGACGTACGGGAGTTCGGTGAGCGCATGGCGGAACTCGAGCGTGCCGTCGGCCGATTCGGCGGTCCGCTCGAAGCCGAGCGACGGGTAGAGGTCGCGCACCTTGCGGTTCTTGGCGGTGGGCCGGTAGCTCGCGCGCACCTCGGCCGCCCCGGAGTCCCTGGCGTGCTCCAGCAGTGCGGCGAGCGCGGCCTGCTCGATGCCGCGGGCGAAGACCCGGCAGCTGAGCAGCATGTTGTCGATGCGCAGGGCCTCGTCCTCGCGGTGGGCGAAGAGGGCGCCGACGACGCCGTTGTCGCCGAAGCGGTCGCGGGAGCGTACGGCCAGCACCAGGTGGCCCGGAGAGTCGAGCCGTTCGCGGACGTCGGGCGCCTGGAGCCGGCGGGTGGTGAGGTTGAACTGGTTGGTGCGCAGCGTGATCTGCGCGATCCGGGCCACCTCGTGGTCGCGTACCGGGGCGACCTCCACGGTCACCCCGAGGGCGCGCAGGTACTCCTCCATGGAGCCGGTGGCCTGCTGGAGGTCCTGCCGCTCCGCCTCCTGGCGGTACTGCACGGCACGGCCCCGGTCCGCGGCGGTCAGTTCCGGTACGTCGAACCAGCCGTCGGCGAGCAGCCGGTCGACGTGCAGCGCCGGCTCCTCGTCGAGCGCGATCAGGGCGATCTCGGGCAACGAGGAGGCGACGAGGCCGCGTTCGAAGGCGGAGTCGTCGGCGAAGACGAAGCTGTCGGTGCCGAGGTTGAGCCGGCCGGCGATGGCGCGGATGGCGCCGTCCTTGGGCTCCCAGTCGGCGTGGATCCGCACGAAGTCGTCCTCGCGCAGGGTCATGTCGGGGTGGGTGCGCAGCACGTCGAGCACCGGCTCGCGGTCGTTCTTGCTGCACACCGCGAGCAGCACGCCCTGGCTGCCGATCTGCTTGACGACGCGCTGGAACCGGCCGAACGCCTCACCGCGGTAGGTGGTGGCGGCGGCGATGCCGTCGGGTCCGTCGTCGCCGAGGATGCCGTCCCAGAGGGTGTTGTCGAGGTCCACGACGAGGACCTTCCGGGTCCGGCCGCGCAGGGTCCGCAGCAGGTGGCCCGCCTGGCGCGCGTACCGGGCGAGCAGTTCCTCGCCCAGGTGCACCTTGGCGTAGGCGGCCAGCCGCGGGTCGCGGACCGGTCCGCCCTCGGCGATCAGCGGTTCCAGGTCGACGACGTGCAGCCGTGGGTGCGCGGCGGCCAGCCGCAGCACGCCGATGTTGAACTCCCTCCACAGGATGGACAGTTCGGTGCGGGAGCGGTGGTCGAGAAGCTGCCTCGGGTGCTCGGCGGGCAGCGGCAGCGTGTTGAGTACGAGCGTGCCGGTGCCGTGTTCGTCGTAGCGGGCGGCGAGCGCGTCGAGGAGTTCCAGCTTGCCGGCGACGGCCTTGGCGACGTCCTCCGGGTTCCAGGGCAGCGGCAGTTCGTCGAAGACGGCCTGGGCGTCGAGCAGGCACAGGGCGAGTTCGGTGCCGGGGGCGTACAGATGGCTGCCGGGGTCCTGGAGGTCGCGCAGCCAGGCGTCGTGTTCGCCGACGCTCACCCGCGACGGGATGCCGTGGCGGGCGAGTTCCGCGGTGAGCGGTGCGGTCAGCGCGTCAAGTGTGCCGTGTCCCGTGACGGCGACGCCGGCGGGTTCGACGCCGGGGTGCCGCTCGGCGACGTCCTCGGGGGCGACCCTGGCGAGCAGCCGGCCCGCGCGGGACAGCTGGGCGGGCCAGTCGTCCTGCCGCGCGAGTTCGGCGAGCAGTCCGGGCACCGCCGGGTATTCGGCGGCGAGCCTCTTCTCGCCGTACAGCGCGCGCAGCCGGTCGAGGGGGCTCGCGGGGCCGGTGGGCTCCGGGCCGGGCGGCGTCGTCACTGCTGTGCTCACGGTCTGTTCGCCTCTCTGCCGGGGCGGGCGGGCGTTCCGGAGCTTGTGCCCCGGCCCTAAAGACGGGCTTGCGCGGGGACGCCCGCCAGGGCCGCGCGGGCCGCCCGCGGGAGCAGCTTCGCGGCGCCCGCACGAGCCGCCCCGGCTCCCGCGAGAGCTGCCTCGAAGCTGGCTCGGCTCCCGCAAGAGCTGGCCCGGCTCCCGCAAGAGCTTCTTTAGGCGGGCTGCGGACCATCGGCGGAGGATGACTCCTTCTGAAAGGCAGCGTTGATGTCGACAAGTGAGCTGACCGCAGAGGTGTGTGTGGTCGGAGGAGGCCCGGCGGGACTCACGCTGGCCGTGGAACTCGCCAAGCGTTCGGTCTCCGTCGTGGTCGTGGAACAGAGCGGTCACTTCGACCGGTCGTTCCGGGGCGAGTCGGTCTCCCCCGACTCGGTGTGGCTGCTCGACAAGCTGGGCGTCCTCGGCCGCCTGAACGGCGCCTACCAGCAGATGCACAGAATGGAGATCGTCGACTCCGGCAGCACCGTGCTGCGCGCCGACTTCCGCC
Source organism: Streptomyces sp. NPDC020996 (assembly GCF_040641355.1). Taxonomy (NCBI): domain Bacteria; kingdom Bacillati; phylum Actinomycetota; class Actinomycetes; order Kitasatosporales; family Streptomycetaceae; genus Streptomyces; species Streptomyces sp. NPDC020996. Next base: position 19,739 of record NZ_JBFADM010000012.1, read on the forward strand.
GCTTCCCGTACCCGCACCCCTACCCGGTGGAGATGCCCCAGCCGGCGCTGCTGTCGGCGCTGGCCGCTCTCGGGCAGGAGGAGCACCCGGACCACTTCGTCCTGGTGCGGCGGGCCACGGCGACCCGGCTGCTGCGCGCGGCCGACGGCAGCGGGCCGGTCACGGGGGTGACGGCGCGCACCCCGGAGGGCGAGATCACGGTGCGGGCGGCGCTCACCGTGGCGGCGGACGGCCGGTTCAGCAAGGTCCGCGAGATGGCGGGCCTGCCGTACACGAAGCTGCCGCTGGACCGTGACGTGGTGTGGCTGAAGCTGCCGTTCCCGCCCGAGTGGGACGACCGGACGTACCGCATCCGCATCCGCGGCGACCAGCACGGGCTGTTCATCCCGACCCACCCGAACAGCGTCCGCGTCGGCTTCAACATCCCCAAGGGCGGTCTGAAGGAACTGCGCGCCCAGGGTCTGACCGCGCTGTACGAGCGTCTCGACCTGCTCGCGCCGGAGCTGTCCGGGTCGGTGCGCAGCGAGGTCCGCTCGTGGTCCGACACGTCGATGCTGGACATCTTCACCGCGCTGGTGCCGCGCTGGTCCATGCCGGGTCTGGTGCTGATCGGCGACGCGGCGCACACGCTGACGCCGATCCTCGGGCAGGGCGTCAACCACGCGATCATCGACGCGGTGACGCTGGCCCCGCTGGTGCGCGAGGCGTTCGACGCGGGCGGGGACGAGACGGCGCTGCTGCGGGCCTGCGAGGAGTTCCAGCGGGCGCGCGAGGAGGCGGTCGGCAAGTCGCGCGGTCTGCAGCTGCGGCAGGAGCGGCTGTTCGCCCTGCACGGCGCCGGCGGTGTGTTCCGGCGCTCGCTGTACCGCGTGGTCGACCAGAGCCAGAAGCTGAAGGAGCGGGTGCTGGGAGGCGCGTACTTCCAGCTGCAGAAGCCGGGTCCGCACGTCGTGCGGGCGCAGTCCCCCGACACCCGCGTGTGACCGACGCCCCGCCCCCCTTCTTCAGGGATCCGGTGTCGTCCACGATGAACCCGGCCTCCGGGCCTCCGAGGCAGGGTCCTGCCGCACACCCGGCTCGCTGACGCGTGCGCGGACCCGACGCCGGCCCGGCAGGGCTCGGCCTGATCGGCGGGATGCCTACCGGTAGAGCCGCACGCCGCCGTTCGACCCGAGGGCGTTGAGTTCCAGCACGCCTTCCGCGGTGACGTACACCGTGCCGGAGGTGAAGTTCCACTTGCCGGTCCCCGTCGGCAGGCCCGCGACCGGGGTGGTCTCACCGGTGCGTCGGTCGATGGTGACGAGTTGCGGGGCGCCGGACGTGGTGACGGCGTACACCTTGCCGTCCGCGCCGGACGTGGTGACGGCGAGCGCGGCGGAGCGGTGGGTCCAGAGTTTGGCGCCGGTGGTGGTGTCGAAGCCGTCGATCACCATGTTGCCGGAGGCCGAGGCCGGGGTGACCAGAACGTCGCCGTGCAGCCGGGCGGAGTGGTCGGCTTCGGTGTTGTTGCCGGGCGTGAGTTCGTCGTCGCCGACGGCCAGTTTGCGGCCGGTGCCGGTGGTGCCGAGAACCCGCACGGCGTCCTGGCGCGCCGTGTGGACGGCGGCGACCAGCGGTGAGCCGGACAGGATGTGCGTCACGTCCGAGTGGGCTTTCTCGGACTTCCGCCAGATCACCTTCCCGGTTCTGCCGTCGTACGCGGTGAGGGTGAACCTGTTCTTCCGGTCGAGGCAGAAGTCGTCCACCAGCACGATGCCGTCGGCGCCCCAGTCGTAGGCGTTGCAGTAGTGACCGCGGGCCTTGTAGCCCCACACGCGGCTGCCGGTGCGGACGTCCACACCGCCGAGGTAGTTCTCGCTGACGACGGTGGCGACATTGCCCTGCACGTAGGTCGTGGCAAGGGCCGCCGCAGGATGCTTCTTCCCGGTCAGCGGCATGGACCAGAGGATCTTCCCGGTGGACGCCTTGACGCCCGCCAGCCAGGTGCAGGCGCTGCCGTCCTTGCCGAAGGCGACCGTGCCGATGCCCTGGGCGCTGAGCGTCGGCGACATCCCGCAGGGGACGGCGCCGCGCTCGGCGGCCGTGGCGGAGGCGGCGGCGTGCCATATCTCCTTGCCGTCGGTGAGGTCGTAGGCCCGCAGGCCGCCCCGGGTGCCGGCCCGGACGAGCAGCTCGTCGGTGAGCCAGCTGCCGACCAGCGCGTCGTCGGCGGCGGGCGCCGGGATCTGCCACGCCTGCGTCAGGTTCTTCGAGGCGACGGCGGCGGCATCCTCCTGCTTGAGCAGGACGGCGGCGGCCCCGCCTGCGGCGACGAGGACGGCGAGGGCGAGCGCGAGCCTGCCCACACGCCTGGTCTTCGGCGCCCGTTTGCCGTTCGCGCCCGCGTGGGGCCGCGGCTGCGCGGCGGCAGGCTCGGGGCGCGGGACCGCCCGGCCGGCGACGGTGCCCGTCCCTGACGGGTATCCGGGCGCCCGGTCCGTCGACTCGCTGCCCGGCCGGGTGTACGAGGGGGTCCGGCGGCCCGGCTCGCGCATGTCCTCCTGCGCGCCGGCGGGGGGCCGGGGGGATTGCAGCGGCATGGTGGAGTCCCACCGGGTGCCGGAGGATCCGCCGTACGGCTCGGCCGGCGACCGGTCGTCCCACGCTACGGCCGGCTCCGTCCGGTGCCGCTCCCCGTAGGACCGCGGGCCGGCAGCCGGCCGGCGGGGCCGGAAGGCCCAGCCGGGCTCCTCCTGCGGAGCCCCCTGGCCCGGCGACGATTCCGTCGTCATATCCGTGATCTCCCCCTGGTCGGGTTCCGCACCCGCATGTGGCAGTCGTACTGATGCGCGATGATAAAGGTCGTCTTCTGCGGGCTTGCGCCGGGCTTCTCCTGCTCGCGTCGGCGTCGGATCAGCCGCTCTTGGTCGGATCAGCCGCTCTTGAACGGGTGGCCGAAGCCGTAGCGGGTCGACTCCACCTGGAACGCGGCGCGTGCACCCAGCGAGGTGCTGATCCGCCAGTCCATCAACTGCTTGCTGCCCGGCCAGTCCTTGCGCTGGTCGTACCAGACGAGCCCGATGACGCCGGCTTTCGCGGCGCCCCGGAACAGGTCACGGATGCGCGCCTCCTTCTGGTCGCTCTGCGCCACCCCGGTCTCCGCGATCAGCACCCGCTTGCTGGAGAAGCCCGCGATCTGGCGCAGGGTGGGGGTGAACAGGCGGGAGAAGGCGGTGCCGTCGATCGGCCCGTAGTACCCGATGAGGCCGACCCAGTCGACGTAGGCGCTGCCCGGGTAGTAGGGGCGCAGCTCGGCGGTCGTGCCGGAGTCGACCACGTGCGGGGTCCACACCCAGATCACGTTGGTGACGCCGCGCGCGGTGAAGATGTCGTGCACACGCTTCCACGACGCGACGAAGTCGGCGGGCTTGCTGTGCTTGGGGCCCCAGGAGTTCCACGGACCGTTCATCTCGCCGGCGAAGGAGAGGGCCAATGGGCCGTCGTAGGCGGCGATCTGGCCCGCCAGCCGGCGGATGTAGGCGTCCTGCCCGCCCTTGGCGATGTCGGCGAGCGAGACGTCGAAGGGCACCAGCGCCATCATCGGGAGCTGGCCGTGCTTCCACAGGAAGGCGTTGCCCTCCGTGTCGAAGTCGTCGCCCCAGGAGCTGTAGTACTCGCGGATGTCAGGGGCCCGCCCCGCCTCCTTGGAGAAGGTGGTGACGATGCCGTACTGCCAGGGCGTCTTGTCGTCGACGACACCCAGTGCGCGGCCGGACGGGCTGAGCATGGACGAGACCCGGAAGTGCGGGGCCGGGGCGGTGGCGGCGCCGGCCTTGGCACCGTCCCCGCCTCCCAGGCCGCAGGCAGCCATGAGGAACGTGGCGGCGACCACCAGGATCGCGGCGACCGTCAGGCGGCTGCGGCGGCGGGCTATGGCCATGCGTGGAGGTCCGTTCGGGCTGGAGGCAAGCGGTGTCGCCCGAACTCTACGAGACCCACGTGACATCCATTGAATCTTCATATTACTCTTACGCAAGATCGAGCTTAGGTCGGATAACCTCCTCTTCCTGACGCATTGATCACTTTTTTCGCACTACTTACTCCATTCGCCGGCGCCGAGTCGGCAGCTGCAACACGATGAAGGAAGCTCGAGGCTGTCGATGAGCAGTGCCTCCACGGAGGTCGAGCCGGCTCCCGTCTTTGTGGACCGGACCGGTCAGCGCGGTCGGCGTCTGCGCGGTTTCGGCTGGCTGCTGGGCGTCGTCTGCACCGGGTTCGTGGTGGCGATGATCTCCGGCCTGGTCGGAACCCAGTCGCAGGCGCCCGCGCTCACCGTCCCCGGCAGCGCGGACACCACGCCGCCCAGCCAGTACCTGAACGCTCCGCTGCCCGCTGCTCCCGGTGCGGCCGGGAGCACCACCGCCACAACGGCCGTACGCGACACCACCGCGCCGGTCGCCGCGACGCCGGCGGCCGGTACGGCGGCGTCAGGCTCCGTGACCGCCGCCGCGCAGTAGCCGCCGCGACCGACCAGGAAGTCCATGTCCCGCTCCCGCCGTCACCGCTCCCGGCAGTCCATCGCGCGGCCGCGCCGACTCGCCGCACCGCCCCTGCGTTTCTTTCTGCCGGTGACCGTACTGGCGACCCTGCTGGCGCTGATGGTGCTGCGGGGCATGGCGAACAACGAGGTCTTCCACGACGAGCGCATCGCCGTCTCCGTGGACAAGGGCACCGTCCCGACCAGCGTGCTGGAGGGCGGCCCGGTCGTCGACGCGCGCGGCGACAAGAACAGCAAGCCGGTCAACTACACGATCCCGGACAAGACCGTCGTCCTCTCCTTCGACGACGGGCCGTCCACCCAGTGGACGCCGAAGATCCTCAAGGTACTGAAGGACGAGGACATCCGCGCCGACTTCTTCGTCACCGGCTCGATGGTCGCCCGCAATCCGGCGCTGATCCGTCAGATCGTGGCCGACGGCCATGAGATCGGCCTGCACACCTTCACCCACCCCGACCTCGCGCTGCACTCCGGCACCCGGCTCACCTGGGAGCTGGGCGAGACCCAGCTCGCGCTGGCCGGTGTCGCCGGCATCCACTCCAGCCTGTTCCGCCCGCCCTACTCCTCCACCGTGGACGCGCTGGACGACTGGTCGTGGCCGGTGACCAAACAGGCCGGAGCGGAGGGGTACCTGACCGCCTTCATCGACAAGGACACCGACGACTGGAAGCGCCCCGGCGTCGACTCCATCGTCAAGGCCGCCATGCCCGACCTCCCCGGCCAGGGCGAGATGATCCTGCTGCACGACGCGGGCGGCAACCGGGCGCAGACGCTGGCCGCGCTGCCGGTCGTCATCGAGAAGCTCAAGGCGCAGGGCTACAGCTTCAAGACCATCGGGGAGGCGCTCGGCACCGGCTCCGCCAACACCGAGGTCACCAGCTACAACCTGTGGGTCGGCAAGGCGTTCCTGTGGTGCACCACCTTCTCGGTGCGGCTGATGCCCTGGCTGGTCGGCCTGCTCGCGGTCGTCGGAGTGCTGGTCATGGCGCGGTTCGCGTTGATGCTGGTGCTCTCCGCGATCCATGTGCGGCGCACCCGCAAGCCGGGCTTCTCCTGGGGCGACCCGGTCACCGAACCGGTCACTGTCGTGGTACCCGCGTACAACGAGCAGGAGTGCATCACCAACACGCTGCTGTCACTGGCCAGAAGCGACCATCCCGTCGAAGTGATCGTGGTCGACGACGGATCGACCGACGACACCTCCGCCATCGTGGAGGAACTCGGCCTGCCGATGGTCCGGCTGATCCGCCAGCCGAACAGCGGGAAGTCCGTCGCCCTCAACACCGGTGTGGCCGCCGCCTCGTACGACCTGATCGTCATGATGGACGGCGACACGGTCTTTGAACCGTCCACCGTCCGGGAGCTGGTGCAGCCCTTCGGCGACCCGCGGGTCGGCGCGGTGGCCGGCAACGCCAAGGTCGGCAACCGCGACACGCTGATCGGCGCCTGGCAGCACATCGAGTACGTGATGGGCTTCAACCTCGACCGCCGGATGTACGACGTGCTCAACTGCATGCCGACCATCCCCGGTGCCGTGGGCGCCTTCCGCCGTACGGCACTGGAACAGGTCGGCGGCATGAGCGACGACACGCTCGCCGAGGACACCGACGTGACCATGGGCCTGCACCGGGCCGGCTGGAAGATCGTCTACGCCGAGAACGCCCGCGCCTGGACCGAGGCGCCCGTCAGCATGAAGCAGTTGTGGTCGCAGCGGTACCGCTGGAGCTACGGCACCATGCAGGCGATGTGGAAGCACCGGCACGCGGTGCTGGAGCGCGGCGCGGCCGGCCACTTCGGCCGGGTGGGCCTGCCGTTCGTCGCCCTGTTCATGGTGGTCACCCCGCTGCTCGCGCCCGCCATCGACATCGGCATGGTCTACGGCGTGGTCTTCGTCGACGCGTACAAGACTCTGGCCGCCTGGTTCGCGGTGATGGCGCTGCAGGCCGTCTGCGCCTGGTGGTCCTTCCACCTGGACAAGGAGAAGGCGTGGCATCTGATCACGCTCCCGGCCCAGCAGGTGGTCTACCGGGTGCTCATGTACATGGTGCTGATGCAGTCCGCCATCACCGCTCTGACCGGGGGCCGGTTGCGCTGGCAGAAGCTGCGGCGCACCGGCGAGGTGGGGCTCGACGTCACGACGGGGGCGATGTCTTCATGAATACCGCGGACCGAGGTGCCTTCGGCATCCAGGATTCCTCCGACACCGTCGCCCTGCGGGTGATGGACCCTGCCGCGCTTCCCGCGCAGCGGGCCCCGCATCCCGAGACGGCCGCACCGGCGCCCGCACGCAAGCCCGGCCGTGATCGCTACCTCGACCTGCTGCGGGCACTCGCCCTGGTCCGCGTGGTGATCTACCACAACTTCAGCTGGACCTGGCTGCCGATCGTCTTCCCCTCCATGGGTGTCATGTTCGCGCTGGCCGGGTCGCTGATGGTGCGGTCCCTCAACCGGCCGGCGCTGAGCGTGATCCGCGGCCGGCTGCGCCGTCTGCTGCCACCGATGTGGCTGTTCGGCGCGGTCGTGGTGCCTCTGATGCTCCTGGAGGGCTGGAGGCCCGACCACCACCACCCCAACTGGTGGTGGGCCGACCTGGCCTACTGGGTCCTGCCGCTCAGCGAGCCGCCGTTCGGGGCATCGCTGCACACCTTCGGCGGCCACCTGCCGAGTTCCTGGGCCGAACAGATCTGTGTGCCGCTGTGGTACCTGCGCGCCTACCTCTGGTTCGTGCTGCTGTCGCCGCTCATGCTCAAGGCGATGCGGAAGCTGCCCTGGGTCACCCTGCTGGTCCCGCTGGCGCTCGCCTTCGTCATCAACTCCGGCCTGGTCGACCAGTCCGGCCGGCTGATGGAAGCCGCCACCGACTTCACCACCTTCGGAGCCTGCTGGCTGCTCGGCATGGCCCACCAGGACGGGCTGTTGCGCAGGATCCCGCAGTACGTCGTGCCGTCCCTGGCACCGCTGGTGCTCATGTTCGGCTACTGGTGGCTGATGCGGTCGCCGATGGACAACCCCCGGACCGGGCACGACCTGGAAGGGGTACCGGTCGCCCAGGCGATCTGGTCGTTCGGCGCGGTACTGCTGCTGCTCCACCTGAGCCCTTCCTGGGAGCAGTGGCCCAAGCCGCTGGAGCGGTTCAACGGCGTGATCAGCCTGCTGAACTCCCGCGCGGTCACCGTCTATCTGTGGCACTCCTTCGCGCTGGTGCTGACCGAGCCGCTGATCGATCCTCTGTGGAGCAACACCTTCCTCTACGACCACGCGCAGTGGCTGCTGGCGAGCCAGTGGACCCCGCTGGTGATCGCCGTGCCGCTGATCTGCCTGGCGATCCTGCTCTTCGGCTGGATCGAGGACGTGGCCGCCAAGCGCCGCCCGCGGCTCTTCCCCTACCCTCGCCGCGCCAAGGGCCGCCGCCGCGGCCGCTAGCACTCCAGCAGCGTTTCGCTGTCCGCGCTGGTCAGCGGCGTCGTGCGGAAGAACGGCGGGACGCCGGCGGAGGCGGCCGGGTACACGGGCCCGGACCGCCTGCACCGGCTGCCGAACCGCATCGACCGGGACGCCGACGTGATCCTGGACGACGTACGCGACTACGTCGTCAGGCCGGCTGTGAGATGCGGTTCCTTGCGGCCGGCCCTCCGGAAGACAGGGCCTTCGTGCTGCCTGACGGGCGCGTCACCAGGTGACGGGCAGGCGGGTCAGGCCGTGCACCATCATGCCGGTCGTCAGTTCCAGGGACTCGACGTCCTCGGCGAGCCGCAGGCCCGGGAAGCGGTCGAGCAGCGAGGTGAGGACGATCTGCAGCTCCGCCCGGGCCAGCGCGGCGCCCAGGCAGAAGTGCGGGCCGTGGCCGAACGCGACGTGGTGGACGGCCTCGGGCCGCGCGGGGTCGAACTCGTTCGCCTGCGCGCCGGGGAAGCGGGCGGGGTCCTGGTTGGCGGAGCAGACCGCCGCCAGGACGGCGCTGCCCTTGGGGATGACGGTGCCGCCGACCTCGACGTCCTCCAGGGTGATCCGCAGCGGTCCGCCGTCGCCGATCGGGTTGACCCGCAGCAGCTCCTCGATGGCGTGGTCCATCATCTCGGGGTGTTCGCGCAGCGCGGCCATGTGCTCCGGGTGGCGCAGCAGGGTCAGGACCATCTTGCCGATCATGCTGACGGTGGTCTCGTGACCGGCGACGAGGATGGTCGCCGCCATCACGATCAGCTCGTACTCGTTGAGGCTGCCCTCCTCGTCGTGGGCGGCGACGAGCGCCCCCATCAGGTCGTCCGTCGGCTCCTCCCGCTTGCGCGCGACCAGGGCGGCCAGGTACTCGATCATCTGCTGGCGCTGCGCGGCGGTCTCCTCCGCGGTGTGCGCGGTCAGCGAGACGAACGCGTCCGACCACTCACGGAACCGGTCGCGGTCCTCGAAGGGGACGCCGAGCAGTTCGCAGATGACCATCACCGGCAGCGGGAAGGCCAGCGCCGCGTTGAGGTCCACCGGGCCCTGGAGCTTCTCCATCTCGTCCAGCAGACCGTCGGTCAGCTCCTGGATGCGCGGACGCATGTTCTGCACCCGGCGGGCGGTGAACTCGCGGGAGACGAGCCTGCGCAGCCGGGTGTGCTCGGGCGCGTCCGTGGTGAACAGGCTGCCCGGCACCGGGGGCGTGCCGGTGAGCTGCGGCGCGTCGGGGGAGATGGTGGCGGCCCGGCTGAACCTGGCGTCCGCGAGGACGGTGCGCACGTCGTCGTAGCGGGTCACCACGTAGCCCTCGTCGCCGCTGGGCAGCCGAACGTGGGCCACCGGGGACTTGTCCCTCAACTCCTCGTACACGGGAGGCACTTCGACGGCCGAAGGACGGTGGAACGGGTAGCTGAGTATCGGCTGGTCCGTCTCCGGTCCGCCCTGCGCAGTCTCCGTCGTGTCCGTCGTGTCCGTCGTCTCCGTCGTGTCCATGCGTTTCCTCCGGCAACAGTGCTCAGCGGTTACTGGGGTGCGGTGGTCCGGCCCCGGGGCGGCGGCGGGAGTCGCCGCGCCCCGGGGACCGGACGAGCCTCGCAGCAGGGGCTTGCGCGGGGCCAAAGCGCACCGATGCCGCCCGGGAACCGTGTCTTCTACCGGGGTCGCGCCGCGTCAGCGCTGCCAGCCGTCGGCCGTGCGCAGGCCGAAGCCGAAGGCCCGGTCGGAGGCGATGTGCTGGAGCCAGGCCAGACCGAGGTTGAACAGGGGAACGGCGACGGCCGGCGAGTCGGGGATCAGACAGCCGAGCATGACGGCGACGGCGACGACGGGCCGGTGCAGGAGGTTGTAGAGGGGGACGGCCCTGGGAGACAGCCGGCCGTGCTGGTGCGGGCCGGAGAGCCCGGCGAGGAACGACAGGTCGGGCACGACGATGCCGGCGACGACCGCGACGATCACCCATCCGCCGTACTTCACCGCCTCGAACACCGCCCAGATCAGGAGGAGGACGGCCAGCACGCCCCAGGCGATGCGGACCTGCCGTGAGGCCGAGCTCCTGATGGCGCCCTCGGTGGTGTCGTGGGTCACGCAGCTGTTCCTTTCGCGATGGTTCCGCGGGCACCGTGGGGCGCCGCCGTACGGGCGTGGTGATACCCGTACGGCGGGAGTCCGGCATGACCCGCGCATGGCCGGAACGTGAAATTGTCACGTCCGGCCGCGGCGGCGCCGGTTCACACCCCGATCCGCTCCCGCGTTGTGGCGTACCGGCGGGTAAGGGAGGCGAGTTCCCGCAGGAACACGTCCTCGTGCGACCTGACGAAGAAGTGCCCGCCGGGCATCGTCCGCACGGCGTAGCCGGCGCCCGCGTGCCGCCGCCAGGAGAGCACCTCGTCGACGCTGACGAGCCGGTCGCCCCGTCCGGCGAACAGGTGCAACGGTACCCGCAGCGGCTCGGTGTGCGCGGCCGTGCCGCCGAGGCACAGCCGCAGGTCGTCGCGGGCCACCGGGAGCAGCACGGAGAGGAATTCGGGATGGTCGAGCAGCGTCTGCGGGATGCCGCCGAGAGCCGCCAGACCGGCGACGAGCGCCTCGTCCCCGGCGTCCGGGTCGGCGATCGCCGGGGCCGGCAGGTGCGGGGCGCGGTAGGCGCTCAGCACGAGGGCCCGGGGCAGACGCGCGCCGCGCTGCTGCCGGCGCCGGGCCAGCGTGAACGCGATGAGCGCGCCCATGCTGTGCCCGTAGAAGAGGTGGGGTTCGGACAGCTCCTCGTCGAGCTGCGCGTCCATGTCGTCGATGAGAGCGTCCAGATCGGTGAACCGGGGTTCGCCGAACCGTTCCTCGCGGCCGGGGAGTTGCACGGGCATGACCCGTACTCGGGCGTCCAGGGCGTCGAGGCCGCGCTGCCATCGCCGGTACGCCGACGCTCCGCCGCCCGCGTAGGGGAAGCAGAACAACCGTGTCGCAGGGGCCGGTTCGTGGTCCGGGCGCTTCCGGGACAGGTATCGCGTCATGGGTGGTCCGTCTCGGTTCCGTCCAGGGGGTGGGTGGGGGGATGGCGCGGTGTGGGGGGTGGGATGCGGATCCCGGTGGGCCGGGCCCGGCGGGCGCGGGTCCCACACTGCCGGGGTCCGCTAAAAGGCCGCCAAACTCGGTACGACGAGGTCGAGTTGGGGATCGGCCGCGAGGATCGCCCGGTGCAGCTGCTGGACCCGGAGGGAGGGCTCGATGCCCAGCTCCTCGACGGTCGACGCGCGTAGCTTTCGAAAAATCTCGAGCGCCTGCCACGAGCGGCCGCTCCGGTAGAGCGCCAGCATCAGCAGCCCGTGCAGGCTCTCCTCCAGCGGGAACCGCTCGGTGAGCGTGAGGAGTTCACCGATGACCTCGGCATGTCTGCCGAGCCGCAGATCGGCGGTGATCCGTCCCTCCAGCGCGGAACGCCGGGTCTCCTCCAGCCGGAGCGACTCCAGGCGCAGCGCCGGTCCGATCCGTACGTCGGCGAGGACCGGACCCCGCCACAGGGCGAGCGCCTCGCCCAGCAGCTGCGACGCGGACTCGTCGTCGCCGCCGGCCAGGGACCGCAGCCCGCGGGCGGTGAGCCGCTGGAAGACCTCGGCGTCGATGGCGTACGTGGGCATGTTCAGCACGTACCCGGCGTAGCTGCGGCTCAGGACGTCCTTCGGCGCACGCTCGTGCTCCGGCCCCAGAGCCAGGGCGATGGCCCGGCGCAACTGCTTGACGTAGGTCTGCACGACTCCCGCGGGCCCGCTGGGGGGACTGGCGTCCCACAGCTCCTCCGTCAGGGTCGTCACCTTCACGTCCACGCCCGCGTTGACAGCCAACAGCGCGAGCATCTGGCGAGGTTTGGCCGCGCTCGGCACCACGGAGGTGCCGCAGATGTCCACCACGAGCGGCCCGAGAACTCCGATCTCCATACCACTGCTCCTTCCGCCTGCCGGAACAGTGACACGTCACCGCGTGCAAAGACACTTAGCCGATCATGTCCTCGGCTAGGAATTTGGCTGAGTCGGGGCATGAAATATTCACGCCGCCCCCGCTTTAAGCGACGCTTCAGGCCGGGCGGTGAGCATGGCGCCGACGGGGTCGCCGGGTGACGGCCCCGGACCAGGTCGGGAGAGGAGTGCCGGTATGAGGCTGAGGTTCTGGCTCGGCAGGGCCGGCGCGGTCGTGATGAGGCACCTGCTCATCCAGCTCAACGGTCTCGGTGTCCTCTTCACCGGTCCCCTGCCCGGTGTCCACTACGTCGACCTGGGCACCGATGCCGACCGCGCCCTCCGGAAAGCCCCGTCGGGGCCCTCGCCGGGGCCCCCGCCCGGCCATCCGGAGCGGCACTGCGCGATTCCGCCGAGCCGTCAGGAGCGGGAGCTGTGGGCGTCGCTCGGCATCGACACGGAACGAACCGGCGGCTGACGCGCTGCCGCGGTCGTCGGCGGTCGCCTGCGGGGGCCGACGGGTGCCCGGCGCCACCGCGACGCCGGGGCGCCGGGCGTTTCGACTGTTCGGCTGTTCAGCTGTTCAGCCGCTCAGCCGCTCAGCCGTTCAGCGGTTCTTGAGTGTCGCCTCCTGCTGCTGTGCCGCGCGGAAGCTGGGCAGGGGCAGGCCGTTCCCGGAGCGGAGTTCCATCAGGGTGGCCGCGACCCGGGCCTGCCGGGGACGAGGGTGTCCGGGGTGCCGGGCGCGCCCGTGTTCACCCAGCGGTGTTCCGCGCCGTCGCACACCGCGCGGGTGCCGCCGATGCCGTGGCGGATGCCGGCAGAGTCCTGGCTGAGGGACGAGCTGACGTGGACCGGGCCCGTGCTGCCGAGACAGCGGTAGGTGCCGGAGAGGGTGACGGTGCCGTCCGGCGCGAGGCGGCCCGTCCGGTCGACGGTCACCGTCTCGTGCGGGTCCGCGGCGGCGGGGGTGGCGGGGACGGCGGCCAGCAGGAGCAGGACGGCCGCGCCGGGTACCGGGCGCAAGGGCATGGGAGATCTCCTGGGGATGGGGGGCTTCCACTGCTACCGGGCGCGGGCGGGCGCGACCGTCATCGTCACCCCTTCGGTGGCGAGTCCGCACCGGCGGTGGTGGAACCGTCCGGGGGAGTGTTCCGGGTGCCGTCCGGGTGCTTTTTCCGGGTGCCGTCCGGGTGCTGTCCGGGTTTCGCTGTCCGCGTGCTGTCCGCAGGATGTCAGCGTGTTGTAAACGCTTCGCGGCAGGGCGTTCCGGCCCACGCGCGGCGGGAGCATCGTCTTTCCAGGGGATCCGGCACGGTGATTCCCGCAGACGTGGAGGTGCGCCATGTGTTCCAGCCGGTCTTCGTGCCCTTCCTCCGACAGCGCCGCCCAGCACGTGGTCGCCGCCCACCCCGAACAGGGCTGGAGCCTGCTCTGCGACGGCACCGTCGTGTTCGACGACACCGGTGAGCTGACGCCCGACGGCCGGGCCGTCGCGCCGCACCGGCCGCCGGTCGAGCAGCCGGCCGTGGCCGCCTGACCGGAGCCGGTCCGCGGCCCGCGGTCTGGCCAGGGGCGGGTCCGGTTACAGCCCACGGTCAGGTGCCGGTGCCGCGTCAGGGCAGTACCGCGAACCCGTCCAGCTCCACCATCGCCTTGTCGTCCCACAGGCGCACGACCTCCACGACCGCCATCGCCGGGTAGTCCCGCCCCGCCAGGTCCCGCCAGATCCCGCCGAGTCGCGGGGCGTGGGCGCGGTAGGCGGCGACGTCCGTGGCGTAGACGGTGACGCGGGCGAGGTCCGCGGGGGTGCCGCCGGCGGACGCGAGGGCGGCGAGGAGGTTGGCGAGGGCCTTCTCGAACTGCTCGGCCAGGGTGTCGCCGACGACCTCGCCCCCGGTGTCGAGGGCGGTCTGGCCGGCCAGGAACACCACGCGGGACCCGGTCGCCACGACGGCGTGCGAGAAGCCGGTGGGCGGCGACAGCTCCGGCGGATTGACGCGCTCGACGGTCACGAGGCGCCCCCCGTGGCGTACGGCTCCGTATCGGTCCCCACGTCCATCCCCACGGCCGCCTCCGCGTCCATCCCCACGTCCGCCTCCGCGTACAACTCCTTTGCGATGATCGCGCGTTGGACTTCGCTGGCGCCCTCGTAGATGCGTGGGGCGCGCACCTCGCGGTACAGGTGCTCCAGCAGGTGGCCGCGTTGCAGGGCGCGCGCGCCGTGCAACTGGACGGCCGCGTCGACGACGTACTGCGCGGTCTCGGTGGCGAGCAGTTTCGCCATCGCGGCGCGCCGGGGCACGTCGGGGGCACCCGCGTCGTACGCCGTCGCCGCCGCGTAGACCATGAGCCGGGCCGCCTCCGTGCGCAGGGACATCTCGGCGACCTGGTGGGCGACGGTCTGCAGGTCCTTCAGCTTCCCGCCGAAGGCGGCCCGGCGCGAGGTGTGGACGACGGCCGCGTCGAGGGCCGCCTGCGCCATGCCGACGGCGAACGCGCCGACGCTGGGGCGGAACAGGTTGAGGGTGGTCATGGCGACGCGGAAGCCGCGGTCGACGTCGCCCAGCACGTCGTCGGCCGTGACCGGTACGCCGTCGAAGCGCAGGGCGCCGACGGGGTGCGGGGAGAGCAGGTCGAGGGGTTCGCCGGTGAGTCCGGGGCGGTCGGCCGGGACCAGGAAGGCGGTGACGCCGCGGGCGCCGGCGCCCGGGGTGGTGCGCGCGAAGACGGTGTGCAGGTCGGCCTCGGGGGCGTTGGAGATCCAGCGTTTGTCGCCGGTGAGCCGCCAGCGTCCGGTGCCGTCGGGGTCGGCCGACAGGGCGAGCGCCGCCGCGTCCGAGCCCGCCCGCGGCTCGCTGAGGGCGAAGGCGGCCACCGTGGTCCCCTCGGCGACGCCGGGGAGCCAGCGGTCGCGCTGGGCCGGGGTGCCGTACGCATGGACGGGGTGGGCGCCCAGGCCCTGGAGGGCGAGCGCGGTCTCCGCCTCCGTGCAGGCGCGGGCGAGGGACTCGCGCATCAGGCAGAGGTCGAGGGCGCCCGAGGTGAACAGGCGCTCCAGCAGGCCGAGCCGGCCGAGCTCGGCAACCAGCGGGCGGTTGACGTGGCCCGGCTCCCCCTTCTCGGCGATCGGGCGCAGCCGCTGGGCGGCCAGCGAGCGCAGTTCGGCGCACCAGGCGGTCTGTGCGGGGTCGAGCGAGAATGCGGGCATCGCCGGTCCTCTCCGCCGCGGGCCCGCGGCCGCTCCTGCGCGGCCGGGCGGCCACTCCCCCGACGGTATCGCGGAGCATTGACTGCCGTCACCAAGACGATACGCTCGTTGCGCGAGCCCGTCCTGACGCCCGCCATGACGCCCACCCGGCAAGGGGGCACCGGCATGCACGACTCGGCCCATGTCGACACCTTCGCGCGCGACCACCTCCCGCCACCCGAGGAGTGGCCGGAACTCCGCTTCGACCTGCCGGAGCTGCGCTACCCCGCCCGGCTGAACTGCGCCGCCGAGCTGCTGGCCGGGACCGACTCCGGCCGCCCGGCGTTCCACACGCCCGCCGGCCCCTCCTGGTCGTACGGCGACCTGCGCGCCCGCGTGGACCGCCTGGCGCACGTCCTCACCCGCGACCTCGGAGTGGTGCCCGGCAACCGGATCCTGCTGCGCGGCCCGACCACACCGTGGCTGGCGGCGTGCTGGCTGGCGGTGCTGAAGGCGGGCGGGGTGGCGGTCACGGTGCTGGCGCAGCAGCGGCCGCACGAGCTGGCGGTGATCTGCGAGATGGCGCTGGTCCGGCACGCCCTGTGCGACATCCGGTCCGTCGACGACCTGGCCAGGGCGGAGATCCCCGGCCTGCGCATCACCACCTACGGCGGCGACACCCCCGACGACCTCCTCAACCGCCCGGCGCCGTCGGCCCCGTTCCCGGCCGTCGGCACCGCGGCCGACGACGTCGCGCTGATCGCGTTCACGTCGGGGACCACCGGCCGTCCGAAGGGGTGCGTGCACTTCCACCGGGACGTGCTCGCCGTGGCCGACACCTTCTCCCGGCACGTGCTGCGGCCGCGCGCGGACGACGTGTTCGCCGGCAGTCCCCCGCTCGGCTTCACCTTCGGCCTCGGCGGGCTGGTGATCTTCCCGCTGCGGGCCGGGGCCGCCGCGCTGCTGCTCGAACAGGCCGGTCCCCGGCAGCTGCTGCCCGCGATCGCCGGACACCGGGTCTCCGTGCTGTTCACCGCGCCGACCGCCTACCGCGCCATGCTCGACGCCCTCGGTTCCCACGACGTCTCGTCGCTGCGCCGCTGCGTCTCCGCCGGCGAGAACCTGCCCGCCGCCACCTGGCACGCCTGGCACGAGCGCACGGGCCTGCGCATCATCAACGGCATCGGCGCCACCGAGCTGCTGCACATCTTCGTCTCCGCGGCCGACGAGCAGATCAGACCCGGCACGACCGGGGTGCCGGTGCCGGGGTGGCAGGCGCGCGTGCAGGACGCGGACGGGCGGCCGGTGCCCGACGGGGAGCCGGGGCTGCTCGCCGTGCGGGGCCCGGTCGGCTGCCGCTATCTCGCCGACCCGCGCCAGCGGGAGTACGTCCGGGACGGCTGGAACATCACCGGCGACACCTACGTCCGGGAGGCCGACGGCTGGTTCCGGTACGTCGCCCGCGCCGACGACATGATCATCTCGGCCGGGTACAACATCGCCGGGCCGGAGGTCGAGGACGCGCTGCTGCGCCACCCGAGCGTGCTGGAGGCGGCGGTGGTGGGGCGGCCGGACGAGGCGCGCGGCCAGGTCGCCGTGGCCTACGCGGTCCTGAAGGAGGGCGCCGCGCGGGACGCCGAGGCGCTGCGCGACTTCGTCAAGTCGGAACTGGCGCCGTACAAGTGCCCGCGCGAGATCGTGTTCGTGGACGCGCTGCCGCGCACGGCGACCGGCAAACTGCAGAGGTTCCGGCTGCGCACCCGCCCCGACCGGCCGTGATGCCGGCCGACGACCTAAGATGATCAACGTGTCCGACCAGCATGCACCACGGTCTCTCATCGTCACGCTCTACGGCGCCTACGGCCGCTTCGTACCGGGCCCGGTCCCCGTCGCCGAGCTGATCCGGCTGCTGGCCGCGGTCGGCGTGGACGCGCCCTCGGTGCGCTCGTCGGTCTCCCGTCTCAAACGGCGCGGGCTGCTGCTGCCGGCCCGCACGGCGCGGGGCGCGGCCGGGTACGAACTCTCGCCGGAAGCACGGCAGTTGCTCGAGGACGGCGACCGGCGCATCTACGCCACCTCCCCGCCCGAGGACGAGGGCTGGGTGCTCGCGGTGTTCTCCGTCCCGGAATCGGAGCGGCAGCGGCGCCACGTGCTGCGCTCGCGGCTGGCCGGCCTGGGCTTCGGCACGGCGGCGCCCGGGGTGTGGATCGCCCCGGCACGACTGTACGAGGAGACCCGGCACACCCTGCGCCGGCTGCGCCTGGAGCCGTACGTCGACCTGTTCCGGGGCGAGCACCTCGGCTTCGCCGCGACCGCCGAGGCGGTGGCCCGCTGGTGGGACCTGGCCGCGATCGCCAAGGAGCACGAGGCGTTCCTCGACCGTCACGCGCGCGTGCTCCAGGCGTGGGAGCGGCGTACGGACACCCCGCCGGATGAGGCCTACCACGACTACCTGCTGGCCCTGGACTCCTGGCGCCACCTGCCCTACACCGACCCCGGCCTGCCCGCCCGGCTGCTGCCCGGGGACTGGCCGGGCGCCCGCTCGGCCGCGGTGTTCCGCGGACTGCACGAGCGGCTCAGGGACGCGGGGGCCGAGTTCGCGGGGCTGTGACCCAAGGGGCCGAGTTCGCGGACTGTGACCTCAGGCACATCACCGGTCACTTATGGAACCCTCAGCTTGTTCTGTCCCTCTTCTCAAGTTTCTTACCTAGCGTTCCACGAACCGTCCGCCGGGTAGAGAAAGAGGACCGTTGCGCATGACCACCACGGGCAGGGCTCAGGGAGCCACCGTCTGGCTCACCGGGCTGCCGAGCGCGGGCAAGACGACCATCGCCCGCCTCCTCGGCGAACGGCTCAAGGCCGAGGGACATCGCGTGGAGGTCCTCGACGGCGACGAGATACGCCGTTTCCTCTCCGCCGGCCTGGGCTTCTCCCGGGAGGACCGCAACACCAACGTCCAGCGCATCGGCCTGGTCTCCGAGGTGCTCGCGCGCAACGGCGTGCTGTCGGTCGTCCCGGTGATCGCGCCGTACGCCGACAGCCGCGCCGCCGTCCGCGAGCGGCACCGGGCGAGCGCGACGCCGTACATCGAGGTGCACGTGGCCACGCCGGTGGAGGTGTGCAGCGAGCGGGACGTCAAGGGGCTGTACGCGCGGCAGGCCGCGGGGCGGCTGACCGGGCTCACGGGTGTCGACGACCCCTACGAGCCGCCGGCCGACCCGGACCTCGTCCTGCCGACGCAGCAGCAGACCCCGCAGGAGTCGGCCGGCGCCGTGTACGCGGTGCTGGCCGAGCGGGGGCTGGTGTGAACCGCGGTCTGTCCCACCTGGACGTCCTGGAATCGGAGTCGGCGCACATCTTCCGGGAGGTCGCGGGCGAGTTCGAGCGGCCGGTGATCCTGTTCTCCGGCGGCAAGGACTCCATCGTCATGCTGCACCTGGCGCTGAAGGCGTTCGCGCCGGCGCCGGTGCCCTTCTCGCTGCTGCACGTGGACACCGGGCACAACTTTCCCGAGGTGCTCGACTACCGGGACCGTGTGGTCGCCGCCCATGGGCTGCGCCTCCATGTGGCCTCCGTACAGGACTACATCGACCGGGGTGTGCTGCGCGAACGTCCCGACTCCACCCGCAACCCGCTGCAGACGCTGCCGCTGACGGAGAGGATCCGGAGCGAGCGGTTCGACGCGGTCTTCGGCGGCGGACGCCGTGACGAGGAGAAGGCCCGCGCCAAGGAACGGGTGTTCAGCCTCCGCGACGAGTTCTCGCAGTGGGACCCGCGCCGCCAGCGGCCCGAGCTGTGGAACCTCTACAACGGCCGCCACGCGCCCGGCGAGCACGTCCGCGTCTTCCCGCTGTCCAACTGGACCGAGCTGGACGTCTGGCAGTACATCGCCCGCGAGCAGATCGAGCTGCCGTCCATCTACTTCGCGCACCACCGCGAGGTGTTCCGGCGCGGCGGCATGTGGCTGACCGCGGGCGAGTGGGGCGGGCCGAAGCCGGGCGAGACCGTGGAGAAGCGGCAGGTCCGCTACCGCACGGTCGGCGACATGTCCTGCACCGGCGCCGTCGACTCCGGCGCCGACACCGTCGAGAAGGTGATCGCCGAGATCGCCGCCTCCCGGCTGACCGAACGCGGCGCGACCCGCGCCGACGACAAGCTCTCCGAGGCCGCGATGGAAGACCGCAAGCGCGAGGGGTACTTCTAGCCATGACCGGCACGACCATCGGGACCACGGCCATCGGGACCACGGCCATCGCGACCACGGCCATCGACAGCCCGACCATCGACACCCCGGCCATCGACACCCTGCGGTTCGCGACGGCCGGCTCCGTCGACGACGGCAAGTCCACGCTCGTCGGACGGCTGCTGCACGACTCCAAGTCGGTCCTCACCGACCAGTTGGAGGCCGTGCAGCGCGCCTCCGCGAGCCGCGGCCAGGAGGGTCCCGACCTGGCGCTGCTGACGGACGGCCTGCGCGCCGAGCGCGAGCAGGGCATCACCATCGACGTCGCCCACCGCTACTTCGCCACCCCGCGCCGCCGGTTCATCCTCGCCGACACGCCGGGCCACGTGCAGTACACCCGCAACATGGTCACCGGCGCCTCGACGGCCGACCTGGCGATCATCCTGGTCGACGCCCGTCACGGCGTCGTCGGGCAGACCCGCCGGCACGCCGCCGTCGCCGGGCTGCTGCGCGTCCCGCACGTCGTCCTCGCCGTCAACAAGATGGATCTGGTCGGGTACGAGGAGCGGGAGTTCGAGCGGATCGTCGAGGAGTTCGCCGGTGACGCGGCCGAGTCGGGACTCCCGGGGTTCACCCCGATCCCGGTCTCGGCGCTCGCCGGGGACAACGTCGTGGCACGCTCGGCGCACATGGACTGGTACCGGGGCCCGGCGCTGCTGGAGTTCCTGGAGACCGTGCCCGTGGGGGCCGGGGCGGCCGGCGGCCCCGCCCGCTTCCCGGTGCAGTACGTGATCCGGCACGGCGAGGAGCGCTACTACGCGGGCCAGTTGGTGTCCGGGGCGCTGCGCGTCGGCGACCGGGTCACCGTGCACCCGTCCGGCGCGACCTCGGAGATCACCGGCATCGACGTGCTGGGCACGGCGGCCCCGGCGGCCTGCGCGCCGCAGTCCGTGAGCGTGCGCCTGGCCGACCAGCGGGACGTCTCGCGCGGCGACATGATCACGGCGGGCGTCGACGTCCCGGTGCTCACCCAGCGCGTCCGGGCGGCCGTGTGCCACCTGGCCGACCGTCCGCTGCGGGTCGGCGACCGGGTGCTGGTGCGGCACACGACCAGGACCGTCAAGGCGGTCGTCGAGGACCTGGCCGGCGCACCCGAGCTGTCCGTGAACGACCTGGGCCGGATCTCCCTGCGCACCGCCGAGCCGCTCGCGCTGGACGACTACGCCGACTGCCGGCGCACGGGCGCGTTCGTCCTGATCGACCCGGCGGACGGGGCGACGCTCACCGCGGGCATGGCCGACCTCAACCGCCCAGGGTGAGCCGGGGTTTGGGGGCGTCGGTCCGCCCGGTCTGCGGGCGGCGGCTGCCCGCCCGGTAGGGGGCGGGCCAGACGGCGGCCGTGCCGCCGTAGCCCTGCTCGGCCGCCGCGTGCAGCGTCCAGTGCGGGTCGTACAGGTGCGGGCGGGCCAGCGCGCACAGGTCGGCGCGGCCCGCCAGGATCAGCGAGTTGACGTCGTCCCAGGAGGAGATCGCGCCGACCGCGATCACCGGTACGCCGGTGGCGTGCCGGATGCGGTCCGCGTACGGCGTCTGGTACGACCGCCCGAACTCGGGCCGCTCGTCGGCCACCACCTGCCCGGTCGACACGTCGATCGCGTCGGCGCCGTGCGCGGCGAAGGCGCGGGCGATGTCGACCGCGTCCGCGGCCGTGGTCCCGCCCTCGGCCCAGTCGGTGGCGGAGATGCGCACGGTCATGGGTTTCTCCTGCGGCCACACATCGCGTACGGCGTCGAAGACCTCCAGCGGGAAGCGCAGCCGCCCCTCCGGCGAGCCGCCGTAGGCGTCGGTGCGGCGGTTGGTCAGCGGGGAGAGGAACCCGGAGAGCAGATAGCCGTGCGCGCAGTGCAGTTCGAGCAGGTCGAAGCCGGCCCGCGCGGCGCGCGCGGCGGCCACCGCGAACTGCTGCCGGATGTCGGTCAGCTGAGCACGAGTCAGCTCGCGCGGGGTCTGGCTGAAGGGCTTGTACGGCAACGGGGAGGCGGCCACCAGCGGCCAGTTGCCCTCCCGGAGCGGCTCGTCCATGCCCTCCCACATCAGCTTGGTCGAGCCCTTGCGGCCGGAGTGGCCGAGCTGCACGCCGATCGCGGTGCCCGGCGCCTGCCGGTGCACGAAGTCGGTGATCCGCCGCCAGGCCTCGCCCTGCCTGCCGGTGTAGAGGCCGGTACAGCCGGGGGTGATGCGGCCCTCGGGGCTCACGCACACCATCTCCGTCATCACCAGTCCGGCCCCGCCGAGCGCGCGGGCGCCCAGGTGGACGAGGTGGAAGTCGCCGGGGACGCCGTCCACGGCCGAGTACATGTCCATGGGCGAGACGACGACGCGGTTGCGCAGGGTCAGGCCGCGCAGCCGGAACGGGGTGAACATGGGGGGCGTGCCGGGCGGGCAGCCGAACTCGCGCTCGACGGCCTCGGTGAACCGGGCGTCGCGCAGCCGCAGGTTGTCGTGGGTGACGCGGCGGCTGCGGGTGAGCAGGTTGAAGGCGAACCGGAGGGGCGGCTGGTCCAGGTACAGGCCGAGGTTCTCGAACCACTCCAGGCTGGCGCGGGCGGCGCGCTGGGTGGAGGCCACGACGGGCCGGCGCTCCTCCTCGTAGGCCGCCAGCGCCTGTTCCGTGGAGGGCTGTTCCGCCAGGCAGGCGGCCAGGGCGAGGGCGTCCTCGACGGCGAGCTTGGTGCCGGAGCCGATGGAGAAGTGGGCGGTGTGGGCGGCGTCGCCGAGCAGCACGACGTTGCCGTGCGACCAGCGCTCGTTGACGACCGTGCGGAAGGTGGTCCAGGCCGACTTGTTGGAGCGCAGGGGGCGGCCGCCGAGGGCGTCGGCGAAGATCTTGGCGCAGCGGTCGAGGGACGCCTGCGGGTCGAGGTCGGCGAATCCGGCCGCACGCCACACCTCCTCGCGCATCTCGACGATCACCGTGGAGGCGTCGGGCGCGTAGGGGTAGCCGTGCAGTTGCATGACGCCGTGCTCGGTCTCGGCGATCTCGAAGCGGAAGGCGTCGAAGGCGAAGTCCGCGGCGAGCCATATGTAGCGGCAGCGGTGCGAGGCCACATGGGGCCGGAACACATTGGCGTAGGCCTCGCGGGTGGTGCTGTGCACACCGTCGGCGGCGATGACGAGGTCGTGATCGGCGGCGAGCCGGGACGGGTGCGGCGCCTCGGAGCGGAAGCGCAGCTCGACGCCGAGGTCGCGGCAGCGGGTGTGCAGGACGTCCAGGAGCCGTCTCCTGCCGAGGGCGGCGAAGCCGTGCCCGGAGGAGGTGTGACGGACTCCGCGGTGGACGATGTCGATGTCGTCCCAGCGCACGAACTGTCTGCGGAGGGCCTCGTAGACCACCGGGTCGGCGTGCTCGATGCCGCCGAGGGTCTCGTCGGAGAGAACGACGCCGAAGCCGAAGGTGTCGTCGGGGGCGTTGCGTTCCCAGACGGTGACCTCGCGGGCCGGGTCGAGGCGCTTGAGCAGCGCCGCCGCGTACAGGCCGCCGGGGCCGCCGCCGACGATCGCGATGCGCCGGGCCCGGCCGGTGGCGTCCGGTGACGCCGTCATGGTCACCGCCCCTGCCACTTCGGCGGCCGCTTCTCGGTGAAGGCGGCGTGGAACTCGGCGTAGTCCTCGCCGTTCATGAGGAGCGCCTGGGTGGCGGCGTCCAGTTCCACCGCGGCCGCCAGCGGCATGTCCAGTTCGGCCGTCAGGAGCGCCTTGGTCTGCGCGTACGCCAGGGCCGGGCCCTCGGCGAGGCGGCGGGCCAGCGCGTGCGCGGCCTCGTCGGCGCCTCCCTCCCCGGTCAGTTCGCTGATCAGGCCGATCCGCTCCGCCTCGGGCGCCCGCACCGGCTCGCCGAGCATCAGCAGCCGGGTGGCGTGGCCGAGCCCGACGACCCTGGGCAGCAGGTAGGCGGCGCCCATGTCGCCACCGGACAGGCCCACGCGGGTGAACAGGAACGCGAAGCGCGCGGTGGGGTCGGCGACCCGGAAGTCGGCCGCCAGGGCCAGCACGGCGCCGGCGCCCGCGGCCACCCCGTGCACGGCGGCGATCACCGGGAAGGGGCACTCCCGCACGGCCCGGACGACCTGCCCGGTCATCCGGTTGAAGTCGAGGAGCTGGGCGGTGTCCAGGGAGAGCGTCGCGCCGATGATCTCGTCGACGTCGCCGCCGGAGCAGAAGCCGCGTCCCTCGCCGGCCAGCACCAGGGCCCGTACCGACCGCTCCCGGGACAGTTCGGCGAGCAGGTCGCGCAGGTCGGCGTAGGCGCCGAAGGTGAGGGCGTTGAGCTTGTCGGGGCGGGCCAGGGTGACGGTGGCGACGCCGTCGGCGAGGTCGACGCGCAGGTGCCGCCAACGGGGGGTGCGGGCGGCGGAGCCGGTGAAGGGACTCATGACGTGCGGCCTCCTCGGGGGCGGGCACTGCCTCACGGACCTCTGCCCCTCGAAGCTATCACCGATGTGTGACTGTCGTCATGATGGCGCGATACGTCGGGGCGCGTGCCCGGGCTTGACACGACCGGGCTTCGTAGGTTCATGTGACCTGGCTTCGTCACATACGTCACGGCTCGTCCATGGATCGGTAACAGCGGGATCGGCGCTGCGCGGGCCGGCGTTCACCCGGGTAAGCCGCCTGTCATCGGGGCCGACGCCCCCGAGCGGCGCCCGCCCGGTGTCCCCGCCGGACGGACCCGTACCATGCACACGGTTGACGGCAGGACAGCCTGCTCATGAACGGACCCGCCTTGTACGATCCCCCCTCCCCCTCCCCCTCCGCCTCCGCCTCCTGGCGCATCGCGCTGCCGCACTCCGCCGCGGCCGTGCCCGTGGCCCGTGCGCTGGTGCGCGCGGCGCTGACCGAGCTGGAGGACGGGGCCGACCGCGACACCGCGGAACTGCTCACGGCCGAGCTGGTGGCGAACGCGGTGGAGCACACGGCGGGCGACGCGCCCATAGAGCTCGTGGTGGAACTGCTGCCGACCGGCTGCCGGGTGGAGGTGCACGACCCGGATCCGGCGCCGCCGGGCAACCTGACGCGGCCCGACGCCCGCGAACCCGACCCGTGGCAGGAGCACGGGCGCGGGCTGCTGCTGATCCGGGCCCTCAGCTCGTCCTGCGGACACCGCCCCACCGGGTCGGGCAAGGCGGTGTGGTTCCGCCTGTCGGCCGTCCCGCCCCAGCGGCGGCCGGTGTAGCCGGGGCGGGCAAGCGGGTACGGCGCGGTCCGGCCGGGCGGGCGGAGGGGAGGTCCGGTCGGTCAGGCGAGGGTGGCCACCAGGACGGCCTTGATGGTGTGCAGCCGGTTCTCGGCCTCGTCGAAGACGACCGAGTGGGCGGACTCGAAGACCTCGTCGGTGACCTCGAGGGAGTCCAGGCCGTGGGTCTCGAAGATCTCCCGCCCGACCTTGGTGCCGAGGTCGTGGAAGGCCGGCAGGCAGTGCAGGAACTTCACGTCCGGGTTGCCGGTGGCGCGCAGCACGTCCATGGTCACCGCGTACGGCGCGAGCGCGGCGATCCGCTCGTCCCACACCTCCTTGGGCTCGCCCATGGACACCCACACGTCGGTGGCGACGAAGTCGGCGCCGAGGACGCCCTCGCCCAGGGACTCGGTGAGCGTCACCCGGGCTCCGCTGGCCTCGGCGAGCTCACGGGCCCGGTCGACGATCTCCTGGGCGGGCCAGTAGGACTTCGGCGCGACGATGCGCACGTCCATGCCGAGCAGCGCGCCGGTGATCAGGTAGGAGTTGCCCATGTTGAAGCGGGCGTCGCCGAGGTAGGCGAAGGCGGTCTCGGTCAGCGGCTTGGCGCTGTGCTCGGTCATGGTGAGCACGTCGGCCAGCATCTGGGTGGGGTGCCAGTCGTCGGTGAGCCCGTTGTAGACCGGCACGCCGGCGTGCGCCGCGAGTTCCTCGACCTTCGCCTGGCTGTCGCCGCGGTACTCGATGCCGTCGTACATCCGCCCCAGCACGCGCGCGGTGTCCTTCACGGACTCCTTGTGCCCGATCTGCGAGCCGGAGGGGTCCAGGTACGTCGTGGAGGCTCCCTGGTCGGCCGCCGCGACCTCGAAGGCGCAGCGCGTGCGGGTCGAGGTCTTCTCGAAGATCAGCGCGATGTTCTTGCCGCGCAGGTACTGCGTCTCGGTCCCGGCCTTCTTGGCGGCCTTCAGTTCGGCGGCCAGCTCGATCAGGCCGCGGAACTCCGCCTCGGTGAAGTCCAGTTCCTTGAGGAAGTGGCGGCCGGCGAGGGCGGTCGGGACTGTCGCCATGGGGGCGCTCCAGAGGTGCAGGGGCAGGGACCGTGGAAGTCTATACGACGCCCAGCATTTCTATGCAAACCTTTGTTCCCCCGCTCCCCCGGTTCCCCCTCCCCTCCGCCCCCCCCTCTATCCCCCTATCCGCCTATCCGCCTATCCGCCTATCCGCCTACGGCGTCCCGTTCGACCGGGCAGCTCATGCAGCGCGGTCCGCCCCTGCCCCGCCCCAGTTCGCTGCCCGGGATCTCGATCACCTCGACGCCCTGCTTGCGCAGGTGGGTGTTGGTGGTGGAGTTGCGCTCGTAGGCGACGACCACGCCCGGCTCGACGGCCAGCACGTTGCAGCCGTCGTCCCACTGCTCACGCTCGGCGGCGTGCACGTCCTGGGTCGCGGTCAGCACGCGGATCTCGCTCAGCCCGAGGGCGGCGGCGATCGCGCGGTGCATGTGCTCCGGCGGATGGTCGGTGACCTTCAGCTCCTTGTCGCCCGCGCCGGGCTCGATGGTGTACGAGCGGAGCATGCCGAGACCGGCGTACTGGGTGAAGGTGTCACCGTCGACCATCGTCATCACGGTGTCGAGGTGCATGAAGGCGCGGCGCTTCGGCATGTCGAGCGCCACGATCGTCCGCGCGGAACCCGCGGCGAACAGCTTGTGCGCGAGCATCTCCACCGCCTGCGGGGTGGTGCGCTCGCTCATGCCGATGAGGACGGCGCCGTTGCCGATGACCAGGACGTCGCCGCCCTCGATGGTGGACGGGTAGTCGGCCTGCCCCTCCGACCAGACGCGGAACGTCTCGTCACGGAAGAGCGGGTGGTGGCGGTAGATCGCCTCGAAGTGGACCGTCTCACGCTGCCGGGCCGGCCAGCGCATGGCGTTGACCGCGACGCCGTCGTAGATCCAGGCTGAGGTGTCGCGGGTGAAGAGGTGGTTGGGCAGCGGGGCGAGGAGGAAGTCGTCGAGGTCCATGACGTGGAACCGCACGGAGACCGGCTCCGGGTGCGCCTCGAGGAACTCGCGCTTCGTCATGCCGCCGACAAGGAGTTCGACCAGCTCACGGGCAGGGAGGTGCTCGACGGCGGCTCTGAGGTGGTCGGTGGCCAGGACGCCGTACTCCTTCTCGTCGAAGACCCGGTCCAGGACGAGCGTTCTGGCCGCCGGGATCTCCAGGGCCTCCGTGAGCAGGTCGCCGAAGAGGTGGACGGCGACCCCGCGGTCACGCAGGACGTCGGCGAAACCGTCGTGCTCGGCGCGCGCCCGGCGGACCCACAGCACGTCGTCGAACAGGAGGGTGTCCTTGTTGCTGGGGGTGAGCCTTTTGAGCTCGAGATCCGGCCGGTGCAGGATGACGCGGCGCAGCCGCCCGGCCTCGGAGTCGACATGGAATCCCATGACTCCATCCTGACCACCGGGACCCGCCTTCACCCCCCGCTCGGCAGTTTCGGCAGCAGACCAATTTTCGTCCCCTTGACGATTAACGGGTCCGGTCAATATCGTCCCACTGACGAGATCAGCGCCCGGGACCGCCGGGGGAAACGCCCGGGACCGCGCGGGACCGCCCGAGCCTCGAGGACGACGGGGGTGTCGTCGAGGCCCGGGCTCGGTCACGGGCTCAGTCCCGGGTCACAGCCGCGGGTCCACCGGCTCCGACTCCAGCGCGAGCACCCCGAACACCGCCTCGTGCACCCGCCACAGCGGCTCGCCCCCGGCCAGCCGCTCCAGCGCCTCCAGACCGAGCGCGTACTCGCGCAGTGCGAGCGAGCGCTTGTGGTTGAGGAACCGGTTCCGCAGCCTCGCCAGGTTGTCGGGGCGGGTGTACTCCGGCCCGTAGATGATCCGCAGGTACTCCCGTCCCCGGCACTTGACGCCGGGCTGCACCAGGCGCCCCTCCCCGTTGCGCACCAGCGCCCCGAGCGGCTTGACGACCATGCCCTCGCCGCCGCGGCCGGTCATCTCCAGCCACCAGTCGACGCCGGACCGCACCGACTCCGGGTCGCCGGTGTCGACGTACAGCCGGCGCGTCGTCTGCAGCAGGCCGCTGCCGTCGTGCTCGACGAGCCGGTCGAGCAGCGCGAGCTGCTCGTCGTGCGGCAGGACGGCGAGGCTGCGGCCCTGCGCGGCGAGTATCTGGAACGGGGCGAGGCGTACGCCGTCCAGGCCGTCCGTCGTCCAGCAGTAGCGGCGGTACGCCTGCGTGAACGCGGCGGCGTCCGCGGCCCGCTCGCGCTGGCGGGCGAGCAGGCCGGACACGTCCACGCCGCGGGCCGCGGCGCCCTCCAGCGCGGCCAGCGCGCCGGGGAACACCGCCCCGGACGCGGCGCCCACGGCCGCGTACTGCGACCGCAGCAGCCCGGACGCCTTCAGCGACCACGGCATCAGCTCGGCGTCCAGCAGCAGCCAGTCGGTGTCCAGTTCCTCCCACAGGCCGGCCTCGCCGACCGCGGTCCGCACCCGGTCGAGGACCGTCTCCGTCACCGACCCGTCGTCGAAGAACGGGCGCCCGGTACGGGTGTAGAGGGACCCGGTGGGACCCGCCTCGACCCCGAACCGCCTGCGGGCCGCGTCCGCGTCGCGGCACACCAGGAGCACCGCCCGCGAGCCCATGTGCTTCTCCTCGCACACGACCCGGGCGACGCCGTCCCCGGCGTACTGCGCGAAGGCCTCCACCGGGTGCTCCAGGTAGCCCTCGACGTGGCTGGTGGCCGTCGGCGCCATGGTCGGCGGCAGGTACGGCAGCAGCCGCGGGTCCACCGCGAAGCGGCTCATGACCTCCAGGGCAGCTGCCGCGTTCTCCTCACGCACCGCCACCCGGCCGGCGTGCCCGGTCTCCACCACCCGGCGGCCTCGCACGTCCGCCAGGTCCAGCGGCCGGCCGTCCTGCCCGCCCGGCGCCTCGGTGCGCAGCGGCCTGGCCGGCTCGTACCAGACCCGCTCGGCCGGTACGTCGACCAGTTCCCGCTCCGGCCAGCGCAGCGCGGTCAGCTTGCCGCCGAACACGGCGCCGGTGTCCAGGCAGATGGTGTTGTTGAGCCAGGTGGCCTCCGGGACCGGGGTGTGGCCGTAGACCACGGCCGCACGGCCCCGGTAGTCCTCCGCCCACGGGTAGCGCACCGGCAGCCCGAACTCGTCGGTCTCGCCGGTCGTTTCGCCGTACAGCGCGTGCGAACGGACCCGGCCGGAGGTGCGGCCGTGGTATTTCTCCGGCAGACCGGCGTGGCAGACCACCAGCCGGCCGCCGTCGAGGACGTAGTGGCTGACCAGCCCGTCGATGAACTCGCGGACCTGCTGCCGGAACTCCTCGCTCTCGCCCTCCATCTGCTCGACCGTCTCGGCGAGTCCGTGGGTGTGCTGGACCTTGCGGCCCCTGAGGTGACGGCCGTACTTGTTCTCGTGGTTGCCCGGCACGCACAGCGCGTAGCCCGACTTCACCATCGCCATCACGCGGCGCAGCACGCCGGGGCTGTCCGGGCCGCGGTCGACCAGGTCGCCGACGAAGACGGCCGTACGGCCCTCCGGGTGCGCGCCGTCGACGTAGCCCAGCTTGCCCAGCAGCGCCTCCAGTTCGGCCGCGCAGCCGTGGACGTCGCCGATGATGTCGAACGGTCCGGTGAGGTGCGTCAGGTCGTTGAGCCGCTTCTCGGTGACGACGGTGGCGTTCTCCACCTCCTCCACGCCCCGCAGGACGTGCACCTTGCGGAAGCCCTCGCGCTCCAGGTGCCGAAGCGAGCGCCGCAGTTCGCGGATGTGCCGCTGGATGACCCGGCGCGGCATGTCGGCCCGGTCGGTGCGGGCGGCGTTGCGCTCGGCGCACACCTCCTCCGGCACGTCCAGCACGATGGCGACGGGCAGCACGTCGTGCTGCCTGGCCAGCTCGATCAGCTGCCGGCGGGCGTCCTGCTGCACGCTGGTGGCGTCCACGACCGTGCGGCGGCCCGCGGCCAGGCGCTTGCCGGCGATGTAGTGCAGCACGTCGAAGGCGTCCTTCGTGGCGCTCTGGTCGTTCTCGTCGTCCGAGACCAGGCCGCGGCAGAAGTCGGAGGAGATGACCTCGGTCGGCTTGAAGTGCCTGCGGGCGAACGTGGACTTACCCGATCCGGAGGCGCCGACGAGGACGACGAGGGACAGGTCGGTGACGGGCAGCACGCGCCCCTTGCTCCGCGTCTCGTCGCTGTGCGTCTCGCTGCTCTGCGTCTCGCTGCTCTGTGTCTCGCTGCTCTGCGTCTCGGTCATGCCGCCTTCGCCTCCTTCACTGTCTCCACGCTGAACACGGCCATCTGGGTGGGCGGTCCGACCTCGGGGTCGTCCGGGCCGACGGGCAGGAACTCCACGCCGTAGCCGTGGCGTCCGGCGACGGCGTGCGCCCAGGAGCGGAACTCCTCCCGCGTCCACTCGAAGCGGTGGTCGCCGTGCCGGACGTGCCCGGCCGGGAGGGACTCCCAGCGCACGTTGTACTCGACGTTCGGGGTGGTCACGAGGACCGTCCGGGGACGGGCCGCGCCGAACACCGCGTACTCCAGGGCGGGCAGCCTCGGCAGGTCCAGGTGCTCGATCACCTCGCTGAGCACGGCGGCGTCGTAACCCTTGAGCCGGCTGTCGGTGTAGGCGAGCGAGCCCTGGAGGAGCTTGACGCGCGCGGCCTGCCGCTCGCCCATGCGGTCCAGCTTCAGCCGCCGGCCCGCGACGGTCAGGGCCCGCATCGACACGTCCACGCCGACGATCTCCGTGAACCGCGGGTCCTTCAGCAGCGCCTGCACCAACTGGCCCTGCCCGCAGCCGAGATCGAGGACGCGGGCGGCGCCCGCCTGCCGCAGCACCGCGAGGATCGCGTCCCGGCGCTGCGCGGCGAGCGGAACGGACTTCTCCTCCGCCCCGGTCTCCCCTTCGGCCTCCGCTCCGGTCTCCCCTTCGGACTCCGCCCCGGTCTCCCCTTCCGGCTCCGGCCCGACGGCGTTGTCGATCTCCTCGACCGCGCTGTCGTCCGTCTCGGCGAGCCGCACCAGTTCCAGCCGCTCCATCGCCTCCCGGGTCAGCGACCAGCGGCGCGAGAGGTAACGGCTGGTGATGAGCTTCTGCTCCGGATGCCCGGGCAGCCAGCCCTCTCCGGCCCGCAGCAGTTTGTCGACCTCGTCGGGAGAGACCCAGTAGTGCTTGGCGTCGTCGAGCACCGGCAGCAGCACGTACAGGTGCCGCAGCGCCTCGGCAAGGGTCAGCGCGGCGGACTCCAGGACGAGCCGGACGTACCGCGACTCGCCCCACTCGGGGAACTCGGCGTCCAGCGCAACGGGTTCGGCGGTGACCGTCCAGCCGAGCGGCTCGAACAGGTGCCGTACGAGGTCCGGGCCGCCGCGGGCGGGCAGCGCGGGCACCTCGACCCGCAGCGGCATCGGCTGTCCCGGCAGCTGCGGACGGGCGGTGCAGACGCCCTTCATCGCGCTGGAGAAGACGCCGCTCAGCGCGACCGCGAGCAGCGAGGAGGCCGCGTAGGGGCGGTCGTTGACGTACTGCGCCAGCGCCGCGTCGGGTGCGCCGCCCCGGCCCTTGCCCTTGCCCCTGCGCACCAGCGCCACCGTGTCGACCTCCAGCAGCAGCGCCGCCGTGCAACGCCGGTCGTCCGCCTCGGGGTAGAAAACGTGCGCCGTGCCATAGGACGTGGAGAACGCCTGCGCCCTGTCGGGGTGCTTGTGCAACAGGAATCCGAGGTCGGTGGCCGGGCGTCCGGGGGTGCCGGTGGTGCTGATCGTCAGGAACATGCGGAGGGCCTCTCCGGCTGGGTGGTCGATGCGGTGCCGTGCGTGCGAAAGCCCCCGGGGCGCTGATCCCCGGGGGCCTGCCGGACGACGGTCACACCTTCGCACACCGGGGAGGACCGGCGCCTTTCGTTTATCGCCGCTGCCGTCGCCGCCGTCGCCGCCGCGTGCCCGAGTCCGTCGCCGCGACGGCTACGACAGTTGAGACGGTTACGACAGCTGCGTCTGGACCTGGGAGGAGATCAGCTCCAGGTGGTCCAGGTCGTGGAGGTCGAGGACCTGGAGGTAGATCCGCCGCGCACCGATCTCGGCGTAGCGGCCGATCTTGTCGACGACCTCGGCCGGGGAGCCGGCCAGGCCGTTGGCCTTGAGCTCGTCGACCTCGCGGCCGATGGCGGCGGCGCGGCGGGCCACCTCCTGGTCGTCGCCGCCGACGCAGACGACGAGGGCGTTGGAGTAGACGAGGTCGTCCGCGCGGCGGCCGGCCGCCTCGGCGGCGGCGCGCACCCGGCCGAACTGCCGCTCGCTGTCCTCGATCGAGGCGAACGGCATGTTGAACTCGTCGGCGTAGCGGGCGGCGAGGCGGGGGGTGCGGGTCGCGCCGTGGCCGCCGATCAGGACGGGGACCTTGTCCTGGGCGGGCTTGGGCAGCGCGGGCGAGTCCGTGAGGTCGTAGTAGGTGCCGTGGAAGTCGAAGGTCTCGCCGGTCTTCGTCGCCCACAGGCCGGTGACGATCTCCAGCTGCTCCTCCAGGCGGGCGAACTTCTCCTTCGGGAACGGGATGCCGTAGGCCTTGTGCTCCTGCTCGAACCAGCCCGCGCCCAGGCCGAGTTCGACGCGGCCGCCGGACATCTGGTCGACCTGGGCGACCTGGATGGCGAGCACGCCGGGCAGCCGGAAGGTGCCGGCGGTCATCAGGGTGCCGAGGCGGATGCGCTTGGTCTCGCGGGCGAGTCCGGCGAGGGTGATCCAGGCGTCGGTGGGTCCGGGGAGGCCGTCCACGGCGCCCATGCGGAGGTAGTGGTCGGACCGGAAGAACGCGTCGAATCCGAGGTCCTCGGTGGCCTTCGCCACGGTGAGCAAGGTGTCGTAGGTGGCCCCCTGCTGGGGCTCGGTAAAGATGCGAAGATCCATGCCCCCATCCTGCCCGCTGTCGTGGCGGCCGCTGTCGCTGGTTCCTCGGAGCGTCGCCGGGAAAGCCGCCGGCGGTCCGGGCGACGGACCCCGTCCACGAGCGGACCCCTCCACGAGCGGGCGCGGTCCACGAGCGGGCGCGGTCCGGTGTCGGCCCGCCTACCGGTCGGGCACGGTTTCCGCTCTGTCCGCCAGTCGGCGCAGCATCTCGCGGACGCGGTCGCGGGACTCGTCGGCCGCGTCGATCGCCTCCATGCACTGCCAGTACGTGCTCTCGTCGGCCGCGGCGCAGGCGATGCCCACGAGGGCGATGCCGACCTCGCCGAGGAGGCCGCCGAGGTACGTCAGTGCCTGGCGGGCGTCGCCCAGGTCGGTGAGCTGGGCGGCGCGCAGGTCCTCCAGGGCGAGCTGCGGCGTGCCCAGCACACCGCAGCCCCGGCCGGCCAGTTCGGTCAGGCCCAGTGCCTCGCCGCGCAGTTCGGGTGGGCCGGTGACCGCGAGGCGGCTGCCTATCGCCTGGGCCAGGGCCTGTGCCTGCCACACCTCCGTCAGGAGGTCCGGCGGGCTGCCGCCGGCCGCCAGGGCACGTCTGCTCGTCACGATGAGTCGCACCGCGTCCATGCGTTACCCCCGTCCGTCACAGCGTGCTACCAGCACGCCCGCCCGACCTCAGCCCGTCCACTACATAGAGTGAGGCAACGCGGGGCGAAAAGCCAGAGGTGGGAGGAAATCTGTGGACAGTGGACCGACATGCGGCGGGATTCGAACTACTGAGAGTGAAAGCGGAGTCGATAACTCATCGTCACCTTCGGTCGTCTCGCCTCACGGGGCCGGAAACCTCCGCTCGTTGCGGTCGATCTTCGCGTCCAGCGCGGCCAGCGGATCGATCCGCAGCGCCTCGCACAGTTGCAGCAGATAGGCGAGCACGTCCGCGACCTCGTCCGTCACCCGGTGCGCCGTCTCCGGGTCGTCCATCACCCGCGCCGACTCCTCCGGCGTCAGCCACTGGAAGATCTCCAGGAGTTCGGCGGCCTCGACGCTGAGGGCGGCGGCGAGGTTCTTGGGAGTGTGGTACGGCTGCCAGTCGCGGGCTGCCGCGAACTCGGCCAGCCGGCGCTGCAGCTTCGTCACGTCGAGAGGTTCTGTCACGGCCCCAGGTGTACCACCGTGACGCCGTCCGCCCCGGCGGCCCATGATGCGTCGCTCACCGCGGCGACGAGGCGGATGTGCCCGCGGCGGCCCATGCGCGCGGCCAGCAGCAGCAGTTCGCGCCGCTGCCGCGCGTCCAGCGACCGTTCGAAGCGGTCGGCGAGGACGGTGAGCGTCTGCATCGCCGCGGGCACCTCCCCGGCGGGGTCCACCTCCAGCACCCCGGGCCCGGTCAGCAGGACCAGCGCGAGCGCGACGTACCTCAACTCGCCGTCGCCGAGGCGGCCCAGGGGCGTCCGGTGCCCGTCCCCGCGGTCGAGCAGCGCCCGGACCGTCCCGTCGCCCAGCGGCTCCGCGCGCACGTCCGCCACGTCTCCGGCGCATCCGGCGCGCACCGCCTCGACGAGCAGGGCGTGCCGGCGGCCGCACTCGGTCCGGGTGCGCCACAGGACGTCGGCGAGGTTGTCGCAGCCGCCGAGGAGACGGCCGGAGCCGGCCGGGACGGGGGCCCGCATCCGGCCGGGGCGCGGGTCGCAGGCGAAGACGGAGCGCAGGGCGACGACCGTCTGCTCGGCGGCGGCGAGCACCCGGCGCTGTCCGTCGGTCCGGCCGGCCACCCGCAGCGGCAGCAGCGCGGTGCCGAGCCGGTCGTCCGGCAGCGGCGCCCGGGTCACCGGCGACGGCCCGCCCGTGTGCCAGGCGGCCTGCACGAAGCGGCGCGCCGGGTCGCGCAGGGCCGTCTCCAGCAGCACCCGCCCGCCCGAGGTCAGCCGCTCCCCCACCACGCGCAGCTCGGGCTCGGCCTGTACGGCGACGTCGAGCCGTACCGGTCCCTCGGGTCCGTCGGCCGTGCAGCCGATGCGGAACCCGCGCCGCCGCTGGGCGTCGGGCCGGGCGCGCTCCGGCACACAGGCGCCCGGGTCCGGGAACGCCTCGCCGACCGGGGCGCCGCCGCCGAGCCGTGCCAGCGCCTCGTACGCCCGCAGCGCCCCGGTCTTGCCGCATCCGCTGCCCCCGGCGAACAGGGTGACGGGGCCGAGTCCGAACGCCGCCCTACGGTGCCCCGCGAAGGCGGACAGCCGCAGCTCCGTGACACAGGGCCGCGGCACGACCGTTCCGGCCGGCGGGGAGGAGGACGACGGAGGGGACGAGGACTGGAACGGGGACGAGGACTGGAATGCGGACGGGGACTGAGACGGAGACGAAGGGAGCGTGGGGAGCGGGGGCACGGGTGACACGGTCATGTGCGGACCGTAGGGGGCCCGGCGGGCGGCGAACCGTTCCGGCGCCGCCGCCTTCCCACGATCGGGGGACCGGCCGGAGCGCCGGGTCAGACGCCGGGGACCCCGGCGTTCTGCATCAGGCCGGTCACCTCGGTGTCGGCCGGGGTCAGCAGGAACACGTTCCGGTCGACCCGGTGCATGCCGCTGGCGAGGCCGAAGACGACGCCGGTGCTGAAGTCGAGGACGCGCTTGGCGACATCGGCCTCCGCACCGCTCAGGTCGAGCAGGACGGGCACCCCGGCCATCAGCGTCTCGGCGACCTCGCGGGCGTCCGAGAAGACGTTGACCCTGAGGACGACGAGACGGCGGCGGGTCTCGGTCTCCGCGTCCGCGAACGCGCGGTGGTCCACCGCGGACGGCCAGGAGTCCCGTCCGCGCAGCGGCACGACCTGGGCAAGCCCCTCCCACTGTTCATCGGTGACGTGGCGGTTCACCGGCTCCCCCCGACCTGACTCGCACTCGTTGCCTGCACCAGCCAATTCTTACGCCAAGTCACCCGTTCGGCCCAACAACGACACGGTCCGCGACCGCTCCGGCGGCATCACATCGCCACTGTGGCCACATCCGTGCGCATTCGCACGCATCCGCACGCATTCGGCACCATCGCTTCATCATCGGCCCGCCATGACCTTTTCGTTCCCGATCACGGCTTCTTACCGGCCTCACACCGCGCTCTTCACCTCCCCCCGCGCCCCGTTCACCGGGCCCCACTAGCGTCCGGGCCGTGCACACGGCAGAGACCAAGCCGGTGACACCCGGCCGGCGGACACAGTCGGCGGTGTCCGCCGCCCCGGAACCCCCCGCACAGTGGCACCGCGTCCTGACCCTGCTCGCCGACGTCAGCCTCTTCATAGGCACCCGGTCGGTGTGGACGGACGCGGCCGGTCACCGGCTCGCCGTGGCCGCGGTCATCTCGGTCTGCTACGCCTCCGTCCTGGTGTGCGGGGTGCTGGCCCTGGTGGTGCGCCGGACGCGCACGCTGGCCCGGCTGGACCTGTGCGTGCTGGCGACCGCCGTGACGCTCGCCCTGTGCGCCTGGGTGATGTACCACCGGGGCTCCGACGAGGCGCTGCTCACCACGCAGGCCGCCCGCGAACTGGTCGCCGGTCACCAGGTGTACGGGCAGCCCTGGCCCTGGCTGTTCGGTCACGGCATCGCGCTCACCCCGACGGTGACCGGCGGCTACGACTTCACCTACGGCTACCCGCCGCTCGTTCCGCTGCTCACCGCGCCGCTGCTGTGGCTGGGCCACGGTGGCGCCCCGGCGACGGCGGTGAGCACGGGCGCGCTCGTCGCCGGCACGGTCGTGCTGTGGCGCATGCTGCCGGTGCCGTGGCGGCCGGCGGCGACCATGGTGTGCCTGGGCTTCGGCTTCCTGCCCATGTACGCC
The DNA here is from genome assembly GCF_040641355.1 of Streptomyces sp. NPDC020996. Taxonomy (NCBI): domain Bacteria; kingdom Bacillati; phylum Actinomycetota; class Actinomycetes; order Kitasatosporales; family Streptomycetaceae; genus Streptomyces; species Streptomyces sp. NPDC020996. The sequence goes on from NZ_JBFADM010000012.1 coordinate 56,027, forward strand.
CGCCTCGGCTATCCGGCGATCACCGCGCTGGCGCTGCTGGTGCCGGTGGTGGTGGGCTGGCCGCGGACCGGGCGGGGCGGGCGGCTCGGTCCGGCCGGTGTGATGCGCGCCGGATGCCTGGGCGCGGCCTGCGCGGCGCAGCAACTGCCCTGGTTCCTCGCGCCGTTCCTGCTCGTCGGCATCTACGCGGTGCGCCGGGGGGAGCTGGGCGGCCGGGCGGCGGCGCTGGTGGTGCTGCGGATCGCCGGCGCCGCCGCGACCGTGTGGCTGCTGCTGAACACGTACTTCCTGGTGAGCGAGCCGGGCACCTGGCTCACCGGCATCGCGCTGCCGCTCACGCAGGGGGCGACGGTGCACGGGCAGGGCCTGGTGGACGTCTCGCTGTACCTCACCGACGGCAGCGACCGGATCGACTGGTACGCGCACGCGAGTCTGCTGCTGGCCGCCGCGCTGCTCGCGCTGCTGGTGCTGTTCCCGCGCCGCCTGGGCGCGGCGGCGACCGTCCTGCCCTGGTGCGCCTTCTACCTGGCGACCCGTTCCCAGGACGGCTATTACCTGATGATGACGCCGCTGTGGCTGGCGGCCGCGGTCACCGCTCCGCCCTCGGAGTTCGCCCGCGCCTGGCAGCCCCGGCCGCGGCCGCTTTCGGGGCCGTACCGTCGTCCCGCGCTGGCCGCGGCGGCGGTGCTGGTGGTGCTGCCGGCGTCGGCGAGCGCGGTCTTCGCGGTCACCGGGTCGCCGCCGCTGCGGATGCGCGTCGCCGCGGTGCGGCGGGTCTCGGCGGACGTCGTCTCGCGACTGACGGTGCGGGTGGCCAACACCGGGGGCACCGCCCTCACGCCCCACTTCATGCTGACCACGGACCAGGGTTCGGGCCGTTACTGGTCGCTGGTGCGGGGGCCGGCGACGGTGCCCGCCCACGACACCGTACGGATGGAGATCAGGCCGTCCGGCGGCCGGTTCCGGCTGCCCGCGCCGGGCGTGCGGATCCGGCTGCGCGCCTTCACGGCGACGCCGCAGACGCTGTCGAGCACGGACATCCGGCTGCGGCCGGCACGGGCGGGGGGACGGACGCCGTAGGACCGTGGGACCGAACGCCGTAGGCCGTCGGACGGGGGACGGGACGCCGTAGGGCCGGGGACGAGACGCCGTAGGCCGTCGGACGGGGGACGGAACGCCGTAGGGCCGGGGACCAGACGCCGTAGGCCGTCGGACGGGGGACGGGACGCCGTAGGGCGGCAGCCCGGGAGGCCGTGGAACGGGAACCGAGACCGCCACAGAGCGCGAGGCGCGACGCCAAGAGCGCGTGGCGGCCCGGCACGGCGCGGGTGGCCCGGCACGGCGCGGGTGGCCCGGGCGGGGCTGGGTACCCGGCGGGCCCCTGCCGTGACCGCACCGGCGACCGAAGGAGGAGACCATGGGCGCGCTGGATCTGCCCGGACCCGTCGTCCGCCGTCCGGGGGCGGCGCCCCCGGCAGACCCGGCGCGGCTGGAGGTCGCGCTGCGTGAGCGGGTCGACGGGGAGGTCCGGTTCGACGCCGGGAGCCGGGCGGCGTACTCCACGGACGCCTCGAACTTCCGGCAGACGCCGATCGGGGTGGTCGTGCCGCGCAGCCCCGAGGCGGCCGCCGAGGCGGTGGCCGTCGCGCGCGAGCACGGCGCGCCCGTGCTGTCCCGGGGCGGCGGGACCAGTCTGGCCGGGCAGTGCACCAACACGGCCGTGGTGATCGACTGGTCGAAGTACTGCAACCGCGTCGAGTCCGTCGACGCGGACGCCCGCACCTGCGTCGTCCAGCCCGGCATCGTCCTCGACGACCTCAACCGGCAGCTCGCGCCCACCGGTCTGCGGTACGGCCCCGAGCCCGCCACGCACGCCAACTGCACGATCGGCGGGATGATCGGCAACAACTCCTGCGGGGCGACCGCCCAGGCGTACGGGAAGGTCGTGGACAACGTCGCCCGTCTGGAGGTGCTGCTGTACGACGGCACCCGGTTCTGGTGCGGCGAGACGAGCGACGAGGAGTACGCCGAGATCGAGCGGCAGGGCGATCTGCGCGCCGCCGTCTACCGGCGGCTGCGCGCCCTGCGCGACGCCTGCGCGGACGAGGTGCGCCGCCGGTTCCCGGACATCCCGCGCCGGGTCTCCGGCTACAACCTGGACTCGCTGCTGCCGGAGCACGGCTTCGACGTGGCGGGGCTGCTGGTGGGCAGCGAGTCGACGCTCGTCACGGTGCTGCGGGCCGAGCTGGAGCTGGTGCCGGTGGTGCCGGAACGCGCGCTCGTGGTGCTCGGCTTCCCCGGCATCGACCGCGCCGGCGACGCCGTGCCGACGATCCTGCCGTACGAGCCGATCGCGCTGGAGGGCGTCGACGAGCGGCTGGTCCGCGACGAGCGGATCAAGCGCCTCAACCCCAAGGCGCTGGCGCAACTCCCGTCCGGGCGGGCTTACTTGATGGTGCAGTTCGGTGCGGACACCCTCGCGGAGGCGGAGGACCGGGCACACCGCATGCTGGCCGGGCTGCACGAGTCCGAGCACGATGCCGAGGTCGCCTTCCTGGACGACCCCTCCCACGAGGAGGAGTTGTGGCAGGTGCGGGAGGCCGGGCTCGGTGCGACCGCGCACACCCCGGGGCGGGCGGACACGTTCGAGGGGTGGGAGGACTCGGCGGTGCCGCCCGCGCGGCTGGGCGAATACCTGCGCCGACTGCGCGGCCTGTTCGCGGAGTTCGGGTACCAGAGCGACACCGGGCCCAGCCTGTACGGCCACTTCGGGCAGGGCTGTGTGCACACCCGCATCCCGTTCGACCTCTACAGCGCCGACGGGGTGGCGGCCTACCGGCGGTTCATGGAGCGCGCGGCCGACCTGGTGGCCGAGTTCGGCGGGTCCTTCTCCGGCGAGCACGGCGACGGGCAGAGCCGGGGCGAGCTGCTGCCGCGGATGTTCGGCGAGGAACTGGTGGAGGCGTTCGGGCGGCTCAAGGCCGTCTTCGACCCCGGTGACCGGATGAACCCGGGAAAGGTCGTGGCGCCGTACCGGCTGGACGAGAACCTGCGGCTGGGCGGCGACTGGGCCCCGCACGACCCGCGTGACCTGCACTTCCGCTTCCCGCACGACGGCGGGTCGTTCGCTCAGGCCGCCAACCGGTGCGTGGGCGTGGGCAAGTGCCGGCAGCTCACGAACCAGGGCGGTTCGGTGATGTGCCCGTCGTACCAGGTGACGCGGGAGGAGGAGCACTCCACGCGGGGGCGGGCCCGGCTGCTGTTCGAGATGCTCGACGGGCACGGGGACAGCGCGCTGTCGGACGGCTGGCGGTCGGACGCGGTCAGGGACGCGCTCGACCTGTGCCTCGCCTGCAAGGGGTGCAAGAAGGACTGTCCCGCCGACGTGGACATGGCCACGTACAAGGCGGAGTTCCTGTCGCACCATTACCGCGGGCGGCCGTGGCGCAGGCCCCGCTCCGACCTGTCCCTGGGCTGGCTGCCGGTCGTCGCCCGGCTGGTCGGCCGGGCGCGGCTCGGGCCGGCCGTCAACGCGCTCACGCACACGCCTCCGCTGTCGAAGGCGGCCGCCGCCGTGGCGGGGATCGAGGACCGGGAGGTGCCGCTGTTCGCGGACCGGACGCTGCGGCAGTGGTTCGCGGGCCGCCGCGAGCGGTACGGCGACGGCTCGCGCGGCAGCGTGCTGCTGTGGCCGGACACGTTCACGAACTTCTTCCACCCGCATATCGGGCAGGCCGCGGTGGACCTGCTGGAGCACGCGGGCTGGCGGGTGGAGATGCCGCGGGAACCGCTGTGCTGCGGGCTGACATGGATCTCCACCGGGCAGCTCGGCGTCGCCGAGCGCGTGCTGGCCCGCACCGTGCGCCGGCTCGCCGGGCACGTCCGGGCGGGCGGGCTGGTCGTCGGCCTCGAACCGAGCTGCACCACCGTCTTCCGCTCCGACCTGGGCGAGTTGTTCCCCGGCGACCAGGACGCGCGCAGGCTGACGGATCGGACGGTGACGCTCGCCGAGCTGCTCACCGAGCACAGTCCCGGCTACGAGCCGCCCCAGGTGCCGGAGCGGTCGGCGCGGGCGCTGGCCCAGGTGCACTGCCATCAGCACGCCGTACTGGGCTGGGACGCCGACCAGGAGCTGCTGCGCCGGGCCGGGGTGGACGCCGAGCGCCTGGAGTCCGGCTGCTGCGGGCTGGCCGGCAACTTCGGCTTCGAGCGCGGCCACCTGGACGTCAGCACCGCGTGCGCGGAGCGGGTGCTGCTGCCCCGGCTGCGGGAGGCCGACGCGCAGACCGTCGCCCTCGCCGACGGCTTCAGCTGCCGCACCCAGATCCACGAACTGGACAGCGGCGGGCACGAGGCCGTGCACGTGGCCGAGTTGCTGGCCTCGGCGCTGCCCGCCGACGCCCACGGCAGCGCCTACGGCGTCGCCCCCGGCGCCCGCCCCGTTCCCCCGGGCCGCCGCACCAAGGCCGCCGCGCTCGCCGCCGCGGGCCTGACCGGCGCCGGAATCGCCGCGGCGGGGGTAAGGGTGGGGGTGCGACTGGGCGTGCGGCGCTGAGCCCAGGCCGCGGTGCGCCGTGCGCCATGCCCTGGCCGCCGTGCGCCGGCCGCGGTGCGCCGTGCGCCGGCCGCCGTCCGACATGGTCACCACGCCGTCCGGCACGCGCACCCGCGCGCCGGACGGCGGCGCGCTGTGCGTCGGCGGCACGCTGTGCGTGGGCGACACGCTCTGCGCCGCCGGCGCCATCCAAGCTGCGGCCGGCGGCTGGCGGGCGGCGGGCGACCGGCGACCAGCGCTGACGGCCCGCCACTGAGGCGCAGAACGCGCCCGAACGCGCCCAACTCACCCGAAGGGGACGGCGGGTGACGGCAAGTGGGCGGTGGGAGGCGGCGGGACACCCGGCAGCCCTTCACAGGTAACCCGAACATCCCCCGGACAAGGGGTAACCGGCGGTAAGTTCTGCCCTGCGCAGTTCTGTCATGTCCCCAACTATCACCGCTCCAGGAGACTCCCCATGCGCAGACTCCTCGCCTGCCTGGCGACGGCAGCCGCCGTCCTCAGCGGGTTCACCGCGGCCGCCCCCTCCGCGGCGGCCGCCGACGGGGGCGCCTTCAGCGTCCTCAGCTACAACGTGGCCGGCCTGCCCGAGAGCCTGTCCAGCGCGCCGACTCCCCGCGAGCCGAGCACCACCGAGATCGGCAAGCGCATCGCGCCGTACGACATCGTCCACGTGCAGGAGGACTTCAACTACCACGCCGCCCTCTACGCCGGCGACACCTCGCACGCCTACCGCACCCCCACCAGCGGCGGCGCGGGCATCGGCAGCGGACTCAACACCCTCTCCAAGATCCCCTACGACGTCGACGACTTCGAGCGGGTGCGCTGGAACTCCTGCCAGTACGACTCCGGCGACTGCCTCACCCCCAAGGGCTTCACGTTCATGCGCGTGCGCCTCGCCGAGGGCGTCTACGTGGACTTCTACAACATCCACACCAACGCCGGCACCAACGACGGCGACCTCGCCTCCCGCGCCGACAACCTCAACCAGCTCAGCGGCTTCATCGCGACCCACTCCGCCGGCAACGCGGTCGTGGTGATGGGCGACACCAACACCCGTTACACGCGCACCGGCGACACGATCGCCGAGTTCGCCGCCGCCAACGGCCTCACCGACGCCTGGGTCCAGCTGGTCCGCGGCGGCACCCCACCCGCCAAGGGCAGCGACGCCCTGGTGTGCGACCAGTCCCAGCCGACGGTGCCCGACACCTGCGAGGTCGTGGACAAGGTCCTCTACCGCGGCAGCAGGCTCGTCTCGCTGAACGCCACCTCCTACGGCAACAAGCACGCCGGTTTCCTCACCGACGACGGGCTCATGCTCTCCGACCACGACCCGATCGCGGTGGGCTTCTCCTGGGCGCGCAACTCCGCCTACCAGCTGAGCGACCAGTTCGGCGGCCCGCACGGCGACTACTTCACCGACATCGACAAGGTTCCGGCGGGCGCCCGCGCCACCGCCGTCGGCCTGCGCGCCGGCTCCCGCGTCGACCAGCTGAACGTCACCCTGAGCGGCGGCACCACACTCGCCCACGGCGGCACCGGCGGCACCGCGTCCTCCCTCACACTGGGCAGCGGCGAATACGTGACCACCGCCTACCTGTGCCAGGGCGTGAAGGACGGCCACACCAGGATCTTCTACGCCAAGTTCACCACCAACCTCGGCCGCACCCTGGCCGGCGGATCGACCACCTCCGACTGCGTCACCCGCACCGCCCCCTCCGGCTGGCAGATCGCCGGGTTCCACGGCCGGACCGGCGACGAGGTCGACAAGATCGGCTTCATCTACACACAGCGGTAGGGGAGTTGACGGGCGTGGCCAGTGAGCGCGGAAATCACCTGAGACGGCTCAAGTGATTGACGCGCACATGGCCACGCCCTACCTTCTGACCGATCACCCGAACTCCGTTCGGTATATCGATCACAGCTAGCTGTCCAGCTGTCCTGCAGTCCTCAAGGGCCCCCCGCACACCCCCAGGAGCACGCATGGCAACGTCCCGCCGCCACTTCCTCGGCCTGGCGGCCACCACTCCCGTGGCCGTGTCCGGCGCGCTGAGCCTCGGCGCCGGTACCGCGCACGCCGCCGGCTCGGCGTACGTGATGTCCTACTTCACCGAGTCGACCAGCCTCGGCGACGGCACCGACTACGGTCTCCACCTGGCCGTCAGCACCGACGCGCTGAACTGGACGCCGCTGAACCAGAACAACCCGGTCGTCACGCCCACCGAGGGCGCGCTCGGGCTGCGCGACCCCTTCGTCCTGCGCAAGCAGGACGGCACCTTCGTCGTCCTGGCCACGGACCTCAAGGGCACCGACTGGAGCTACGTCAGCCAGTACGTCCACGTCTGGAACTCCACCGACCTGCGCACCTTCACCGGCTACCACCGGCTGAAACTGCACGACATGAACACGCACTGCTGGGCGCCCGAGGCGTTCTGGGACGCGGGCCGGGGCCAGTACGCCCTCATCTACTCCGCGGTGAACTCCAGCGGCCACAACGTGATCATGGTCAACCACACCACCGACTTCGTCACCGCCTCGGCGCCCCAGGTCTTCTTCGACCCCGGCTACGACGTCATCGACGGCGACATGGCCGTCGGCGTGAACGGGGTCAACTACCTCTACTTCAAGAAGAACCAGACCCTGGTGGGCGCGCGGTCCACCTCCCTGGACCCCGGGAGCTTCACGGAGTTCAGCACCCCGGCCGCCCACGGCGGCACCGAGGCCCCGACCCTCGTCAAGTCCCTCACGTCGAACACCTGGTACCTCTGGGGCGACACCTACACACCGAACGGCGTCTTCTACGCCTGGCAGTCCACCGACCTCGCGTCGGGCACCTGGACCGCGCTCGACCAGCGGACCTACACCCAGCCGGTCAACTCCAAGCACTGCGGCATCACGGCCATCAGCACGGCCGAGTACGACAACCTGGTCGCCGCGTGGGGCACGCCTGCCTGGAACCGCCTCAAGTCCTACAACTACCCGGCGCGTTACGTCCGCCACTCCAACTGGGTGGGCCGGATCGACGAGTACCCGATCGACCCGTACAAGGACACCCTGTGGAAGCTCGTCCCGGGCCTCGCGGACGCCTCCGGGGTCTCCTTCCAGTCGGTCAACTACCCGACCCGGTACCTGCGTCACTACGACTACCAGCTCCGGCTGGACGTCAACGACGGCACGTCGACGTTCGCCGCGGACGCCACCTTCCACCGCACGGCGGGCCTCGCGGACGCGGCCTGGACGTCGTTCCGCTCGCACAACTACCCCACCCGCTACATCCGGCACTCCGACTACGTCCTGCGCATCGACCCCGTCTCCACGGCCGCCGAGTCGCAGGACGCCACCTTCCGCGTCGGGTACTGACGCCCGCGGCCCCCGGGACGCGATGGCGTCCCGGGGGCCGGCGCACCCGAGGATGCGGCACGCGGAACGGATCAGGCGTACGGGAGGTGCAGCACGGAGCGGCTGCCCGTGCCCAGGGTGCTGGACTTGACGCCGATGGCGCTCCAGACCTTGGCCTGGACCGTGCCGCCGCGCAGGTCGCAGGCGGTGCCGGTGGCGGAGGCGAGCCCCGTGCTCTCGGTGTAGTGCTCCCAGCCGGGAATCGGGTCGGTGGCGAAGTAGCGGTAGGTCTCGGTGCGGTCCCAGGTGCCGTCGCCGGTGCAGTCGTAGGAGAGCTGCAACTGGACGGCGTTGCCCACCACGTTGTCGGCGTCGACCGCCAGGTCGAACGAGGTGTTGCCCGCGCCGCGCGTCAGGTCCAGTCCGGTGGCGGTGAAGGTGACCGGCTTGTACGGGGTGCCGTCGTGGTTGCTGCCGTCCGCTGAGGGCACCGTGACGCTGCCGGAGTCGCCCTGGGCCGCGGTCAGTTCACCGCCGGCCTGGAGGTACAGGGTCGGTGAGGATCCGCCGCCGGGGGGCGTGCTGGAGCCGGTGGGCGACGGCGAGTCGGTGGGCGTGGCCGAGCCGGTGGGGGACGGGGAGCCGGTGGGGGACGGGGAGCCGGTGGGGGAAGGCGAGTCGGTCGGGGAGGGGCTGCCGCCGCCCGTGGCGTTTCCTCCGCTCCATTTCTGGGCCCCGGTGGCGACGGTCCGGCCGGCGGGCACCTGGACCGCGGTGCCGTCGGAGAAGTGCACGGTCGCGTCCTGGCTCGTGACGTTGGCGGCGACGTAGGTGCGCTTGCCGTCCTTCACGAAGGCGGCCGCCAGCGGGCTGTCGGCCGTGACCGAGGTGTCGACGGTCCCCAGGGCGGCGAGGTTGCGGACCCAGTGGAAGGTGTGCGCCTTGCTCTCGCCCTCCTCGGAGGTGAAGGAGTTGTCGGCGCGGAAGGCGGAGAGTGCGGCGTCGCCGTCGCCGAGGGCCAGGTACTCGTACCAGATGTCGGTCCAGATGGTGGGCCGTGTCTTGCCGCTCTGGTCCAGCATCTCCTGGTAGTTGGCCTTGACGTAGTCCGGGTCGGCGCCGAGGTAGAGATGGCCGCCGGTCACCGGCAGCAGGTTGATGCCCTGGATCTGCTCGGGCGCGCTGGAGAACCAGGTGGAGTAGGCGCCGCCGTTGCCCCAGACCATGCCGACTTCCTTGTGCTTGAAGTCGGCGGGGTAGACGTCGTTCTTCGTGTCGAACCAGTAGTCCTGAATCGCGGCGGCCTGCGTGGTGTACATGTAGATGCCGGCGTCGCGGACGGTCTTGTTCCCGGTGGCGATGCCCCACTGGATCAGCGCGTTGTCGAAGTTCATGCCCTCCGACGACGACTCCTGGTTGTTGCCCGCGGCGAACGAGCCGTGGCCCGAGGCCCAGTCGTGGCCGCTGTAGATGTCGAAGTCACGCAGGTAGGGGAAGCGCTTGTCGGAGCGGTCGTAGTTGTTCGCGTCGCGGATGAGCAGGTCGACCATGCCGCCGTACTGGGCGGAGGCGGCCCAGGCCGGGTCGAACTTGGCGAGCGTCGCGGCGGCCGCGATGTAGTAGCCGTAGTGGAAGTGGTGGTCGTTGAGTTCCTGGTCGGAGCCGTAGGAGGCCGGGTAGCCGATCAGGGTGCCCCACTTGTCGTCGTAGTAGAACAGGTGCCCCGTCTCGTTCTGCGAGGCGGTGAACCAGTCCGTGAGTTTCGACTTGATGGTGGCCAGGGCCGCGTCGCGGACCTCGGTGTTGCCGGTCTGGTCGGCGATCTCCGCCAGGCGCGCGGCCCGTCCGAGCCCCTTGCCGGTCCAGTAGGTGTCGTCGCTCTGCTGCCGGGCCGGGTCGGCCTTCTCGGCGTTCAGGTAGTTCTGCAGGGTGGTGGCGTCGGCGCCGGAGCTGTCGGCGACCGCCGGGACCTCGGGCAGGACGCCGTGGAAGACCATGGAGGTGGTGAACGACCCGATGCCCGCGAGGATCTTGAGGGGGCCGCGGGAGGAGACGTAACTCTGCGGCAGGGGGCTGCCGGAGGCCAGGTTGCGCCACTGGTGCGGCAGCAGCGCGGCGACCGTGCCGGTCTCCGAGCCTTCCAGCGCGGTCGTGGTGTAGCGGTACTTCGTGGTGACCGTGGCGGTGGCCTCGTCGTAGCTGTAGGAGACGGCGGTGCCGGTCACGTGGTCGTACGCGTACTTCGCGAACTCGGCGGCGAGGGCGGCCCGGTCGGAGTCCGAGGTGGACGACGTGGTCGGCAGCACCGCGACGGAGAAGTAGTCCTTGCCGGCCAGCGAGGAGGTGAGGGTGGAGCCGCTCACGGACCAGGTGCCGCCGGTCGGCGCGAAGGCCGCGTAGTCATGGCCGTTGACCCGGTAGCCGATCATCTCGCCCGAGTGGGACCACACGCTGACGTCCGCCCCGGAGGCGGCCTGGATGCGGGCGTCGCCGCCGGTGGCGCGGAAGTAGGCGAACGGCAGCCCGGACCCGATGGTGGCCCGCAGCGTGTGGGCTCCGTCGGTGAGCAGCGGGCTGACGGTCCAGTCGGTCCAGTCGTCGACCTTCACCTCGGGGGCCGCGAGACCCGCGACGCCGACGGTGAAGTCCTCGGCGTAGTTGTAGTGGTACTCGCCGACGCCCTTGGCGCTGCCGGAGATCGCCGGGGTGGTGCTGTAGGAGACGCCGAGGCCGGCGGACTGGGCCCGGTAGCCGAGGGGCTGGGCGAACAGCGGCTCGCCGTATGCGCAGTTGGTGCGCTTCCACAGGATCGACGACCACCAGTCGTTGGTGGGCACGGCTCCGGAGGGCGCGTTCGAGGTCACCCAGTGGCGGGGGTTGGTCGACAGGTCCGAGCAGCCGGAGGGCAGCGGGCCCGGCGGCTGGGTGGTGTAGCTGCCCTGACCGACCGTGCCGGCGCTGGCGGCGTGCGGGGTGAGCACGGTCAGGACGGCGGCGAGCAGGGCGATCACGACCCCGGTCACCGTGGCGCGCGGATGGCGGAACACCCGCCGGGGACCCGGACTTCCCAGCGTTCTCAGCAGTCTCAGGGTTCTCAGCGGCGGGGCACTGTCTCTCAACATGCGGCATCTCCTGCGGGTGGACCGCCGGCGCGCGCGGCACGCGACGGTGACGGGGAGTCGTGCACGTGCGGGGAACAGCCGAGTGCGGAGGACGGCCGGAAACGGTGGTCGTGAGGCCGGGAGAACGGTCCGCACTCGTTTTTGAGAGCGCTCTCAAGACGGGGAGGCTAGGGACCGCCGCCGTCACGTGTCAACACTCCGCGCATCCCTCGTCCGCCTGGACGTCGGTCGGGCTTGAAGGCTCTCTGCGCAGAGACTCCGTCCACGACGCCCTCGCACCCTGCTCGGGCCAGGCAGCGGCGCCGCGCCTTCCGGAGCACGTCTAGAAGTGTCGACAAAAACGATTGCTGCCGGTGACAATAAATGCAAATCTGGCAGTATTGTCGACACTGACCTTCATGGAGTGCTGATGATGTCACTTCCCCCACAGGCCTGGGCCCATCGCCAGGGCCGGCTCGCGATGCGCGGACTACAGCGGGCCGACTTCGGCCCGGAGGCTCTGGCGGCGCGGGCCGGAATCGCGGACGCGTTCTACCGTTTCGGCATCGCGTACGACGAGGCGCAGATCGATGTGATCGCCGGCTGCTTCACCGAAGATGCGGTCTTCGAGGTGGCCGAGGGGCGGGCCGAGCCGTTCACCCGGTTCGAGGGGCGCGTCGAGATACACGATCGACTGGACCGGATCATCGCCGAGCAGGGCGACCAGCGACGGCATCTGATCAGCAACATCCTCGTCGACGAGCTCGACCTCGCCACGGGGGTCGCCGCGGCCATCGCCTACGGCGTGGTGACCGTGGCCGCCGACGGTCTCCGCCTGGGCGCCAGCGTCGTCTACGACGCCCGGCTGCGGCGCGAACAGGACGGATGCTGGCGCTTCTCGGCATTCTTCATCGGCATGGACGCTTACGAAGGCGTCAAGCCGGCCTCGGCCGCGGAGTGACCCCGTGCCTCCTCACAACCACCCGACCCGCCGGCGCCGCCAGGTCGGCGACGGTGAGCAGGCGACCCTCGCGGGCCGCCATCCGGCGGGCCTGCGGCAGCGCCTCGTCGACTTGAGCGTGCGCGAGGTCGAGACCAAGTGCCGACAGTTTGCCGGTGAGCGTATGTCCGCCGCCGCAGGGGCCGGCTGCTCCTCGACGATCGATGCCTCGATGCTGCCTCCCACATCCACGGTAAGGAAGGGGCATCGTAGGCCCCACTGGCCGATATGGCGGCCCCGACCAACTAGACCACTTGACACCCACAATGTGTCGACACTAGCGTCCATTTTCAGCCGGTGACGGTGCCCCCTGGCGCCCTCGTCCTGACAGCCGAAGGAGCCATCCTCATGACGAACAGCCGGATACTGCGTCGCTGCAAGCCAGTCGCAGCCACCCTGACCTACCGGTGGTGACCAACCTGGTGGCGGCGCCGCTGCCGCACTTCTGGTCCCGAGGCCGGCTGCCGCGCCGTCGTCGGCGCGAGGAAGTACGCCGGCTGATCGAGCAGTACGGGATCAAGACCGCGACGGTCGACCAGCCTCTGTCGTCACTGTCCGGGGCAACCAGCCCAACCGCATGACCATCAGGGACGCGTACGAGGCAGCCGACATGACATCCAGCGGACCTTGCGGGGATCGCCGGCAGTGGCTCGAAGAGCGCTGCGGCGGCTGACCAGGCTCCACAGAAGCAGACGACGCCGGTGGCGTCTTCGCACCCGAGGAAGAACCCATGACAAATGATCACCCGTCGGCCCTCAGGCGCTCCGCCGTGCTGGCGGTCGCCCCGTTCGATGTGCTCACCCGTGTGGCCCAGGACCTGGAGCGGCGCGGCGCCCACCGAATCTGGACCACCGAGCTTCCCGGCCGTGACGCCGTTCTACGGGCCATGCACATCGGCGCCGCGACGAGCACGGTGCACCTCGGCACCGGCATCGCTTACGCACCGACCCGCCACCCGGTGCTCGCTGCATCGTCGGCCCACGAGGCGAACCTGGCGACCGGCGGGCGGTTCACCCTCGGCATCGGCACCGGGGCGACGCCCGTCCGGCAGGCGATCGGGGCTGAGTTCGATCACCCCGGAGTGCGGCTCGCCGAGTACGTAGCGCTGGTCAAGGCCGCGCTGACGGCCCGCGACGGCCTGGAGTTCAAGGGTCGCTTCTACAACGTATCGTTCCCCGAGCTGCGCCTGGGCACGATCGGCGAGCCGCCGAAGGTGATCGCCTCGGGACTCAACCCCGCCGCCCTCAAGGCGGTCGCGCGGACCGCCGACGGCATCGCCCTGCACCCGCTCGCCCTGCTACAGCCCTACCTGGACGACGTGGTGCTGCCCGCCGTGGCCTCCGGACAGGGCGCCAACACCCCGGAACTGCTGGCCTGGTGCGTCACATCGGTCGACCACGACCGCGCCGCCGCCCGGGAGCGCGCCCGGGCCCGACTGGCGTTGTACCTCGCGAACCCGGGTTTCGCCCGACTACTCGTCGGCCACCGCTGGGAATCGGCGGGTGAGCGCATCCGGGCCGCCGCCGCGGCCGGCCACCGTCCGGACTGGAGTGACATATCCGGACTCGTACCGGACGACCTGCTCGACGAGCTGGCGCTCTCGGGCTCGCCCGACGAGGTGCGCGATCAGTTGACCGCCATGGAATCGAGGCTGGCCGGCCGAGGCATCACCGAAATCGCCCTGCAGGTGCCGGGTATGGGCGAGTCTCCCGCCGAACTCGACGATCAGCTGGGCGGGATCGGAGACGTCCTCGCGAGGCCCGCCTAGAGTGCCCCGGTCGAGGAGAAACCCTCAAGAGCCTGACCGGTGTGCCGACGGCGAGGCAGTTCATCACCGCACTGCCGGCAGCTCGGCCTCACCCGTATCCCTGAAAGGGATGCCTCCGGCCAGCGCGAGGATCGTGGTCGGCGTCGCCGGTACGCACTTCGGCATCCGGCATCATGCTTCACGGTGGCGTGACACGGGCACGAACCGGCCCCCAGGTGACCGCGTCCCGGGGACAGATGTCGATTGCCCGCACGTCAGGTGTCGACAGCCGGTTTGCGGACACTGCGGAGAACCGGCCTGCCCTAGGGTAGTGTCGACAGCGTTCGGACAGTTGTGAGACTGAGACGGTACGAAAACAGGGGGCGCGGCGAATGTCGGATCAGGAGACGCACCTGGTGCTGGATCGGCTGCTACGGCTCCGGGACCGCCGGGAGCCGCTGGTCGCACAGATCGCGGAGTGGGTGGGGTCCGGCATCATCGAGGGCCGGCTGGAGCCCGGCCAGGACCTCAACAGCGTCGACCTCTCTCGCAGATTCGACACCAGCCGCACGCCCGTACGCGAGGCCCTGATGCTCCTTGAGCAGGAGGGCCTGGTCGAGATGAAGGCGCGCCGCCGCCCCCGGGTAGCCGCTCCCTCCCTCGCCGACATCAGGGACATCTACCAGGTGCGCAGGCAACTGCTGTCCATGCTCGCGGGGCTTCTGGTCGAACGAGCCACCGAAGACCAGCTCGCCGAGCTGCGCACCCGGGTGGAGGCGATGCGCAAGCTCGCGGACGCCGGGGACGTGGACGCGTATTTCTGGAGCCACGTCCTGCTCCAGGAGCGGATGACCGAGATCGTAGGGAACGCCACCCTGAAGCAGATCCTCGACTCGCTCGCACTGCGCACCCTGATGCTGCGGCACCTGAGCCTGACCCGCCCGGGGCGGCTGGCCTACAGCATCGACGACCAGGAACGGCTGATCCAGGCCTGCGAGGAACGGGACGGTGAGCTCGCGTCCGCCCTGATCGCGGGGGCCACCGTGCGGGCACTGCGGGCGGTGGAGGACCAGATCGAACAGGACACCGCGGACAGCCGCAAGACGGCGCGCAAGCGCCGCTCCACGAGCTGACCCGCACGGGTTCCCGGCCGGCCCATCTACTTGGCGGGCACTCCGCCGTCCACAGGCAGGTTTCCGCCGTCCGCCACCCGCGCCGACTCGTCGGACACCAGGCAGACGGTGCACCGGAACGACGTCCTCCGGGCGGCCCGCCCCGCCCAACGAGGTGCGGCGAGCAGCGCCTGGTGGGCCGCCCGGGTCGGCACACGCCGACTCGGTGGCGGGCGTGCGCACCATGCCCGGCACAATGATGTGGGCGCGGATGCCAGGCGGGCCCCGTCCACGGCGAGCTGACGGGTCATTCCGAGCACGGCGGCCCGGACCGCGCAGAACGCGACGCTGTTCAGCCCGCGGCCGGGCCACGACGTGCGGCCGTGGGCCGGCGGTCCGTACCGCACGCCCCCCGTGTCCGCGAGACCGACATCCTGGCCGTGGCCGCCGTATGGGACTGCGACTTCCAGCGGTACGTGCACGGAACGACGGGCCTGGCCGCCCGACTCACGGACGCAGACGGGCGTGCCCTGCTGCGCCGGACCATGACGGGCGGGCCCGCTCAGCCGAGCGGCACGACCGGGTCCGCGTCGAGCAGCCGGCAGTCGATCGCGCCCAGGGGACCGCCATCCAGCCGGACGCGGTCACCAGGCTTCAGCCACGGGTACTGCTCCTGGCTGAACCGCGCGGACAGGTCCGCGATGCAACCGGTCCCCACCGTGCCGCTGCCGATGATGTCCCCGGGCCGGACCTCCGTACCGCGGGAGGCGTAACTGATCATCTGTCCGAAGGTCCAGTGGATGTCGCGGAGGCGGCCCTCGCTGTAGGGCCGTCCGTTGACGGCTGCGGTCAGCGTAACGTCCGGCGTCCGCGCCCCCGGTGCGACCGGCAGTTCGTCCGCCGTGACGAAGAACGGCCCGAATGAGGTCGCCCAGTCCTTGCCCTTGGCGGGGCCCAACCCGACCGGGCGTTCCTTGCGCTGCAGGTCGCGCGCGCTCCAGTCACACATGAGCAGATAACCGGCGATCGACTCCTGCCCCTGCTCCGGGGTGAGGTTGCGGCCCGGCCGGCCGATCACGGCCGCGAGCTCGAGTTCGTAGTCGAGCTGGGCTGCGCCCGGCGCGGCCCGGACATCGGTGTACGGCCCCATGACCGCGGCTGGATTGGTGAAGTAGAACGCCGGGATCTCGTACCACGCGGGGTCGATGGTCGCACCGCGTGCGGCCAGGATCGGCTTGAGGTGTTCCTCGAACGCCATGAAGTCACGGATGGACGGCGGCACCGGGATGGGAGCCTCGAGCGTCAGGTCTGTCAGCCGCCACCGCCGGCCGACGGACATGGCCTCGTCGGCCGCCGCCACGAGGCGGGAGCCGTCGGCGTCAAGGAGGTCGAGCAGGCGGCGGGCGGACGGGCATTCGGCGATCTGGTCTCCGTCGAGAACGCCGATGCGTGGCGTTGCGTCCATCGGGGACTCGTAAGCGGTCCAGCGCATGTGGACTCCTTCAGTTGTCAGGCGCGGTGGAGGTCAGCAGAGAAGACCGGCTGCCCAGCAGACGCCGCGCATTGTCGGTACGGATGGCTTCGCGGTCGGCGTCGTCGAGTCCCTGGACTTCGGCGAGGAACCTCTCCGGTTCGTCGACCCCCATGTCGAACGGGTAGTCGGTTCCGACGACCAGACGGTCGGCCCCGACGGAGTCGATGAGGGCGCGAGCACCGGCCGGGGAGTGGATCACGGTGTCGAACCACATCCGGCGCAGGTACCAGCTCGGCGGGTGCGCCATCGAGTGGCTGTCCGGCCGCACCCGGTAGGCGTGCTCGCTGCGGCCCGGGCAGGTGGGCAGGTAGCCGCCGCCGTGCGCGGCGCAGATGCGCAGACGCGGATGGCGGTCGAGGACGCCGGTGAAGATCAGGTGCGAGAGGGCGATCGTGGTCTCGACCGGCTGGCCGATGATGTTGTTCAGATAGGAGGGAGCGAGTCGGTCGGTCAGTTCCGGGCAACCCAGCGGGTGCAGGAAGACCACCGCTTCGTGCTGCTCCGCAACCTGCCAGAAGTCGTCGAGGCGACGGTCCGACAGGTCCATCCCAGCCGCATGGGAGGAGATCTGCGTGCCGACGAATCCCGGTCGGCGCATCAGGCCGTCGAGTTGCCCCGCCGCGAGTTCGGGGTGCTGCAGCGACACGTGGCCCAGAGCCGCCAGCCGGTCCGGCCGGCGGGAGATCAGCTGCGCCAGGTCCTCGTTGGTCGCGACGACCAGCGCCTCGGCCTCTACCGGGTCGGCCCAGTGGTGGTACTGGCCCGGGTTGACGGACACCAGCTGCGCGGCCACCCCGGCGCGGTCCATGTCGGCCAGGCGGGTGGGAAGATCACTCAGCCTGTGCGCCCAGACGCGCTCGATCCCGCGCATGTGCGTGGCGGTCCTCGGGTCGCGGTACCGGCGGGCGAGACCGGCCAGGTGCGCCTGGTATCCCGGCATGTCCTGCGCCAGCCGCTCGGCGGTCGGCGCGTGCGCGTGCGCGTGGACGTCGATGCTCACGGGCGGACCGGGTTCTCTTCGGTCACCGGTGTCTCCTGCACGCCCAGGCCGGTGATCGCTCCGGTCATCACGTCGCCGTCACGGAGGAACCGCCCGTGGTGCACGCCGTTGCCCGCCGGTGATCCGGTCAGCAGCACGTCACCCGCCCGCAGTTCGGCAAACCGCGACGTGTGTTCGATGAGCCGCGGGATGCCGAAGATCATGTCCGCGGCGCTCTCGTGCTGCATGGTCGTGCCGTTGAGTGTCAGCGTGATCATCAGCTCGGTGGGATCCGGAACGAACCGGGCCGGCACGACGAGCGGACCCAACGGGAGGAACGTCGGTGCGCCCTTGCAGGCCAGCCAGTCGGCACCGCGACTGCTGTCCCCGGTCGGGTAGAGCCAATCCCGCATCGTCACGTCGTTGACGATCGTGTAGCCGGCCACGTAGGACATCGCGTCGGTGGCCGATACGTAGCGCGCCCGTTGCCCCATGACGACGGCCAGCTCGAGTTCCCAGTCGCATTGGGCGGTGATCCGCGGGATCACGACGTCGGAGTACGGTCCTGTCACGCTCGTGGGCATGCCGGCGAACACGGTGGGAGTGCCGGAAGCCGCGCGCTGATCCATCAGAGCCGTCGCGATCTCGCGGCGTCGTGCTTCGTCCTCGTGCACGTGCTCCGGCCGCGGCGAGGCGACCATCAAGTCGATCACGTGCTTGCGGTAGTTCGCGGCCGCCTGGAAGATCTGCAGCGGCTCGACCGGCGGCAGCACGTCGGGGCGACGCAGGTCGAGCGGCGTGACCCCGGTCCGCCGTCCGGCCCCGACCCACTTCTGCAAGGCGTCGAGAACGTCGTCCCATCCGCCGAGCAGAGCCTGTAGCGCCGCCACCGGGCCATCGACGATCCCTGTGGCGGACAGGGGATAGGCGTCACCGTCGACCACCAGGGCGATGTCGGGTCCCTGCGCACCGAGGTAGCGGGCGAAGCCGAACCCGCCCGCTGGGAGGTTGTGCCAGATCTGCTCGCTCACTTCAGGTCCTTTCCGGCCGTTTCCGCCTCGGCGGACGCGGGTCGGGATCCGGCCTGACCGGTCCAGAAGTCGGCGTAGCGCCGGAGCAACTCCTCAAGGGCGGCGCGTTCCTCCGCGGTGAACGACTGCACTGACCCACGCTCGAGCCGAAGCACGCGCTCCCGAACCGATACGGCGGTCTCCCGGCCGCTGTCCGTGAGGCTGCTGGGGCGCTGCCGCGCCGAGACGTCGGACCGGGGGCGGCTCACCAGCCCGCGCCGTTCGAGGGCGTTGAGCGGCGCGCTCAGCGCCTGGCGGGTGATGAGGCAGCGACGCCCCAGCTCCGCAGCGCTCGTGGGCCCCCTCTCCAACAGCGTCTCGAGGATCAACGCCTGCGTTCCCGTCAGCTCCAGGTCGGACAGGGCGGACGCGACGACGTCGGCGGTGTGTACACGGATCCGGTTGAGCAGGTACATGATCCGCTCGGTCGTCTCGATCTGCTGGTCCTCGTGGGGCATGGCACCACTCCCTTCGGTTGGAACGCAGTGTTCCGCGTCAACTGCTTGACGTCAACCAATTGACATCACTGGATCGCTCGGAGACAGTCGTCACTCAGTCGTCACTCACCTTCAGCCGTTCAGGAGAGACATATGGTCCAGACCGAGCCGCACAGCGGCGGTGGCGGTGGCGGAGCCATCGTCGACGTCGAGCCACCCGTGTTCGTCCGGCGGGAGCTTCCGCCGTCGGCACCCCAAGGAGCAGAACCGGCCTCAGTGACCGCGGCGCGGTCGGCCTTGGCGGGCCTGCGTCATGTCGGGCTCGGCGTGCCAGACCTGGCGAGGGCAACCGCCTTCTACGAAGGCATCTGGGGGCTCTACAGGGTGGCTGAGGACACCGGAGTCGTGTTCCTGGGCTCCGTCGGCTCCGCCGAGCCTTACGTCATCCGGCTTCGCCAGGCTGCGTCGCAGCGCGTGGACGTCATCTCGTTCGCCGCGAAGAGCGCCACCGCCGTCGACGCGCTGTGCGAGAGCCTCGGCCGGGCTGGAGTGCCCATCGTCCGCGAGCCGGGAGTCCAGGACAGTCCCGGTGGCGGCTATGGCATGCGCTTCTTCGACTTGGACGGCCGGCTCGTCGAAGTCTCCTCCGACGTGCGCCCGAAGCCGTTCCGGGCCCTGGAACCGGGCGAGTCGGTGCCGCGGAAGCTGAGCCACGTCGTCCTCAACAGCACCGATGTACACGCCACTGTCGAGTGGTACCGCACCCACCTCGCCTTTCGCCTCTCGGACTGGCTCTCGGACCGGATGGCATTCCTCCGCTGTTCGGAGGAACACCACTGCCTGGCCATCGCCCAGCGGACCAAGGTCTCGTTGAACCACGTCTCCTTCGAGATGCGCGGGCTCGACGAGTACCTCCGCGGCACCGGTCGGCTCGTCCGGCACGGCCACAAGCCGCTGTGGGGCCCCGGGCGGCACAGCGCCGGTGACAACACCTTCTCCTATTTCGCCGACCCGCACGGCAACGTCGTGGAGTACACGACCGAACTCGAACGCATCGTCGACGAGGACGCCTGGCAACCGCGGATCTGGCCCGCGACGCCCGACTGGTACGACCAGTGGGGCACCGCAGGAGGTCTCGAGGACCTGTTCGCGCTCGACTCCGTGACCCAGCAGGACAGCGGGCTCTGGGTCCCCGCCCCGATCTGATGCCGATGCCATGCCGATGCCGATGCCGATGCGTGAAGAGACCACAATGACCACCAGGATCGAAGACGCCACCCTCCACGAAGTCGCGCCCGCGGTCTTCGCGTACGTCCAGCCCGACGGCGGCTGGTTCATCAACAACACCGGATTCGTCGTCGGTGACGAACATGTGCTCGTGGTCGACACGACAGCGACCGAGGCGCGCACGCTCGCCTTTCGCGACACGATCACCGCCACGTCGGGGCTGCCCGTCAGGGGGCTGGTCAACACCCACTGGCACACGGACCACACCAACGGCAACTACTTGTTCCCGGACGCGGCGGTCATCACGCACTCCCGGGCAAGACAGCCCATGCTCGAGCACGTGCCGACCGTGCCCGACCCCACCGGCCCCTTTCCCGACGTCGTCTGGGGTGACCTGCGGCCGACCCGCCCGGCCATCACCGTCGACGGACACGTGACCTGGTGGGCGAACAGTCTCGGCGTCGAGATCCGTGCGATGCCCACTCCTGCGCACACCACCGGTGACCTCGTGGTGTGGATCGAACAGCACGGTGTGCTGTTCGCCGGCGACCTGGCCTTCAACGGCAGCACCCCGCTCGTCTCGGCGGGCTCGATCAGCGGCTCCCTCGATGTGCTGAGCACCCTCATCGGCTGGCAGCCGGAGGTCGTCGTGCCGGGCCACGGTGAGCTCTGCGGTCCCGAGGTCTTCGAGGTGGGGATCGCCTACCTCGAGTTCGTCCTGGAGCTTGCCCGGGCCGGCCGCAAGCGCGGTCTGACGCCCCTGGACATCGCGCGCGCGAACCCCGGACATCCCTTCGCGCACCTCACCGACGGCGAGCGGCTCGTCGCCAATCTGCACCGCGCCTTCGCCGAACTGGACGGCGCCGCACCAGGACAGGAAATCGACCTGATCGCGACCCGTCGCGACATGATGGTCCTCAACGGCGGGAGGCCGCTGACATGTCACGCGTAGGAACACCCCCGCGCCGGGCGTTGATCGTCGGTGCCGGCATCGGCGGTCTGGCCGCCGGTGTCACGCTCGCGTCCACCGGCTGGACGGTCGAAGTCGTCGAGATCAAGGCGGTGAACGCCACCGTCGGTGTCGGGCTGAACCACCCGGCGAACGCGCTGCGGGCCCTGCGCGCCCTCGGCGTCTACGACGAGGTGCTGGCGCACGGCTACCAGTACCGCGGAATCCGCCGGTACGACTCCGAGGGGCGGCTGACCGCCGAGTTCACGCCGGTCGATCCGCCGGACGTACCGTTCCAGGTCTCCATGACGCGGGCCGACCTGCACCGGATCCTCACCGAAGCCGCCGAAAGGGCCGGGGCCACCGTGCGGCTCGGCACGACCTGGGAGAGCATCGAGGACGACGGCGTCGGCGTGGACGTCACCTTCACGGACGGATCGACGGCCCGTTATGACCTCGTCGTCGGTGCCGACGGCATCCGTTCCCCGCTGCGGAACCTGATGTTCGGCAACGACCACGACCCAGTGCCCACGGGATACGCGTGCTGGCGGGTGGCGGTCGACCGGTGCCCGGACATGGTGTTGAGCGAGTACTGGAACGGAAGCCTCGTCAAGGCGTCGGTGCTGCACCTCAACGAGAAGACCATGTACCTGCTGGTCGTCGAGGAAGGCGACTGGGATGCCGTTCCCGACCCGGCCACCATGATCCTCACGCTCAAGGACAAGCTCGTCGGCTTCGGCGGACTCGTCGGCCGTGCACGCGACGCGATCACCGCTGACAGCGAGATCCACTGGGCGCCACTGCAGGAGGTGTTCCTGCCGGCGCCGTGGCACAAGGGCAACATCGTCCTCATCGGCGACGCGGCCCACGCCGTCGCTCCGCACCTGGCACAGGGCGCCGCCATGGCCATGGAGGACGCCATCGTCCTGGCTGACGAACTCCTCGGCCAGGGCGTCCAGGACGCGCTCGCTTCGTTCATGCAGCGTCGCTACCGGCGAGTGAAGTACGTCCAGGACCAGGCACACGCGATCCTGCAGAACGAGATGGAGAGCGACATCGCACGCAAGGCGGCGTTCGCGGCCGGCCTGGGCGACCGCCAGACGGAGATCACTCGCTTGCTGGCGGACGCCCCGTGAAGGCATCGATCGTTCTCTCCACGTAGCCGTTCACGGCATGGACCGGTGGACCGACTCGTCCGAAGCACCGGCCCGTACCGGGTACGAGCGACCGGTACCCCGGCCGCGACGTCCCGGTGCGGGCGGTCCACGTCGCGGCGCGGCGTCGGTCCGTCCGGGTCGAGGACGGCATCGCGCGGCGACAGGCCATCCGGGCGGGCGTGCCTCAGGGCATCCTCCGGGCGGGCTGTCGGTCGCCTCCGCGGCAGGCGCCCCCAGGGCATCCGCCACGGCCGAAGCCCCTCTCGTCCGCTTCGGCGCCCCGGCGGCACGCAGTCTTCACCGCCGGAGACCGGGACAGGACGGACGCCGTGTTCCTGAGGCGCTCGTGCACCTGGTCAACCGTCGCAGGCTCACCGGACCGGCCGGCTGATCGCGGACAGGACCGACGCGCCCGGCTCCGCGCGAGCGGCATGGTCGAGGTCGCGCGGCAGAGCGCACGCGCGAGCGGCCCGGACGAAGAACTCCTCGGTCGAGGGGGGAATTCCCGAAGACACGGCGGGCCGCCCGCAACCTGATCCGTGCGGCAGCTGTGCGCCGGTCGAAGCACTCGACACTGCCTCTCAGAAGCGCAGCGGCGGGCCGGTACGTGCGGTGATGTCCTCGATGGTCACGCCGGGGGCGGTTTCGACGAGGACGACGCCGTCCGGGGTGATGTCGAGGACACCGAGGTCGGTGATGACGCGGTGGACACACTGCTCACCCGTGAGCGGCAGCGTGCACTTCTTGACGATCTTGGGGGATCCGTCCTTGGCGGTGTGCTCCATCAGGACGATGACGCGGCGGGCGCCGTGGACCAGATCCATCGCGCCGCCCATGCCCTTGACCATCTTCCCGGGAATCATCCAGTTGGCGAGGTCCCCCTTCTCCGACACCTGCATCGCTCCCAGGACCGCCGTGTCGATGTGCCCACCGCGGATCATTCCGAAGGAGAGCGCGGAGTCGAAGAAGGATGCGCCCGGCAGCACCGTGACGGTCTCCTTGCCCGCGTTGATCAGATCCGGGTCGACCTCGTCCTCGGTCGGATACGGGCCGGTGCCCAGGATGCCGTTCTCGGAGTGCAGCACGACGTGCACGTCCGGGGAGAGATGGCCGGGGATCAGGGTGGGCAGGCCGATGCCGAGGTTGACGTAGGAGCCGTCGGTGAGTTCGGCGGCGGCGCGGGCGGCCATCTGGTCGCGGGTCCAGCCCATGGGCGTGTTCATGTGCGTACGGTCCTCTTCTCTATCTGCTTGTCGGCGGCCTGAACCGGCGTCAGGGCGACGATCCTCTGGACGAAGACGCCCGGCAGGTGGACCTCCTCCGGCGCGATTTCGCCCGGTTCCACGAGCTCCTCGACCTCGGTGATCGCGATGCGTCCCGCCATCGCGGCCAATGGATTGAAGTTGGCGGCGGCCTTGTGGAAGACGAGGTTGCCGTGCCGGTCGGCCTTCGCCGCCCGGATCAGCGCGAAGTCGGTGGTGATGCCGTGCTCCAGCACGTAGGTGCGTCCGTTGAAGCGGCGGCTTTCCTTGTGCGGGGAAGCGATGTCCACCTCGCCGTCGCGCGTGTAACGCCAGGGCAGACCGCCCTCAGCGACCTGGGTGCCGACGCCGGCCGGGGTGTAGAAGGCGGGGATGCCCGCGCCGCCCGCCCGCAGTCGCTCGGCGAGCGTGCCCTGCGGGGTGAGTTCGACCTCCAGTTCGCCGGACAGGTACTGGCGGGCGAACTCCTGGTTCTCGCCGACGTACGAGCCGGTCACGCGGGCGATGCGCCCGGCGGCCAGCAGCACGCCCAGGCCACGACCGTCGACACCGCAGTTGTTCGACACGACCTGAAGCCCGGTGGCGCCCTGCTCGTACAGGGCCCGGATGAGGACGTCGGGAACGCCGCTGAGGCCGAAGCCGCCGACGGCCAGCGACGATCCATCGGCGATGTCGAGGACCGCCTCTGCGGCGGTCGCGCAAACCTTGTTCACGGTGCGGGCTCCTTGGCTCGCGGGGTTCGGTGCCCCGGTGGTCGCAGATGATCTGGGCCTCGTTCGGCCCGTGGTCGCGGGCTGCCCTCGCGCCCTGGGCGCGTTCGGCGTGGAGACGGCGAACAGGGGCGGTCGCAGGGCGGGGACGCAGGCGTCGACGAGTCCCGCGGCTCTCCCGGACGGGTTGGCGGGCGCAGCGCTCGAACCCGCCGTCCCAGACGGAGGTGAGCACGAGGACGGCTGCCTCCCGGACATGCGGCGACGGTTCGGTGCGGTAGAGGATCGCCGGGCCCAGGGCTCGCAGGACACCGGACGGGGCCGGGTGAGGGCGTAGCGCCGAAGCGCGCTGACGTGGGCCGCCGCCGGCGACGACGGCCTCGGCCTCTGCGGAGGCGCGGTCTACGACTCCCGGCCGCGGCGTGAGGAGGAAGAGGTGACTTGTTCCGCGAGCGCCGCCAGGCTCGCGTCGGTGAGCAGACGGCCTTCGCGGGCCATGATCTCGCGGGCCTGTCGCAGTACCTCGTCGATCTGGGCGTGCGTGAGGTCGGCACCGAGCGCCGCCAGTTTGTCGGTGAGCGTGTAGGGGCCGCTGTCGGGAGTGAACGGGACCTTGCGCTCGTTGCCCACGAACCCGGGTTCCAGGCAGTTGTGCAGCAGCGGGTCGACAGCGGTCTCCTGAGTGATGAAGTCCATACCGCCCCAGGAGAAGGCGTGCGTGCCGGTCACCGGGTGGTTCCAGGCGAGCTGGTAGCCGGTGAGCTCTTCCCCGGCGCGGGCCAGGGCGGTCAACTCCCGCGTGCGAATACCCGTACGGACCCCGTACAGCGCCTCGAAGGCCAGCGCGGTGGCGGCCAGGTCGGCGTTGCCCGGACCGCCGCAGTAGCCGTTGACGGACAGTTCGACGACGGCGGCACCGGCCCGGGCAGCACCGATCGCACACCCGACCGCCAGGCCGAAGGTGTTGTGCGGGTGCACTCCGACCTCGACCTCGGGCGCCAGTTCCTTCGTGCGGCGGACGACGTACGCGTACGCCTCCGGGCTCATCGCGCCCGGCCCGTCGAAGAGGGTGATCTCGGTGGCGCCGGCCCCGGTGAGCGCGGTGACGGACTCCTCCAGAACCTCTTCCGTGACGTAGGAGACCATCAGTATCGGCACGATGACGTCGAGGCCGAGGGAACGGGCGTGCCCGATGAGCGGGATCGCCCCGGCGAGCACGTCGGCGTGGCTGCGCGGGGTGTCGGGGGTACGCCAGTCCTCGCCCTTCCACGACCGCTGATAGACGGCCGGCTGGTAGATCAGCGCCGCCTCTCCCAGGAGGTCCACCCAGATCTGTACGCCGTCGTAACCGGCGTCGGCGGCACGGTCGATGTCCTGGATCGTCCGCATCAGGGGGCACACCGCCCGGCAGGCGGTGTCCCCGGTGACTCCGTTCTTGATGATGCCGACCTCTGCGCGCAGCGCCTCGTCGTCCCGCCCGGTGACCCCCGCGGTGACGATCTCGCCGACACCCGCGTCGACGAGCCGGCGCAGGTACGCCTCCTTGGCCTGGACGGAGGCGACGACGCCGGGCAGGGTCTCGACCGACCGGAGCGTGGCATCGCGCAGACGGACGGACCGCGGCAGAGGGCCGGTCACGTCCGGCCGCCGGTCGAGTGGGCTGACCGACCAGCGACCGGGCTCGTAGGCGCCCGGGGCGCGCTTCGCGGCCAGTTCGGCCCGGAAGCGGGCGATCTCCTCGGCGGTGAACACTGCCGGCTTGTCCATGAACCCTCCCGGGCGTCCGTTGTCCGTCGTCTGTCTTCCCTGGTGCGCCGCCGGACATCCGCGGTGCCCTGCTCGCCAAGGATGACTCATCCAAACATTCTGTCGACACTCATTGCAATACTCCGGGACGGTGTGGCTAATCTGTGGCTATAAATCCATCCGCTGTCGACACTAAGTGGATGTTGTCGGCAGTTGAACTCAGTTCCGACCGAGGAGAACCATCGTGAGCCAAGACGTCAGCGGAGTCCCCCGGCGCGGTCGGCTGGCGGGCCGGATCGCCGTCATCAGCGGTGCCGGCAGTGTCGGACCGGGCTGGGGCAACGGCCGCGCGACCGCCGTGGTCTTCGCCCGGGAGGGCGCCACCGTCTTCCTGACCGACCGGGACAAGGACTCCCTGGAGGTCACCGCCCAGCAGATCCGCGAGGAGGGTGGCACCGTCCACACGTCCGTGCTGGACGTCACCGAACCCACAGACGTCCAGGCCTACTTCGAGGAGACCGAGCGAAAGGCGGGCCGGATCGACATCCTCGTCAACAACGTCGGCGGCTCGCGCGCCGGCGGGGCCGTCCAGCTCAGCCTGGAGGACTGGGACAGCCAGCTGCGGACCAATCTCACCAGCGCCTTCCTGGCCTGCAAGCACGTCATCCCGGTGATGCGGCGCGGCGGAGGAGGGTCGATCGTGAACACCGCGTCGGCCTCGGGGCTGCGCTGGACGGGCGCCGCGCAGGTGGGCTACGCGGCCGCCAAGGCCGCGGTCATCCAGCTCTCCCGGGTGACGGCCGTCGAGTACGCCTCCGACGGTATCCGCGTGAACACGGTAGTCCCCGGACAACTGCACACCCCCATGGTCGAGGCACGCCTCGCCGGACAGCGCGCGGGCGGCGACGTGGAGAAGCTGCTGGCGCAGCGGCAGGCCCGGATCCCGCTCGGCTTCATGGGTGACGGCCGCGACACCGCGTACGCCGCGCTGTTCCTCGCCTCCGACGAGGCCCGCTTCGTCACCGGCACGGAGATCGTCGTCGACGGTGGAATGACGGCCCGCTGTGACTGAGTCCACCGTCACCGGGGCCGGGGTGGTCGCCCCGGCAGTGCCGTCGCCCGGCTGCCCGCCCCCGCACCCGGCGCCCCGCAAACCCGCCCTCGTGCTGCCGCCCGGCAGCTGCGACGCCCACTGCCATGTCTTCGGTCCGGCCGAGGTCTTCCCGTACGCCACCGACCGCACGTTCACTCCGGTCGATGCCCCCAAGGAGCAGCTCGGCGCCCTCCACAACCATCTCGGCCTGTCCCGTGCCGTGATCGTGCAGTCTTCGTGCAACGGCTCCGACCACCGGGTGCTGCTGGATGCCCTCGCGTCCGGCGGCGGGCGGCTGCGCGGGGTCGCGCTGATCGGCGAGCGGACCACCCGGGGGGAGATCGAGGAACTGCACCGCGCCGGAGTGCGCGCTTTCCGTCTCAACTTCCTTCCGCATCTGCGGACCGCACCGACCCGCGAGGAGATCGATTCCGTACTGGAGCGCGTGGACGGCCTCGACTGGGCCGCAGAAATCCATGTCAGCGGCCGGGGGGTGGCCGACCATGAGCACCTCATCCGGTCGGTCCCGGGCCGGGTGGTCATCGACCACCTCGCCCGCGTGGACATCACCGAAGGGCCCGGCGGCACCTCTCTGCGCAGCCTGCGCGCTCTGGTCGACACGGGCGACGTCTGGCTCAAGGTCAGCGGCGTGGACCGGATCTCCCGGCAGGGGCCGCCCTACGCCGACGCGGTGGCACTTGCCGCGTCCCTCGTGGCCTACGCGCCGGAGCGCGTGCTGTGGGGTACCGACTATCCCCACGTCAACATCGAGGGGGCCGCCCCCGACGACGGGTTGCTGGTCGACCTGCTGGCCGACATCGCCCCCGAACCCGAGCTGCTGCGCCGGCTGATGGTCGACAACCCGGCGGACCTCTTCGGCTTCCCGCCCGTCCCGTAGGCCGTCACGCACGACCCGCAGGCCTGCCCGTTCACCCCGCGCTGCCGTCCGACACGTCCTGATCGCCGAGGGCGACCGCGGCGTTCAAGAGCAGGCGGATGCAGCGGCGTGCGCCACGGCGGCCTGCTCGACGGCGCCAACCGCCGACCCGGCGTGCGCGCCGCCGTCGTGCAGACCGACGCAGCGGCGGCTGTGCTTCGCGAGCCTCTTTAGCAGCTGTGGGGCGCGAGAGCGCAGCACCGCGCCGGCGTTGCTCGGCAGACGCAGCGTTACCAAATAGTGTCGACAGATAAGTCAAAATGCATGCGATGCCCCTCTTGACCCCGAATTAGTGTCGACAGTAACGTCGCCGTATTGCACCGCCCGAGGAGACGAAGTTGTCCAGGTCAGCCGATTCGAAGCCTGCTCAGGCACTTGGTGGAGCCATCATCCGCCGTGGTGGGACCGATACGGAACACCCGTCCCGAAGCCGTGTGCAACGAGCCGAGCCCGATCGCCAGCCCGACGTCATCGCCAAGGCCGAGCGGGACGTGATCGGCGCCGTACGAATCGCCCCTGTCGAAGGGCTCCCGGTCTCCATCCGCTCGGGCGGCCGGAGCCGGGTGGGAAACCGCGCCCACGACCGCTGACTCGACAGCGATCCCGCCGATCGCTTCCCTCTCGGCCCCAGCCCCGGGCAGGCCGAAGTCCACCACCTGTGCCGCTTCCATCCGCGCACAGGCCGCACCCGCACACACCTGCCGAGAGTCGTACCCGTACAAAGGAGCACACCCTCATGACGAAGCGTTCGAGAACCCCGTGGGGCCGACTCCCCGCCGCTGTCGTGACGCTCGCCGTCGCCGCTCCGCTCGCCGCCTGCGGCTCGCAGGCGTCCACCTCCACGAGCAGTGGCGGCGGGGCCAGGATCACCGTCCTGCGCTCCACCGGCGCGATCTTCGAGCCACTCTACATCGCCCAGCAGCAGGGCTACTTCAAGGACGCCGGCCTGGACGTCTCCGTCAAGGCCGGCGCTCCGGACACCTCGCAGAACGCCCCCTCGGTCCTCAACGGCGAGGCGCAGTTCGCCATGACCGACGGCTCCGGCTTCCTCAAGGGCGCCGCCAAGAAGCTGCCCATCCGCATGGTGAGCGGACTGGTCTCGTCCACGGCGAAGGGCGCCCGCACCGAAGGACTGCTGGTGAAGAAGGGCAGCCCCATCAAGCGCTTCGCCGACCTGGAGGGCAAGACGGTCGGCCTGCCGGCCCTGGGCGGCAACGTCCACTTCGTCGCCGAGTACCTGGTCGAGAAGGACGGCGGTGACCCCAGCAAGGTGAAGTTCGTGGCACTGCCCGTCACCTCCCTCAACGACGCCGTCAGCACCGGCAAGATCGACGCCGCCTACACCTTCGGCGCCTTCTACGCGGCCGGCCAGGCGACGGGCCTGCGTTCCATGGGCAATGGCATGAACGAGTTGCCCGGCATCCCTCAGGGGGTGCTCTTCTCCAGCCAGAAGTACCTGTCGGCCAACGCCGCCACGGCCAAGAAGTTCATCGACGCCATCGCCAAGGCCCTGACGTACGCCAACGAACACCCCGACGCGGTCAAGACGATCGACAAGAAGTACACCCAGCTGCCCGCCGACTACATCGACAAGTCGTCGATCGCGCACTATGACAAGAACATCAACACCACACTCGTGCGGACCATGATCACCAAGATGAACGAGTACGGCCTGCTCACGAGCGCTCCCAAGGACGACGCTCTGTACTGGAACCAGGCGCCGACCGTCACATCCAGCAGCTGAGGCGGCGAAGGAAACGATGGCCACATCCACCGGCCGGGACGTCGCCCCGGCCACATCCACCGGCCGGGACCCCGCTGCGGCCCTCGCATCGCTCACCGGGCGCATGAGGGCCGGCGGCCGGGAGCGCGGCAAGATCATCCTGCTTCAGATGTCCGCCGTACTGGTCGTTCTCGCCCTGTGGGCGCTGATCGCCGCGGCCGGCCTGGTGAGTTCCACGGCGCTGCCCAGCCCTGGTGCGGTGTTCGCCGAGTTCCCCGGGCTCGTCTCCAGCGGCGCGTACTGGCAGGCGGTCGCCGACACCCTGCGCGGCGCGGTCACCGGCTTCGCCGCGGCCGTCGTGATCGGCGTCCCGCTGGGCCTGGCCACGGGGACGTACGCGGCTGCCGAGCAGTCCTCCCGGCTGCTGGTGGACATCCTGCGGTCGTTCCCGGTCATCGCGCTGCTGCCGGTGTTCCTGCTGGTCATGGGCTCGACGCCGTCGATGAAGGCCACGGTGGTCTTCATCGCCTGTGTCTTCCCCGTCTTCCTGCAGGCCCAGTACGGAGCCCGCGCGGTGACGCCGATGATCGCGGAGACCGTCCACAGCTACCGCATCCCCCGGCTGCTGAGCTTCCGCAAGGTGGTCCTGCCGAGCGCCACCCCGTCGATCATGACCGGGCTGCGGCTGGCCGCGACGACCTCCGTGCTGGTCGCCATCGGGGTCGAGGTGCTCACCACGCTGCCCGGCATCGGCCACCAGGTCGTCCAGGACCAGCAGGGCGGCGCGTCGGCGGAGGCGTACGCCTACATCCTCACCGCAGGGCTGATCGGCTACTCGATCAACCAGCTGTCCCAGCTCTTCGAATCCCGGCTGCTGCGCTGGCGTCCGCCGGCGCACACCGACTGAGGCGGGGAGAAGACCCATGCTCTCGAACCTGTCCGGGGCCTTCTGGAAGTCCCTGCTCAAGCAGCTGTGGCTGCCGCTGCTGGTGTTCGCCGTCCTGGTACTGGCCACCGCGGGCAGCACCAGCTTCTACTTCCCGCCTCTGACCGACGTGCTCACCGTCCTGTGGCGGGAACTCCTGCACGGCGGGCTCGTCGGCGACCTGCTGTTCAGCCTGCGCAACATCGCCGTGGGCCTTGCCGTCGCCACCGTCCTCGGTGTCGGGGCAGGCCTGGTGATCGGCGAGGTCAAGCTGCTGCGCCAGGCCACCGCCCCGCTGCTGGACTTCGCCCGCGCGACACCGACGGTGGCGTTCGTCCCCGTCATCATCCTGACTCTGGGCATCGGATCGGGCCCCAAGATCTTTCTCATCGCTCTGGGCTCCCTGTGGCCGATCCTGCTCAACACCGTCAGCGGAGTCCAGGGCATCAACCCGGCCGTCCACGAGACCGCGCACAGCTACCGCATCCCCTGGCGGCTGCGGCTGGTCAAGGTCGTACTGCCCGGCGCCCTGCCGCAGATCTTCGCCGGCATCCGCATCGCCCTGTCCATCGCCGTCGTCCTCATGGTGGTCAGCGAGATCTACGGATCCCCGGTCGGCCTCGGCAGCTTCATCCTGGAGAGCGGCTCCAGCTTCGCCGTCCCGGAGACCTGGGCCGGCACCATCCTGATCGGCATCCTCGGCTACGCGCTGAGTGTCCTTCTCCTGGCAGCCGAGTACGCGCTGCTCGGCTGGTACCACCAGCGTCCGCCCCGAACCCGGCGGACCCAGCACCGGAACGAGGTCGTCTCATCATGAAACGCGGATCCAGCCTGATCGTGGAGGACGTCTGCAAGTCGTTCGGTCACGGCGCGGACGAGCACCGGGTGATCGACGGACTGTCGCTGCGCGTCGACCCGGGGGAGTTCGTGTGCATCGTCGGCCCGTCCGGTGCCGGCAAGACCACCCTGCTGCGCTGCCTGTCCGGACTGACCCGCCCCACCTCGGGCACGGTCACCTACGGCGATCAGCCGCTCACCAGGCCGCTGGCCGACATCGCCGTCGTCTTCCAGGACTACCGCGGCTCCCTCATGCCCTGGCTGCGGGTGCGGGACAATGTGGCCTTCCCTCTCGAGGGGATGGGTGTGAAGCGGGCCGAGCGCAGGAAACGGGCCGACGAGTGCCTGGCCGCAGTCGGCCTTCCGGACGTGGGCGACAAGTACCCCTGGCAGCTGTCCGGCGGCATGCAGCAGCGTGTGGCCATCGCGCGCGGACTCGCCTACGAGGCGCCGGTGCTGCTGATGGACGAGCCGTTCGGGTCGGTCGACGCCCAGTCCCGCTTCGACCTGGAGGACCTCACCCTGTCGCTGCGCAGGAAACTCGGCATCACCGTCATCGTCGTCACCCATGACATCGACGAGGCCGTGTACCTGGGCGACCGCGTCATCGTCCTGGGCGGCAGGCCGACGGCCGTCATCGACAACCTCACCATCGACCTGGGCACCCGACGCGACCAGATCGGCACCCGGGCCGATCCGCTCTTCGCTGACCTTCGGACCCGCGTGCTGACCCAGATCCGAGGCGAGCAGCCGTCGTCGCCCGGCCGGAGGGCGGAGAGGACAGCCTCGGCGCCGGAGGAAACCGAGCCGGTGGGGATCTGACCAGTGGTGCACTTCGCACACGCGGGGACCCGGTACCCGATCCGGAGAGGCTGACCCCGCCCTCGGCGGCGACGCAGACCACGTGTTCCCTGTGCGCGAGCAGGCCAGAGACCGGGGACAGAGAGACGACACGGCCGCAACCGTCCGGCCCTGTCGGCGCCCCCCCCGTGACCGGAAGACGATCCGCTCCCCACTCGTCCGGGTCTTCGAGCACCCGGCGGCTGTCGTCGGCTCCCACCGCGAGCACGAGAGCCTCCAGCCCGCCGGGGAGCCAGCCGGACTCGGGAGAGCTTGGCCTGCTGGGTCCCATCGATGTCCATGACGATCACGGCGGCCCCGGCCCGGCGCGTTCGTGACGGCGGTTGGCGATGTCTCCGGCGTCGCCGGTCAGCGCACTCCCCGGTGTCGGTCCGCCCCAGAATGCCTGGCCGGGCCGGGACCCCGCAGAGGTGGGCCCAGACCATTCCGGGCACGGCCGCCGATCCTGCGTCGGGTCCGGAGAGCCTGACGAGCCCCGACACCGCTCACCAACCGGCCCAGCCGTCCCTGGTCGGCCGGACACCACTCACGAATGAGGGCCCCGCATGGCACGAATCCCGGAGACCGACGGCATCGGCGAGATCGCCGACCGCATCCGCGAGCGGCGCGGCGGAAACCTGCGTCCGCTCGACCACATGCTCCTGCACAGTCCGCAGTTGGCCGACGGCTGGAACAGCCTGCTCGGCGCCATCCGGCAGCGCATCGCCCTGCCCGCCGACATCCGGGAACTGGTGATCCTGCGGATCGCCGTCCTCAACCGAGCGCCCTACGAATGGGCCGCCCACGAGCGCCCGGCCCGTGAAGCGGGATGGGGGGAATCCCAGTTGGCGGCCGTGCGGGAGGAGAACCCGGCGCTCGACGCGCGCCTGCGTCGGGTCATCGCGTACACCGACGCGATGACCCGCGACGTTCAGGTCCCTGACGAGCTCTTCGACGCGCTGCGGGCCGACTTCTCGGACGCGGAGCTGGTCGAACTGACCGCCACCGTCGCCGCGTACAACATGGTGTCCCGCTTCCTGGTGGCCCTGGACGTCTGAGGGTGCGGTGGGTGCGGACATGGGCTCTTGTCCGTTTCGTGGTTGAGGTGTTCCCCGGGTGACCAGTCGTTTCAGTTCGGGGAGCGGATGCCTTCAGTGTTCTTCGGGAGGATCGGCAGGTCGCGGGGCCGGCAGAGGCCGAGGGCGCGCAGCGGCCGGCCCGCGCCGTCCAGGGCTGTGAGGATCTGCCGGCAGGCGGGGGGCCGGGATGTCGGGGCGGTCGAGCCAGATGGCGGGTGAGGCATGGCAAGGGTGAGGAGGATATTGCGGGTGATGCGCAGGTTCTCGATTTCCGCGTCGAGTTCGCCGAGTTGCCGGGTGAGTTCTTCGCTTCGTCTCTTACTTGCACGGGAATTCCTCGGCGGGTTCATCGGATCCGTACCACGCTCTCCGCTGCACAGTCATGGACGGGCGGGTATTCATGCCCGGGCGATCGCACGGACATCCGCAGATCGCCGGCCTTCCTGCCGCGACGCAGGTCACGCGACTGCGTACGCAACTGAAGTCGTGATCACCTTGTTCAGCGGAAAAGCCCGCGGCTGATCCGCCGGCCATCATCATCACCAATTGACCGCAAATAACGGCGGCCATTAAGAGTAAGGGAATTGTCGCCGAACAATCGACGAGCCAGAGTTCGGCCGGCTTGAATCACAGGACCATCAACGAAGGAATTCGACATGGATAATGGACAGGTAATACGCAGATCAGGGCCCAGCCGCCGTGCGCTGGTAGGCGGCGGCTGGGCGGCGGCCGCGTTGGCGGTCGCCGGTATCGGCACCGGGCGTGCCGCCGCCGGCCAGGACCGGGAGAGGGCCACCCGCGAGGCCGCGCCGTGGGAGCCCGTGCCCGTGCCGAAGCAGATGCCGGTGACCGAGCACAGGGTCCCGGTCGTCGGGGGCGGGAATCTGTGGTGCTGGGACACTGGCGGCAGCGGAGAGGCCGTCGTTCTGCTGCACCCCTTCTCCGGCAGCGGCGAGAGTTGGCCGTACCAGCAGCCGGTGCTCGCCCGCGCCGGGTTCCGGACGATCGGCTACTCGCGGCGTGGCGCCTACGGCTCGGTGGCCGGAAACCAGGCCGATGCGGATACCGCCTCCGGAGACCTGCAAACCCTGGCCGACCATCTCGGCCTTGACCGTTTCCACGTGGTCGCCTCGGCGGCGGGCGGTGCGGTGGCCGTCGACTACGCCCTGTCCCACCCGGACCGGCTGCGCAGCCTCACCATCTCCAACAGCGTCATGGGCATCTCCGACCCTGACTACACGCAGCTCTCCGCCTCGCTCCGGCCCGCCCCGTTCGATCAACTTCCAGTCGAATTCCGGGAATTGAGTCCCTCCTACCGGGGCGGCAACCCGGATGGCGTGGCGGCCTGGCTGGAGATCAACCGTCGGGCCAGGAGGGACGACGCGTACTCCCAGAGGTCCGCCAACAAGATCACCTGGGCGGCCCTGGAAACCATCGCCCTGCCGGTTCAGCTGATCACCGGCGACTCGGACCTTTGGACCCCGCCCTCTGTCAAGCGGCTCATTGCCCAGCATCTCCAAGATGCCGAGACGCACGTCATCGACGAGGCGGGCCACAATCCTCACTGGGAACAGCCCGACGCCTGGAACCGCGTCCTGCTCAGATTCCTGCGCCGTCACTGAGCACCCGCGCCGGCAGGGCCTCTCCGTGACACAGAGGGTGTCCGGGCACTGTTCATCGGGAGGGCCCTGTTCCGCAGTCAGATTGTCCTGAAGCCCGCATGGGCCGAGGGCCGTGGCGGCCGGCCGGAGGAGTACCGCCACCGGGACACACTCGACGCGATCGGGCACGTGGTGGACAACGGCGTGAAGTGGCCCGCGCTGCCTGCCGAATACCCGCCGTGGAAGGCGGTGCACCTGTTCTTCACCCGCTGGCTGAAGCACGGGCTGATCGATGAGTTCCACGACCGGCGCCGCGCCGCGACCCGTGAAGCACAGGGGCGGGATGCGGAGCCGACGGCAGGATTGATCGACTCGTAGTCCGCGAAACCGCTGCGGACACGCCCCCACGGCCCGAGCAGACCGCTGACGACGAACGGCACGGGCCACGGAAGAACGAACCGAACGAGCCAAGGACCACAGCATGACGAATCTCGACCAAGCCGCCGGCACCCGTTCCTCGACTCCCGCTGCAGCCGCTCGAAACGATCCCCATCGCCTCCCTGATGTGTCCGGCCTGATCGTCGGCATCCTCGGCGGCACCGGCCCACAGGGGCGCGGCCTCGCCTACCGGCTCGCCGGCGCGGGCCAACAGGTCATCATCGGCTCACGGAACGCCGCCAGGGCCGCCTCCACCGCCGCGGCCATCGGCGAGGACGTCCGCGGCGCTGACAACGCCACGACCGCACGGGAGAGCGATCTGGTGATCGTCGCCACTCCCTGGGAGGGACATGCCGAGCTGCTGACCACGCTCCGCGAAGAGCTCGTCGGCAAGATCGTGGTCGACTGCGTCAACCCGCTCGGCTTCGACAGGATGGGGGCCTACGCACTCCGGCCTGAGGAGGGCAGCGCCGCCCAGCAGGCTGCCGCACTGTTGCCGGACTCCCGGGTGACCGCCGCGTTTCACCATCTCTCCGCCGTCACTCTGGAAGACCGGCAGATCGACAAGATAGACACCGATGTACTCGTCCTGGGCGATGAGCGCGCCGCCACCGACACCGTCCAGGCACTCGCCTCACGACTCCCGGGCGCACGCGGCGTCTACGGCGGACGACTGCGCAACGCCCACCAAGTGGAGTCGTTGGTAGCCAACCTGATCTCGGTGAACCGCCGCTACAAGGCCCACGCCGGACTGCGCCTCAGCGACGTCTGAGTCACCACCACCTTCTGATGGGGTGCGTCGAGCACGGGCCGGGCGGCACCGGGGAGCCGGTGGCGGCCCTGCTCAGGCCGGGGAAGCGGGCTCGAACGCGGCCGCCGACCACATCACGGTCGTCCGACTGGCACTGGCCCAGCTTCCGAAGAAGTACCGGCGCGGGCGGCAGACCCTGATCCGCGCCGACTCCGCGGGCGGTACCCATGACTTCGTCGCCTGGCTGACCCGGCGGTGACGGTGGCTGTCCTACTCGGTCAGCATGGTGATCAAGGATGCGATCCACAGCCGCGTGCTGAAGGTTCCGGCCGCGGCCCGGACGCCGGCCGTCGAGGCGGACGGCGAGATACGCGGCGGCGCCTGGGTCGCCGAACTCACCGGCGACGTCATTCAGGGCTGGCCGAAGGGGATGTGGCTGATCGTCCGGAAGGAACGGCGGGTGCGCCGTGAGGCGCTGTTGATTCGAACGGAGGTGGGAGACCTTCGTCGCTGATCCTGTCGCAGCAGGACGGTGGAGCTGAGGGCAGTCCCATCCGGGTGGTACCGGTAAGGACAGGAAGCGGCCCTGACAAAGCCGGGCGTCGGCGTGCATTCCCCTTGAGCGGTAACTCGCACGGATCCGCCGGAAATCGAGGGACGAGAGGCTCCCGTGCCCGTCACTGCTATCGGCATTCTCAGACACGCAACAGATCCTCGCACCTCGACGCACCCGCCCAAGGATCCGGACACCACTCGGGCGAATCGAGTGGGATCGGCCGCCAGGGACTGCGGTCGACCCCCGGTCGACGTCGTGACAGCCGCGTAAGGAGCCGCTGCTCCGGGCTCCTTCGCAGCCGCCCTCAGCGCCCCTGCCCGTTACCCGTTCGCCTCCGGCGCCGCGGCCGTGGTCGTGGTCGTCGTGAACGGCAGGACCAGGCGGGAGGGGTGGGCGGCGTCGCGGTAGATCTTGTGGGTGACGGGGCGGCCCACCGGCAGGTGGAAGGCGTCCGGCGGCAGCAGCGCGTTGTGCGCGTCGGTCAGCGGCTCGTCGTTGGAGAGCTCCACCACCAGCCGGTGGCCCGGCAGGAAGGTCGCCGCGAACGGGTAGACCCGCAGCACGTACTCCTCGATCTTCCCCGGCTCGACCGGCACCGCGCGGGTGTGCGGGTGGTAGGGGTCGCCCTCGGTGGTGCGCTCCTCGTCCAGCTCGCGGTGGGAGGCCTTGAGGTAGGCGGTCGTGATGAGCTGCCGGCCGCCGCCGGGGGCCTCGTCCCACATGCGCAGGATGAAGTTGGTGTCGGGCTGGTCGATCTCGGCGAAGAGGTGCGCCGCGCCCTGGCCGATCATCTCGGTCGGCTCGGTGAACGGCTCCGTGCTCCAGCTGAGGATCTCCACCTTGTCGGTCACCGTCAGCGGCGCCTGGTAGAAGCCGTCGGGGGCGGCGTACTCGGCGCCCATCAGCTCGGGCTCGAAGGAGAGCTTGCGGCGCGGGCGGAAGTAGAGCGACCGGTGCTCGACCGGCTTCGGCGGCCACTGGGCGCCGGTGACGGTCTGGCGCGAGCCCTCGACGTGGACGGTGACGGCGGGCTCGTCCATGACCCCGTTGTCGATGCCCTTGATCCAGTACTCGTACCAGCGGAACATCTTGTCGTGCTCCTCGATGAAGGGGCGCGACTGCATCGGCGGGTACGGGCCGATGTCCAGCTTCTTCGGGCCCTTCAGCGAGTTGAACAGCTCGATGGTGCCGTCCAGCGTCCAGCCGCGGCCCTGGTCGATCTGGAGCCAGACCGGGATGTCGATGTTCGGCGCGAGGGTGACCGGGTTGCGCTCCTCGTACCACTCGCCGTCGACCTCGTTCAGCACGATGTCGAACCAGGCCTCGTGGTTCTTCGGGTAGTTGAGCACATGGACGAGATTCGGCCAGGCGGCCACGTCCGGGTCCTTCAGCCGTTCGGCGACGCGCTCCTTGATCTCCTCCGGTGAGAAGGTCTCCAGCATGCGGGACTTGACGCCGTCGGTGAACGCCCAGCCGGAGTCGCCGCCGCGGCCCTCGCGGGCGGCCCGCGGCATGAACCACATGACGCCACCGTGGTAGGTGGTCTCGTAGAAGTCGTAGTGACCGCCGCTGACGAAGATCGCCTTGAGGTGCGGGGGCCGCTCGGCGGCGGCGAGGACCTGCATGGAGCCGAAGTAGGAGATGCCGATCATGCCGACGTTGCCGTCGCACCACGGCTGCGCCGCGACCCACTCGATGAAGTCGTAGGCGTCCTGCCCGAGCGGGACCCCGCCGGCGTTGTAGTTGCCGATGTGCTCGCCCTCGGAGGCGCCGGATCCGCGCAGGTCGCCGATGACGTGGACGTAGCCCTCCTTGACGACGCGTGCGATGTCGCCGGCCTCGATGCACCCGTCCCACATCGGGCTGGGCCGGCGCTGCGGCGGCGTGGTGAGCGCGAGGGCCTGCAGTTCCTTGCCGTACGGGCTCAGCGCCACCAGCGCCGGCCGCGGCGTGTCGGCCACGCCGCTGTAGGTGTCGGCGGCCAGGGTGACACCGTCGCGCATCGGCACCCGGAGGTCCTTGCGGACGGCGATCTGCTGGTCGCCCGCCTGAATCTGCTGAAACTCACTCATGAGTGCGAAAGCTCCTGTGTCACAAGTTCTGCAAGTTCTGGTCGAGGCTCGTGCGGTAGCCGTGCATCGAGGTGAAGAACGGCGACGGCTCGAGCGTGGGGTCGCCGGTGTAGCCGAGCTCCTCGGCGACGGGGGCGAACGGGGAGTACGCCGAGTCGGTCTCCCGCAGCCCGGCCCGCAGGCAGCCGCAGGCCGCCTCGCCGACCCGGCCCTCGACCGCCAGGCTCTGGGTGATGGCCTCCTGGGCCTGGGCGGCGTCGAGTTCCACGCCGTACGGGGTCCCGTCGGCGCGGCGGTAGGGGTGCCCGAGGTACAGGTGACGTGGGCGGATCTCGTCGCGCAGGTACTCCAGGCCGGCGCGGTAGGCGGCCGGGTCGGTGTAGCCGGGGAAGCCGTTGGCGGCGCCGTGGACCTGTACGGCGTCGCCGACGAACACCGACCGCTGACCGTCGACGACGTAGGCGACCGAACCGGGCGTGTGGCCCGGCATCGCGTGCACGGAGACGGTGACGCCGCCGCCGAGGGAGAGGGTCTCCCCGCCCTTGACGAGGAGGGAGGGCTCCATCTCGCCGGAGATGACGGCCTGCCCGGCGGCCGTCACCTTCGCCTCGCCCTCGGGGTCGCGCAGGTACCGGCCGCGACCCGCGAGGTACTCCTCCACATGGGCCCGCCGCGAGCGGAGCATCGGCGCGTCGGCCTCGTGGATCACCACTCGCGCACGCCGGCCGGTGAGCTCCCACAGGGCGTACGCCCCGCCGACGTGGTCGATGTGACCGTGGGTCAGCAGGATCCAGCGCACGTCCTCGATGCGCCGCCCGATCGCCTCCAGCGCGGGAGCCATCCCCTCGGCGGGCGAGGAGGCGATCCCGGTGTCGACGACGGCCGGTTCGGGCGCGTCGATGAAGAAGCTGTAGAGACCGAACCGCCCCCAGGGCGAGACCAGGGGATGGATGTCGACTGCGTGCGTCATGGCTCTCTTTCCGAACTCGTACGCGGGCTGAACTCGTACGCGGGCTGAATTCGTACGCGGGCTGAACTCGTACGCGGGCCGGGTCAGCGCCGGCGCAGGAAGTCGCGCGTCTCCTCGAAGACCCGGTGGTACTCCGGGATCCAGGAGAAGTGCTGCACGAATCCGTGGCCCGCGCCGTCGTACCGGCTCACCGTCGCCTCCACCCCGGCCTCCCACAGCCGCCGGCCGTACAGCTCGCCCTCGTCGCGCAGCGGGTCGTACTGCGCGGTGACGATCAGGGCGGGCGGCAGCCCGGTGAGGTCGGCCCGCTTGACCGGCGAGACGAGCGGGTCGGCGGGATCGGCGCCGCTGTCCAGGTAGAAGGCGTTGAACGGCTTCAGCCCGGCCGTCTCCAGGCCGTAGCCCACGGCGTTCTCCCGCAGCGAGGCGTAGCGGTCGACGTCGAAGTCCAGGTCCAGGGAGGGGTAGTACAGGATCTGGTGGGTGATCCGGTCGAAGCCGTCGTCGTGCGCCCTGGCGACGACCGCGGCGACGAAGGTGCCGCCGGAGCTGTCGCCGGCGACGGCCAGCGTCATGCCGTCCCAGCCGAGGCCGGCGCCCTGCTCGGCGGCCCAGCGCACGACCGCGTAGCAGTCGTCGAGGCCGGCCGGGAAGGCGGCCTCCGGCGCCAGGCGGTAGCCGACGGAGACGACCTTGAGCCCGGTCTCCTTCGCCAGCGACCGCGCGACGTGGTCGTGCGTCTCCAGGCTGCCGAGGAAGAACGCGCCGCCGTGGAAGTAGACCAGCACGCCGTGGCGGTCGGCCTCGTCCGGGGTGTAGATCCGCACCGGCACGTCGCCCGACGCGGTCCGCGCGGTCACGTCGTCGACCGCATGCAGGGGCAGCCGCTCCGCGAGCGGGGCGACGTGCGCCTCGTCCGCGGCGCGCAGGGCGACCGGGTCGAGCGGGCCCGCGGGCGGGGCCGGCAGGCTCGCGAGGACCTTGGCGATCTCGGGATGCAGCGGCATGGGCGTCAGTCCTGCTGCGAGGCGTCCGCGGGCTTCTGCCCGGGGAAGACGTCGTTGATCTCGTCCTCGGTCCAGCCCTGGCGCGAGATCGCCTGGAGCTTGTCGGTCACCGGCTTGCGGGTGGCCTGGTAGAGGGCCAGCCCCTCCTTCACGGAGTCCGCCTGCCGCAGGGACTCGGCGAGCGCGCCGGCGTCCTCGATGGCCGAGTTGGCGCCCTGGCCCTGGTGGTGCAGCATCGAGTGGGCGGCGTCGCCGACGAGGGCGACACTGTCCGAGTGCCAGGTGTCGACGGGGTCGATGTCGTAGACCGCGCGGATGTTCACGGTGTCCATGTCGAGGTCGCGCGTGATGCTCACCAGGCGCTCGTCGAAGCCCTCCACGGTCTTCAGCAGGTCGTCCTTGGTGATCTGCGGCGCCCAGGTGCCGTCCGGGCACAGGGCGGTGATGTCGAACGACACCTGGCCGCGGTGGCGCAGCGGCAGCAGGTAGATCTTCGTGCCGCGGCCGATGTACATCCGCAGGTTGTCGTCGACGACCATGCCGTGGGCGTCGTCGACGGAGATGACCGCGCGGTAGGCGTGCTCGCCGGAGAACACCGGGGCCTTGTCGCTGAACAGCTGCCGGCGCACCACCGACTTGATGCCGTCGGCGCCGACGACCAGG
The DNA here is from genome assembly GCF_040641355.1 of Streptomyces sp. NPDC020996. Lineage (NCBI taxonomy): Bacteria > Bacillati > Actinomycetota > Actinomycetes > Kitasatosporales > Streptomycetaceae > Streptomyces > Streptomyces sp. NPDC020996. Next base: position 97,444 of record NZ_JBFADM010000012.1, read on the forward strand.
TCGGCCTCGACGGTCTCGCCGTTCGCGAAGGTGAGGACGGAGCGGTCGCCCTTGTCCTGGACGGTCTCCAGCTTGTGCCCGAGCCGCACCATGCCCTCGGGGAGCACGCCGAGGAGGGCCTCGATGAAGTCGCCGCGGTGGATCAGATGGGTGTGGGTCTGCTCGCCGGCGGCCGGCCACGTCTCTTTCATGATCGGGTCGGCGGTGGCGGAGAGGATCTCGAAGTACTCGCTGGGCGAGCTGACCTTCGCGATCGCCTCGAAGATGCCCCACTGGCGGAACCAGTTCATGGTGGCCGGGCGCAGGCCGATGCCGGCGCCGACCTCGCGGATCTGGTTCGCCTGCTCGTAGACGCTCACGTCGGCGCCGAGCAGACTCAGGGCCTTGGCCGCGGCCGCGCCGCCGTATCCCGCGCCGACGACGGCGATCTTCAGGTTCTTCAGGTCTGAGGACTGCATGGGGGTTCTCTCTTACTTCTGGAGGGTCAGGAAGTCGGCGGGGTTGTCGACGAAGATCGTCTTGATGGCGGCCTCGTCGAGGCCGGCGGCGCGGAGGTCCGGGATGAGGTCCTCGAAGATGTAGTTGACGGTGTGTCCCTTGACGCCCGGCCAGCCCAGCGGGCTGCAGTTGGCGTCCGCGGAGGCGAGCACCTGCTTCAGCCGGCCCTCGCCGACGAAGCGCAGGAAGTGGTCGAGCCGCTCCTTGCGGGGGCGGGCCCAGAACGGCGGGTCCGGCAGCTCGGTCTCGTAGCCGAAGGTGTCGAAGCCGATGCGGCCGCCCTGCTCGGCGATCCAGACGTCGCGCGTCTTGTCGGCGTTCACGCCGTCGTCGACGTGCCCGAACAGGACGCGGTCCAGGGGAAGGCCCTCTTCATTGAAGATCGCGATCGCGTTCTCGGCGTCGATCGCGAGGTGGGTCAGGATGGGTACGCCGGTGGCGAGCGCGGCGCGGGCCGCGGCGCGGTAGATGCGCTTGTCCAGGTCCGTCATCCGGCCGCCGCGGCTGACCCCGACCTTGATGACGCCGGCCCGGCTGCCGGTGGAGCCGATGCCGACGGTGATCTCGTGGACGAACTGCCGGGTCAGGTAGTCCACGTCGGCGCGGGCGAAGTGGTGGAGGGCGGTGTCGCCGCCGACGAAGCCGGTGCAGGCGACGATGTGCACGCCGGCCTTCGCGGACAGGGACTTGTAGTAGTCGACGTCGCGGCCGTTGCAGATGCCGGTCGCGTCGACGAAGGTGCCGCCGCCGTACTCGTGGAACTTCCGCAGCTTCGGGACGGTCTCCTCGTACCGCTGCTCCGGGGTCTTCCACCACTGCGTGTCCAGCTCGGAGCCGGGCATGCCGTAGCCGATGTGCTCGTGGATGGCCACGAGACCCAGCTCCTCCGCCGGGATCGGCCCCAGCACGGTGTTCACTCTCGACACAACACTCACCTTTGAGAAAGAGACTCGACGGTCGTTCGCGCGCTGCGGGGCTCAGCGCACCGACAGCAGGTCGCGGGGGTTCTCGACGAGAATCCGCCGCACGTCCTCGTCGCTGAGCCCCTGCGCCTTCAGGAGCGGGACGAAAGCGGTCAGGACGTAGCTGTACGGCAGGTCGTTGGCGGGGTGGCCCTTCGCCACCCCGGTCGCGTTGCTCGAGAGCAGGACCCGGTCGCCGAAGCCGGCCCGGACCAGGCCGACGGCCAGGGCGGCCCGCTCGGCGTCGGTGACGTGGTCGTCGTCCGCCACGCCGACGTGGTCGAGGGCTGCGTAGGCGCCGCGGCGGGCGACCTCCAGGGGCGCCGCGGCGGCCACGGCGTCCTTGCGGTCGAGTCCGCCGACGACGACGCGGTCGGCCGGCAGCTTCTCGTCCAGGACGACGTCGAGGTCGTGGACGGCGTCGGCGCCGTAGCGGAGGGAGACGGGGACGCCGGTGGCCAGGGCGGTGCGGGCCGCGCCGCGGAACAGGCTCTCGTCGGTCGCGGTCATGCCCTCGCGGGTGGCGGTGGTGGCCACCAGCCCTGCGGCGCCGCGGCGCTCCACGCGGGGGACCACCATGCCCTCGGTGATCTCCTTGGTGAACAGGTCGGCGAACTTCTCGGCCGGCCAGGGCGTCGGCGGGTTGGTCTGCGGCGTGAGGAAGTAGCCGCCGAGCAGTTCCTCCGGGCCCTGTCCGGTCGAGGCGACGATGTGCACGCCGGTCGTGCGGGAGAGGGCCTCGTACAGCCGCACGTCCCGGCCGTGGAACATGCCGGTGCTGTCGACGACGGTGCCGCCGCCGTGGGTGCGGAAGTCCGTCAGCTTCGCGGCGAGGGTCTCGAAGATCTCGGCGCGGTCGAGGGTGATGTCGAAGGCGTACTCCGCGCCGGGAACCACCGAGAGCAGCGCCTCGTGGACCGCGACGGCGCCCAGCTCCTCAGCAGGCACCGGGCCCAGGACGGTGTTCACGGTGTTGCTCTTGCCGCTCATGCCTGCCTCACGTGTCCGGGGTGGGGTGCTCAGCACCCAGTGGCTTGCGGCCACCGTAGCGATTCGGTTTACACGTCGTCAATGAAATGAACACCAAGAAAAAACACTGAACTGATAGTCAGAAGAGCGGCGGCGAGCCGCGCCGACTGCCAGAGAACATGCACGTCATGCATGTCTGCCCATGCAAATCATTCATTTGATGCGTGTGAGGCCAGCCACTTCACTGGGGCGGCATGAGCACCCCACCCACCTCCGACATCGACCTCTTCGCCGACGAGGTCCTGCTCGACCCGTACCCCGCCTACGCCGAGCTGCGTGAGCAGGGCACCGTCGTCCACCTCCCCGCGAACGACGTCTACGCGCTGACCCGGTACGACGCCGTCCGCGGCGCCCTCGCGGACTGGGAGTCGTTCTCCTCCACGTCCATCGCCTTCAACCCGATGGCCAACGAGGCCCTGACCGGCACCTCGCTCGCCTCCGACCCCCCGGTGCACACCCGGCTCCGCGCCACCCTCACCGAGAACCTCTCGCCCCGCGCGCTGCGCGGCCTGAAGGTCCGCATCGAGGAGAAGGCGGACGCGCTCGTCGCGGAACTCGTCGACAAGGGCTCCTTCGAGGCGATCGACGCCCTCGCCCGCGCCTTCCCGCTGGAGGTCGTCGCCGACCTGATCGGCTTCACCGGACACGTGCGCGACAACATGCTCCGCTGGGGCCAGGCCGCCATGCAGGTCATCGGCCCGATGAACCAGCGCACGGCCGAGAACTTCCCCATCGCCGGCGAGCTGTACGGCTGGTGCTCCCAGGTCACCGCCGACGACCTGGCCGAGGGGTCGGTGGGCCGCGGCATCTTCGACGCCGAGGCGCGCGGCGACATCCCGCCGGACACCGCCGGACACATCATCCACCAGTACCTGGGCGCCGGCGTCGACACCACGATCGCGGCGATCGGCAACATCGTCGCCCTGTTCGCCGCGCACCCCGACCAGCTCGCCCTGGTCCGCGCGAACCCGGCGCTGGTGCCGGCGGCGTTCAACGAGGTGCTGCGCTTCTGGCCCCCCGTCAACGCCTGGGGCCGCCGCGCCACCAAGGACGTCGAGGTCGACGGCGCCGTCATCCCGGCCGGCGCGCAGATCGCGGTGCTGCTCGGCGCCGGCAACCGCGACCCGCGCCACTACGACAACCCGGACGCCTTCCTCGTCGAGCGCAACCCGGTCGACCACCTGTCGTTCGGCTACGGCCCGCACGGCTGCGCGGGCCAGGGACTCGCCCGCCTGGAGGCCCACGCCGTGATCGAGGCGCTCTCCCGGCGCGTCGGCCGCCTCGTCGTCGGACCCGAGGTCCGCGTCCCCAGCAACATCACCCGGAGCATCGAACAGCTCCCCGTCCTGGAAGTGATCCCGGCATGAAGATCGTTCTCGACCGCCCCCGCTGCGAGGGCCACGGCCTGTGCGAGGAGGCCGCGCCCCAGCTCATGCACCTCGACGACGAGGGCGAACTCGTCATCGACCGCGAGGAGATCGGCGAGGCCGACGCCGCCGCGGCGAACGCCGCCGCCCGGGTGTGTCCAGTCGCCGCGCTGAGGATCGTATGAGCGCCGGCACGGTCGGCCGCGTGGTGGTCGTCGGCAACGGGATCGCCGGGCTCACCGCGGCCGACACCCTGCGCGACGCCGGCTTCGACGGCGAGCTGACCATCGTCGGCGACGAACCGCACCCGGCCTACAGCCGCCCGGCCCTGTCGAAGGCGCTGCTGCTCGACGGCGACGACCTGTCGTCCCACGAGCTGCCGCCGGCCGGCCACGGGGCGACCGAGCTGCTGGGCGTGCGGGCGACCGGACTCGACCTCGACCGCCGGCTGGTCACCCTCGACGACGGCGCGGCCCTGCCGTACGACCGCGTGGTCCTCGCCACCGGCTCCCGGGCACGGCGGCTGTCCGGCCTGCCCGAGGAGCTGACCCTGCGCGGACTCGACGACGCGCTGGCCCTGCGCGGCCTGCTGGCGGCCCGGCCGTCGGTCGTCGTGGTCGGCGGGGGCCCGCTCGGCATGGAGATCGCCTCGGGGTGCCTGGCCGCCGGCTGCCGGGTAACCCTCGTCTCCCAGGGGCTGCCGCTGATCGTCCAGCTCGGTCCGCACCTCGCCGAGGTCTTCGTCAAGGCCGCGCTGGAGCGGGGCCTCACCATCGTCGAGACCGGGTCCGCCCGGCTCGAACGGCGGGCGGGCGAGGCCCGGGTCGTCCTCGACGACGGCGCGGTCCTGGAGGCGGAGGTGCTGCTGAGCGCCGTCGGGGACGTGCCCAACACCGAGTGGCTCGCGGACACGGGCCTCACCGTGAACGGCACCGTGCCCGTCGACTCCCGCGGGCTGGTCCGCCCCGAGGTCGCGGCCGTCGGCGACCTCGCGGCCTTCCCCACCCCGTCCGGCCTGCGCCGCGTCCCGCTGTGGAGCAGCGCGATCGAGCAGGCGAAGGTCGCCGCGCGGGCGCTGCTGCACGGCGACCAGGCGCCGCCGCTGGAGTTCCAGCCGTACTTCTGGACCGAGCAGTTCGGGCTGGCCCTGAAGGCGGTGGGCCACCTGCCGCAGGCCGGGGAGCCGGAGTACGTCGACGGCGGGCCCGGCGGCGGCCCGGCGCTGATGCGGTGGCCGCACGCGGACGGCACCGGCGTGGCCGCGGCGCTCAACTACCGCATCCCGATCCCGCGGCTGCGCCGCATGACCCGCCCGGCCGCGTAGGCAGCCGGGCGGGCCGCCGCGTAGGGTTTTCCGCATGGGCGACGACGGAGAGGGCACCCCGGCTTCCGGGCTCGACCGGCTGGCGTCGGTCAACCTCAACCTGCTGGTGCCCCTCCTCGCACTCCTCGAGGAACGCTCGGTGACCAGGGCCGCGCAGCGGGTCGGCCTCTCCCAGCCGGCGATGAGCCACGCCCTGACGCGGATGCGGCGCCTGCTGGGCGACGACCTCGTCGTCCGGCAGGGAGCCGGCGTCACCCTGACCCCACGCGCCCTGGAGCTGATCACGCCGCTGCGCGGTGCCCTCCAGCAGACGGCGCGCGTCGTGAACTTCCCCTGCTTCGACCCCGCCACGGACGAGCGCGTCATCACGGCCGCCATGACGACCAGCACCGCGTTCGTCATCGGCCCCCGCCTCACCCGGCTCGTCGCCGAGCGCGCCCCGCACGCCACGCTGCGCCTGCGCACGATCACGGTGCCGACCGAGGCCACCTTCACCGACATGGGCGTCGACGTCGTCCTCGTCTCCGAAGGGCACTTCTCGCCGTACCCGCGCGAACGGCTCTACAACGACCGGGTGGTGGTGGTCGCCTCCCCGGACACACCCCCGGACGCGACCGCGCTCGACCTGCTGACCACCCAGCCGCACGTCGTCGTCGACACCGACCGGCGGGTCTTCCCGTACTCGGTGCTGGAGGACCAGCAGATCCCTTACCGCGTCGGCCAGTTGATCTCCGACTTCCTGCTGGTCCCCTACCTGGTCGCCCGCGCGGGCGGCGTGGCCCTCCTCCGCCACCGGGTCGCCGTCACCATGCGCACCCTCGCCGACCTGCGCATCGAGGAGTTCCCCTTCCCGCTCCCCGGCCTCGGCATCGACATGGTCTTCAACCCCCGCCTGACCGACCAGTACTTCACCGAATGGCTCCGGGGCCTGCTGTTCGACGCGGCGGCGGGTCTATGACACGTACCGTGTCAGTCGCCCAGGCGTCCGCTCCTGACCGCCGCCACGAAGGAGGACCAGCCCCCGGCCGGGAACACCAGCACCGGGCCGTGCGGAACCTTGCTGTCCCGTACCGGGACGACGGCGGCGAAGTCGTCGGAGATCTCGACACACCGACCGCCGTCCGAGTTGCTGTAGCTACTCCTCCCCCAGGCAACGGCGCTCAGGTCGATGGTTCGCATGGCACTTCCTCCGACATGCCCGGGATGTACTTCCGCGACTCGTCCGGGGACAGCGCCAATTCGCGCACCGCATCGTACATTTGCTGGAGATTCTCGACTTGGGCAGCGGTCTCGACAAGGTCGCCCAGGCTCCCTGACGCATTCTTGTGATGCCTGGACTACGCAACGTAATACGCGCGGCGCAGTCGGGTGCCGGAATCCCACAGCAATGGACCGGCAAGGGTGACGATGCCCCCACACCACGACACCCGGAACACGCCACGGCGCTCGGCCACGCGGCCGTCCCGGACAGCCCGGCCCACAGCGGCCCTTCGTGACACCCGGGGCGTGGCCCGGCGGCCTCGCGACGCCGATCTTCCCCTGATCACCCCGGCCGCCGTGTTCGTCGAGGTGATCCACCCCCGGATCAATGACGCCGCGCTGAAATGGACGCTGTCCCGGGCGCGGGCCGGGGAGAGGCGCCGCCCAGGAACGTTCGCAAGCCGGTGCGCAGCGGTGCACTCTGGAGGACATGGGTTCCGGGCAGCGACGCTTCGCCGGCCTCGGGCAGCCGTGGCAGCCCAGTCACACGCTGCTGCTGATTCCGGTTGCGCTCATTGCCCTGATCACGGTCGCGGACATCGTGACCCCGAGCGACATCGTCCTCGGCCCCCTCCTGGTGATCGCGCCCGCGCTCACCGCCTGGTTCGAAGGACCCTGGATCACGGGCGGCGTCGGGGCCCTGGCGGTGGCGGCCCAGGCGTTCAGCGGCTGGCACGCCGGCCGGCTGTCCTCGCGGAACGTGATCGTGCAGGTGGCCGCCCTGGTGGTGCTCACGTTGCTGATCGTGGTCCTGTGCGCGGTGCGCGACCGGCACAGACGCCAACTGGCGCAGGTACGGTCGGTCGCCGAGGCCGCCCAGCACGTCCTGCTGTGGCCACTGCCGAGCCGGCTCGGCCCGCTGCAGCTGGCCTGTCTCTACCTGGCCGCCGAGGAGGAGGCCGAGATCGGCGGCGATCTGTACGCCGCCGCCCGCACCGACCGCGCGGCCCGCGTGATGATCGGTGACGTGCGGGGCAAGGGCCTGTCCGCCATCGGCGAGGCCGCCCTCCTGCTCGGCGCCTTCCGCGAGGCCGCCCACCAGCACGCCGCCCTGCCCGAACTGGCCGCCGCCCTGGAGCGGAGCATCACCCGCTACCTCGCCGACTTCGAACCCGACGACGAGACGGGCGAACGCTTCGTCACCGCGCTCCTGCTGGAGATCCCCGACGACGAGCCCGTCGTCCGCATGACCAGTTGCGGCCACCTCGCCCCGTTGCTGCTCGGACCGGGCAACGCCGTGACCGTCCCGGACCTCACCCCCGCTCCCCCGCTCGGAGTCGGCATGACGGACCCCGGCGACCGCACCCTGGACGTGCTGCCGTTCGGCTCCGCGGACACCCTGCTCCTGTACACCGACGGGGTCGTCGAGGCCCGCGACCGCGACGGCGTCTTCTACCCCCTCGCGCAGCGCTCCGCCCAGTGGGCCGGCAGCACTCCCCAGGCCCTCCTCCACCACATCCACCGCGACCTGCTCGCCCACACCGCCGGACGCCTCGTCGATGACGTCGCCCTCATCGCCATCCACCGCGCCCCCGCCCACCACCTCGGCCGACCGTCCAGCCCGGCGCGTCCCACCCCTGCGAAACCACCGGACCACCGATCTGCAGGGTCTCCGTGATCCGGTCGGGTAGGCGTTCTGCGGTCACCCGACTGTGCGGTTACAGTCGGTGTTGACAGACGGGGGAACTCTGTTGCCGCAGCTCGCGAGCCGTCTGCTACCCGGCCGTCGGCCACTGGAAGGTGACGCTTCCTTGTCCGCCCCGCATCCATCACCCACAGATCCCCCAGAGGCCCGCCCGCTCGGGTCGGCCCGTGGCAGAGGCGGGATTCCGGCGCGGAGTGCGTGGCGGCGGTGGGCTGCGTCGGCCACGGTCTGGTACCTGCGGCTGATGGCGGTGCTGAACCTGGTGGCGGTAATCTCGGTGCCCTTCCGCGAGGAGGTGCGCGAGCACCGCGCGAGTGAGTACTTCACCCCCTACTTGGCGACGGCGGGCCTGGTGGCGGTGCCTCTGTCGCTCTTCCTCGCGGTGGCCATGCGGCGCCGCAAGAGAGCCGCCTGGGTCTTCAACATGCTGCTGGCCGGCCCGCTGTTCGTTCTGTACCTGGTGGCCATGACCCAGGACGAGTACCGGCGGCACGGCTTCAACTGGTTCTCCACGGCGCTCACCGGTCTGTTCCTGCTGACGCTGGTGGTCGGCCGCAAGGAGTTCCGGGCAAGGAGCGGCGCCTGGAACCGCGGGCTGGCAGCCGTCGTCCTGCTGGCGGGCCTGGCGACCGCCGCTCTGGTGGGGACTCTGCTGGTGAGCGTGACGGCCACTGAGCCGGGGACACCGCTGACCGAGCGTGTCTCCTACGCCCTGCTGCGCGTGGTGACGCTCGGCCCGGCGTTCGGCACGGCCATCGCGGTGCACGCGCCACGCTGGGTCGATGTGGTGATCAATGTGCTGGCCGCGTTGCTGTTCCTGGTCCTGCTGTATGCCTGCTTCCGTGCTCCCCGCGGTCGGGAGCTGCTCACCGCCGAGGACGAGAAGCGACTGCGCGAACTGCTCGAACGGCACGGTGAGCGGGACTCGCTCGGGTACTTCGCGCTCCGTCGCGACAAGGCCGTGATCTGGTCACCGAGCGGCAAAGCCGCCATCGCCTACCGCGTGGTGGGCGGGGTGACCCTTGCCTCCGGCGATCCCCTCGGCGACCTGGAGGCATGGCCCGGAGCCATCGAGGAGTGGCTGCGAGAGGCGCGCGCGTACGCCTGGGTGCCGGCCGTCGTGGGGGCGAGTGAGGAGGCCGGCACCGTCTACGCACGGCACGGATTCGACGCCCTGGAACTCGGTGACGAGGCGATCGTGGAGCGCGGCGACTTCACCTTGGACGGTCGTGCGATGCGGGGTGTGCGCCAGGCGTACAACCGGGTGTGCCGAGCCGGGTACACGGTGCGCATCCGGCGGCACGAGGACGTCCCGCCGGAGGAGATGGCGGCCTTGCTGGACCGGGCCGATCGCTGGCGGGACGGCGAGACGGAACGGGGCTTCTCGATGGCGCTGGGGCGCCTGGGCGATCCGGCCGACGGGCGCTGCGTGATGGTCGAGTGCGATGACGGGGAGGGTGCGCTGCGGGCGCTGCTGTCCTTCGTTCCCTGGGGACGGCGCGGGCTCTCACTCGACCTGATGCGACGGGACCGCGAGGCGGACAACGGCCTGGTGGAATTCATGGTCGTCGAACTGCTGCGGCGAGGGGACGAGGTGAGCGTGGACCGTGTGTCGCTCAACTTCGCCATGTTCCGCGCCGTTTTCGAGCGGGGGGCCCGGCTCGGCGCCGGTCCGGTCCTGCGGCTGTGGCGCTCGGTGCTGACGTTCTTCTCCCGCTGGTGGCAGATCGAATCGCTGTACCGGGCCAACGCCAAGTACCGGCCGGTGTGGGAGCCCCGCTACCTGCTGTTCGAGAAGACCGGCGAACTGCCGAGGATAGGGCTCGCCAGCGCCCGTGCGGAGGGCTTCGTTACCGCGCCGAGCCTGCCCTCCCTGTTCGGGCGACGGCACCAGCGGCCCCCCGGACGCCCACCCGCCGGCATCGCCGGTGCGGCGCCCTTGCGGCACCCGCGTGCTCGTCCGGGGCGGGGACAGCGGCGTGACAGCGGGGTGCCGCACTCCTCCCCGTCGGCCGGTTCGTGGACAGACCGCGTCGTCCGTCTCATCCCCTCCGGCGGCGGACGCTCCGGGAAGCCCGAGCGCGCCTTTCGGCCAGCCAGGAGGCGGCGAGGAGGACGGGCAGGGCCGTCCCGATCAGCAGTGCGCAGCCGGTGAACGCGCTCGCCAGGAAATGGCCGCCCACCCGCGCCACACCTTGGTAGTAGCCGACCACGACGGCCATCAGCAGCAGGTAGCCGCCGACGGCGGTGCCGGCCACCTTGCGGATCAGGGCGGGCCAGCCCCGTTCACCGGGGGGCGCGGGAACGGGCCGTCGCGCGCCTGGACGCAGAAGGCGCAGGCCGAGCGCGAGGCACCCCATGACCAGCAGATAGCCGACCAGCATGAGGGTGACGTCCAGGCGGAGTGGGATCAGGGCAGGTCCCTCCCCCGGCGGACGGCTGGATCCGGACTGATCCGAACCGATCCGATTCTCACTGCCCGTCCCGGAGCAGGAAGTGCCACCCGCGGACGAAGGCGTGCCAGCCGAACCACAACCACAACGCGAACAGCGCCCACCGGCCCACCGGAAAACGCATGACTGCTCGCAGCGCGTCACTGAGGGTGGGGAATGCGTCGCCGGCCCGCAGCAGGCCGATCCCCTCCCAGGCGAACAGGGCGCCGAACAGGACCGCCCAGACCAGATAGCCGACCAACGGATGCTTCACCACCGAGACCTCCTTCACGCATGCCTCCCCGTCCGGCCGCCGTCCGCCACGGTTCCGCCTCGGCAACCGCCCGTGCGGACGGTCGCGCGTCGGCTGAGGCCGCAAGGGCGAAAGTGTTGCGCCGGGTGGCGCAGCCGCGGTCGGGGGAGGTCCTGGCCGGCGGGTAGTCCTCGTCGGGTGAACACCTTTCCGGGAGAGGGGCTGCCATGGCCGACGGACCGATGTACCCGGGGCGTGCCCTGTCCGCCCCCGTGGATCTGAGCGGCGCCGGACATTACCTCCACTGGGGCGTGGTGCAGATCTCCGTCGCGAACCTCGTGGTCTTCGCCCTGATGGTGACCGTCTTCGTGCTGGCGCTGCTGCTGCCCTTCCCGCGTGGCCGGCGGCAGCGGTGAACGGCGTGGCGCGAGAAGGCTCCCGGGGTCCGGACGATCACGCGGGCGGGTGGACGGGTGCCGTGCGGCGGCGCGCCCTGCGGGCGTTTCCCCCGGAGAGGCTGCTGCCCACCACCCAGCCGGAGTACGTGGCCTCCTGGATCTACGTGTTCGGCGTCCTCACGCTCTCCGGCCTGGTGGTCGTCGTCCTCACCGGCTGCGTGCTCGCCCTCAGGGGCCCTGCCTGGTGGCACGTCTCGGACGTCGGGAGGTACGTCAACAGCCTGCACCTGTGGAGTGTGGAACTGTTCATGTTCTTCATGATCGTCCACCTGTGGGGGCAGTTCTTCATGGCGGCCTGGCGCGGGCGCCGGGCGCTCACCTGGATCATCGGGGCGGTGGTCCTCCTCGTCTCGATGGGTACCGCCTTGACCGGCTATCTGGTGCAGCAGAACTTCGACTCCCAGTGGATCGCGGACCAGGCCAAGGACGGCCTGAACTCGGTGGGGGTCGGCGCCTGGTTCAACGTCCTCGACTTCGGCCAGATGTTCATGTGGCACATCGTGCTGCTGCCCCTGACCGTGGCTGTGCTGGCGGCGTGGCACATCCTGCTGGTGCGGCTGCGCGGGGTGGTGCCACCCATCGGGGCCACCCCCGAGCCGGTCCCCACCGGACCCGCCGAACCCGTGGGACCCGTGGGACCCGTGGGACCCGTGGGACCCGTGGGACCGGTGGGGCCAGCGGGGCCAGCGGGAGGAGGTGGCGCCGGATGACCGGACGGCGGGGCCGCCCGCACGGAAAGGGCAGCCGCCGAGCACCCATCCCCGATCCGGATTCGTTTCCGCAACGGCCGTACGACCTGGTCATGGAGTTCACCGTCGCGCTGACGGTGACCGTTCTGCTCGCCGCCGGCCTCGCGGCGGTCTTCTCCTCGCCCGACGAAGAGCCGGTCACCCTGGCGCGCTGGGCGAGGGCCGCGCCGGGCGACTTCACCGCCACCGCCGTCGCCGAACTGGGCCGCACCAGCGGCACGGCGCTCTACGGCCCCCCGTACAACGACACACCGGGTGCCGGGCAGAAGATCGGTCCGGTCAGCCTTCAACGCGCCGCCGGGGTGACCATCCCGATCGACACCGCACGCGACTTCGTGATCCGTCCGCTGGCCGACACGCCGGAACCCCCTGCCGTCACCACCGCCCTGGCCACCTGGCACGCCGCCTCCACCGCGCGGCAGCGGCAGTGGGCCGCCGCCTACGCCGACGCGCTCGGCAAGGCTCCGGGAGGCGACCCGGGCAGGGTCCGGCCGGGGGACTACGGGCCCGTCCCAGCCCTGACGGCCCGCCTGCTGGAACTGGCCCGGGCGGGCGCACTCGACGGCCGGCTGCGAGCTGCGGGCCGCTTCTACCAGACGGACTACACCAAGCCGCTGCTCTTCCTCGGCGACGGCTCGTACCTGGAGCGCCAGGCCCGCGCCCGGCACCTGGCCAGTGACCAGTGGGGGATGATGAACGAGACGGGCGACTGGCCCGGCCAGCCCTGGCTGGGGCTGTACACGTTGTGGTACCAGGTCGAGCCGTTCAGCAGCTCGGGCAATGTGGATGCCCTGGTCTGGGCGCTGATGGGGCTGCTCAGCCTGGTGTTCGTCCTGTTGCCGTTCGTCCCGGGCGTCCGCTCCGTCCCGCGGTGGATCGGCGTCTACCGCCTCGTCTGGCGCGACTACTACCGCGCGCACCGGCCGGACCGGCCGGACCGGAGCAGTGAATGACCGGTGCCGCACCGCTGCCCCTGCTGCCCGCCGCCCCGGTGTCCGTTCTCGGATGCGGTCGGTGTCGGTGTCGATGTCGATGTCGGCGACGGTCGGCGGCTGCGGTCGGCGTCCGGCTCACGGGTGTGGTGGGCGGGTGCTTGCCGGTCTGCGCCTCACCACAGGCGAAAAGGGCGGGACGGCGAAGGGCGGGACGGCGAAGGGCCGGACGGCAAAGGGCCGGACGGCCACATCTGCCGGAGGTAGGCGGCATTGTTGAAAGGAACGTTCGCCGCCCTGCGGGTGCCGAACTTCCGGCTGTTCTTCGCCGGCCAGTCCATCAGCCTGGTCGGCACCTGGATGCAGGCCGTGGCCCAGTCCTGGCTCGTGCTGGAACTGAGCCGGTCGGGCACCGTGCTCGGCCTCGTGGTCGCCGCCCAGTTCCTGCCCGTCCTGCTGGGCGGCCCCTACGCGGGTCTGATCGCCGACCGGGCGGACAAACGAAGACTGCTGATGGCCACTCAGACGTCCTTGGGCATCCTGGCCCTTGTGCTGGGCCTGCTGACGGTCACCCATGTGGTGCGGTTGTGGATGGTCGTGGTCCTCGCTCTCGCGCTCGGGGCGGTCAGCGCGGTGGACAACCCCACTCGGCAGGCATTCGTACCCGAGGTGGTCGGTCCCGGGATGCTGCGCAACGCGGTCAGCCTCAACAGCGTCATGGTCAACGCCGCCCGGGCCGTCGGCCCCGCCGTGGCCGGCGTCCTGATCGCCTCCGTCGGCGTGGGCGTGTGCTTCCTGACCAACGCCGTCAGCTTCGCCGCGGTACTGCTCGCCCTGCGCCTGATGCGCACCAGCCGCTTGCGGCCGGCTCCCGCGGTGGCACGCGGACCGGGACAGCTCACCGAGGGCCTGCGCCACGTGCGCGGCACCGCCGGGCTGTGGGTGCCGCTGGCGATGATGGCCCTGATCGGCACGCTCGCCTTCGAATTCCCGGTCGTGCTGCCCCTGCTGGCCCGCACCGGACTGCACGGCGACGCACGGACGTACGGCTTCATGACCTCCGCCATGGGGCTGGGCGCCGTGGTCGGCGGACTGGCGGTCGCCGCCTTCGGCCAGGCCGGTGTCGTCCCGCTGATCGGGGCGGCGGCCGGGTTCGCCCTCGCGCTGGCCGCGGCCGCCGCCATCCCCTGGCTGCCCTTGGAGTTGGCGGTCCTGGCCTGCGTGGGCGTCGGCAGTACCGTGTTCCTGGCGACCGGCAACACCACACTGCAGCTGGTCAGCGATCCGTCTTTGCGCGGCCGGGTCATGGCGCTGTGGTCGGTCACCTTCCTCGGCAGCACCCCCCTCGGCGGTCCCGTCGTCGGTGTCGTCGCCCAGCATCTCGGTCCACGCGCCGGACTGGCCCTCGGCGCCGGCGCCTGCCTGGCCGCGGCCGTCCTGGGTCTGCTCGCCCTGCCCCGCATCCCGCCGGAGCACCGCTTCCTCGAACGCCGAGCCGTACGAGAGCAGCCTCCACCGGCCGTCACCGAAACCGACCGGAGCTGAGACATCGACCGCGGCCGGCCTCCGCGCCATGTCCGGGAACCTCTCCGACGGCCTGTGACACGCATGCCGTCGACCACTCGGCCGTCGACCACTCGTCGCGACAACGGCCTGTTCTCGACGGCTGCTGTGCGACGTGGCGGCGCACCGCCGGCCGCTGCCGCCGCACGCGGGCACCGGACGGCGCGGTTCAGGCGTGGGCTACCCGCATGGTGATCTCGGCGATGCGCTCCGCGGCGAGGTCGGGCGGCAGGACCGGCTGGACGAGGTGACTGACCGTCAGGCGTACCACCGCTTCGACGGCCAGGTCACGTGAGTGGGTGTCGATCCCGGGCCAGGCTTCCGCCGCATAGGCGGTGAGCATGCCGATGGCGCTGTCCAGCAGGGGCTCGGAGCGGGTCGTCAGGTGGGCGAGCAGGTCCTCGTCGCCGCCCCGGCTGCTGGTCAGGATGGCCTTGAGCAGCGAATTGTCGGCGGCCGTGCGCAGGGTGTAGCCGATGGCGGCGGTGATGGCGGCCCTCATGTCGTCCGGGTGGGCGAGGAGTTGGCTCTGTATGCCGGTGAGGAAGCGTTCCACCTCGCGCATCACCAGTGCCTGGCCGATGGCCGACTTGGAGCCGTACTCGTTGTAGACGGTCTGCCGGCTCACTCCGGCGGCGGTGGCGACATGGGTCATCTTCAGCCGGTCCCAGCCCTCGGCCGCGACCCGCTCGTAGGCGGCGTCCAGGATCCGTTCCTTCAGCAGGGAGCGGACCGACTCTCGATAGCGCGTCATCTCGCCCCCATCCTAACGAGCACCGTCCATTCTATTGACACTCCATTCAGCACTGTCTAACTTCTGGACAGTTCGTGGGCAAAGTGTCCAATGAGGCAACGGAGGTGGGTCATGGCAGGGGCCGCTCATCCGCTCGGAGCGTCGGCGTCGCAAGTGACGTGGCGGGACGGCAAGCGCTACCTGTGGCTGCTCGGACTGGTGCTCCCCGCCTTCCCGTTCGCGGCGTGGGGACTGGCCACGGCCACGGACGGCTACTCCTGGTGGCTGCTGCCGCCGGTCGTCTTCGGTGTGATCCCGCTGGTGGACCTGATGGTGGGCAAGGACTCCGACAATCCGCCGGACAGCGTCCTCACCTGGCTGGAATCGGACCGGTACTACCGCTGGTGCACCTACCTGTTCCTGCCCCTCCAGTACGCCGGGCTGGTGCTGGCCTGCCGGCTGTGGTCCCACGGGGGCCTGTCGGCCGTGGACAAGGCCGGGCTGACCGTCACCGTCGGCATCGTCGCCGGGTTCGGCATCAACACCGCGCACGAACTGGGCCACAAGAAGGAAGGGCTGGAACGCTGGCTGGCCCGGATCGCCCTCGCCCAGACCTGCTACGGGCACTTCTACATCGAGCACAACCGCGGCCACCACGTGCGGGTCGCCACCCCCGAGGACCCCGCGAGCTCCCGACTGGGCCAGTCCTTCTGGGAGTTCCTGCCCCGCTCGGTGTACGGCAGCGCCCGCTCGGGCTGGCGCCTGGAGAAGCAGCGGCTCGCCCGGCTGGGCAAGAGCCCGTGGAACCCGCACAACGACGTGCTCAGCGCGTGGGCGATGTCGGCGGTCCTCTTCGCCGCGCTCACCGCCGCGTTCGGGATCGAGGTGCTGCCGTACCTGGCGGTGCAGGCGGTCATCGGCTTCTGCCTGCTGGAGGTCGTCAACTACCTGGAGCACTACGGGCTGCTGCGGCAGAAGACCGCTTCGGGCCGCTACGAGCGCTGCACCCCGCAGCACAGCTGGAACAGCGACGACATCGCCTCCAACATCTTCCTCTACCACCTGCAGCGGCACAGCGACCACCACGCCAACCCCACCCGCCGCTACCAGGCCCTGCGCCACTTCGAGGAGTCCCCGCAACTGCCCACCGGCTACGCCGGGATGATCCTGCTCGCCGTCGTGCCGCCGCTGTGGCGGCGGGTGATGGACCCCAGGCTCCTCGCCCACTACGACGACGAGGTCACCCGGGCCAACATCCACCCCCGCACCAGGGCCAGGGTCCTCGCCCGCCACGGGAGCCGCTGATGAGCCGCTACCTGTGCCCGGTCTGCGACTACGTGTACGACGAGAGTGCCGGCGCGCCCCGCGAGGGGTTCCCCGCCGGCACGGCCTGGGCGGACGTGCCCGACGACTGGCCCTGCCCGGACTGCGGGGTCCGCGAGAAGATCGACTTCGAGGAGCTGACGTGAAGGTCTGGGAATGCCTGGTGTGCGGTTTCGTCTACGACGAGGCGCTGGGCTGGCCCGAGGAGGGCATCGCCCCCGGCACCCGCTGGGAGGACATCCCGGACGACTGGTCGTGCCCCGACTGCGGTGCCGCCAAGGCCGACTTCCAGATGGCCGAGGCGTCCCGTGCCTGAGACGCCCGGGACCGCACCCCGCACCATCGCCGTGGTCGGCACCGGAATCGCCGGCGCGACCGCCGCGCTCACCCTGCGCGAGGAGGGCTTCGACGGCCGCATCGTCCTGGTCGGCGAGGAACCCCACCCCCCGTACCGGCGCCCGCCCCTGTCCAAGGACCTCGTCAAGCGGGTCCTGACGCCCGAGCGGCTCCGCCTGAAGCCGCCGACGGCCTGGCAGGAGCTGGGCATCGAACTGCGCACCGGCACCAAGGTCACGGGCATCGCCGGCGGCGTCCTGGAATGCGCCGACGGAAGCCGGCTGCCGTACGACCGGCTGCTGCTGGCGACCGGCGGACGCGCCCGCACCCTGCCGTACGCCGCCGGGGACGAGCATGTGCACACCCTGCGCGGCCTCGGCGACGTGCCCGCGCTCCGCGCCGACCTGGAGTCCGGCGGCCCGCTGCTGGTCATCGGCGCGGGACTGCTCGGCCTGGAGGCCGCCGCGAGCGCCCGGGCGGCGGGCCTCGACGTCACCGTCCTGGAAGCCGGGGCGGAACCCCTGCGCCGGGTGCTGCCCGCCCGTCTGCGCCACGCCGTGCTGGAACTGCACCGCGCCCACGGAACCCGGGTCCACACCGGGGTCACGCTCACCGGACTCGCCCGCCAGGACGGCACGCTCGTCGCGACCGCGCGGGACGGAAGGAGGTGGACGGCGCACACGGTGCTGGTCGCCGCCGGCCTGCGGCCCGACGTCGAGCCGGCCGCCCGGGCGGGCCTGGACGTGGAAGACGGCATTCTCGTCGACGCCCTCGGCAGGACCAGCGACCCGCACGTCTTCGCGGCGGGGGACGTGGCCCGGTATCCCGACCCGCACCTCGGACGACGGATGCGCGTCGAGCAGTGGAACCACGCCCAGCAGCACGCCGCCGCCGTCGCGCGGAACATGCTCGGCGCCGGGACGCCGTTCACCGCGGTGCCGTGGTCGTGGACCGAGCAGTACGGCGTCATGCTGCAGATCGCGGGGCATTTCACCGACGTTGACTCCCTGGCGGTGCAGGGCGACATCGCCGACTTCGACTTCGCCGCCCTGGCGACCGCGGACGGACGCCCCGTGGGAGCCGTGGCGGCCGGCAGACCCCACGACTTCCGCTCCCTGCGGACGGTCCTCGACCGCCGTGACCGCCGTGACCCCCATGACCGCCATGACCGCCATGACCGCCATGACGACTCTGACCGCCATGAAGACTCTGACCGCCTTGACCGCCGTGACGGCAGCCCGCCCCGAACCGCGGCCCGGACGCCGACGGCCCCGCACACCCTTCTCGCGGGCGGGCTCCCGGGCGCGCCGGGCAACGCGGACACCCCGGGCATCGCCGGATCACCCGCTGCCGCGGGGTGACGCCCCGGCCGACGCGCCCGCTGCGGTGCCGGGGCGGCTCCGTCACGGGCTGCCCTGTCTGCTGCGGGCGTTGGCCTCGGCCACCAGGGCGCTCAGCAGCTCGTCCTGACTCAGGGTCCGGACGTCGCGCGGGTCCGCGTCCCATGCGGGGCCACCGCCGAGCGGCCGGATGTGGAGGCAGGGGCCTTCGTGCCCCGTGACCCTCCCGACCCGGTCGCGCGCGGTGTCGCGGACGGCCTCGCCGACGCCCGGTACTTCGCCGCCGCCCTGGGTCACTTGCCGATCCCCTTCAGGATCACGTCCGCGAGCATGAGCGCCACGGGCGCGGAACACACCCCGAGGTGGACGAGGGCGTACCGGATGTCGCCCTCGTGGTCGTCCGCCCACGGAGTCCGGATGTCCATCGCGGGGAGCTGGATGCCTGCCTGACTGAGGGCGTAGGCGAGGGCGTCACGGGCGGCGAGGGCCTCCTGCACGGTCGTGGTCGTGGTGCCGGTCGTGCTGGTGCTCGTCGTGCTGTGCGGGTGGTGCGGTGTGGGGGGCATGAGCGTCCTCGTCGGTCAGTGCTGCGGATCGGATTCCGTGCCCCGGCCGCGCTGGGAGAATTACGCTGCGTAGTCCGGGTGTCACCACAATGAGGCGGGATCCGGTCGGCCAGAATGTGGACGAGTTCATGCTTCCCCGTGCTCCGGAGGTCGTTCCACACCTTCCACGCCTTCTACGCCGTCCGCGCGAGGGTCTCGGAGGGGGCCGGCCGCATGCCGTCGTGGCTGCCTGGTTCGCGGTGCCGGTATCGTCCGGTCTCCCGACCCGCCGTACCAGCGGCCGACGTTCAGAGGGCGACGCACATGACCAGCCGGCAAGCGACGACGACCCTGTGGCGCCCTACCGGCCCCAAGGAGCTGGACCTGGTCCGGGAGCTGAACTGGCGCGCGTGGCCGCCCCGGCTGCCCGAGCAGCCGATCTTCTACCCGGTCCTCAACGAGGACTACGCGATCAGGATCGCGCGGGACTGGAACGTGAAGCACGATGGCGCCGGCTTCGTCACTCGTTTCGAGGTCGAGTCGGAGTTCTTGAGCCGGTATCCCGTCCAACAGGCGGGCGGGCGGACAATCCTCGAACTCTGGGTCCCCGCCGAGGAACTGGACGACTTCAACGCCCACATTGTCGGTGAGATCCAGGTGGTCCACGAGTTCCACTGAGGCGGGCAAGCCTGCTGACAGGGCGGGTCACGCAACCTTGCGATGCGCCGCCACTGGCGCCTCGAACGCGCCCTCACACAACCAGTGCGCACAGCTCGGGAATGCTCCGTACAGCCGCTCCCCCGGCGGCTGTACGGGCCGGCGGCCTGACGGCCCATCGGAAAGCATGACTCAGCTTCGCATGGCGCCGGTCAGCGGAGCCAACACACGCCATCCCACCGTCTCGTGCAGAGCCCGGCCCTCCGGTGTCGCGACCGGGACGCCTGCCACAGCCCCCTGTTCCGCAACGATGTTGACGAGCGCCTGCATCACCAGGCTTCCCAGACCGCGGCGTTGATGAGCGGGGTCGGTCTCGGCCTGATCGACGACGAAAGCACGCCCGGTGATGGCGACTTGACCGCGCGCGGCGAAGGCACCGTCGACGGTGCGGACCAGGGCTCGGGCGACGCCTGCCCGGGTCCAGGTGTCCAGCCGGTAGCCGTCGGCGGTCGCTGGTGGCGCCTCCGCATGGGCGGAGCCCAGCGTGGTGGACATCAGGTAACCGCGTCCGCCGGCGAGGGACCAGCCGGGCCCGAGCCAGGGTCGAGCGTTTCCGGTGGCGCGGGCGCTTTCAGCCATATGCCGGGTGCGGTCGTGTTCTCGGTGATCTTGCAACGGCCGTTTCGTCCGGAGCCGACAGTACGTGGCGCACGACGTGCCCGGGGAGGCCGACGTCAACGGTGAAACCCCAGGGAGTGGGGACAGGGACAGCCGCGCCACGCGAAACGGTCCAGCCGTGGATCCACGCTTGCACGGCCTCGGCCACGTTCATGAGAGGCAACCTCCGGCGGGGGGTCATGGCTGACCGGGATGCGCATCCCGTGCACGAGGAATGTCGGTTGCGCAGCCCGGTCGAGGAGGCGGGGCGGGCCGGGAGGCGCAGTGGGCTTCCCGGCCCGTGGGGTCCGGTGGTCTCCGGTGCCGTCGGTCAGGTACTGGCTGCCGCGGCGAACCGGGCGGCGACGTCTTCCCAGCTGACCAGGTCCCACAGTTTGGTGACGTAGTCGGGGCGGACGTTCTTGTACTGCAGGTAGTAGGCGTGCTCCCAGGCGTCGAAGACCAGCAGCGGGGTGCTGCCCTGGCCGACGTTGCCCTGGTGGTCGTAGACCTGTTCCACGATCAGGCGCTTGCCGAGGGGCTCCCAGGCGAGCACACCCCAGCCGGAGCCCTGGACGGACGTCGTCGCGACGGTGAGCTGCTTCTTGAACGCCTCGAAGCCACCGAGGTGTTCGTCGATGGCGTCGGCGAGGGAGCCGTCGGGACGGTCGCCGCCGTCCGGGGAGAGGTTCTGCCAGAAGATCGAGTGCAGGACGTGGCCGGAGAGGTTGAAGGCGAAGGTCTTCTCCAGCCCGACCAGCGAAGTGGGCGTGATCTGGTCCTTGTCGCGGACCTCGGCGATCTGTTCCAGGGCGTCGTTGGCACCCTTGACGTAGGCGGCGTGGTGCTTGGCGTGGTGCAGTTCCAGGATCTGCCCGGTGATGGCCGGCTCCAGCGCGGCGTAGTCGTAGGGCAGGTCGGGAAGCGCGTAGGTGCCCATCAGGCACGACCCCTTTCCGGGTGGGTGATCGTCCGGGGACAGCCTATGCCCTTGTTGCGAATTACTTGCAACAACTTCGAAGGTGCATCAGTATGGTCCGTAGCGGGGTCGACCCGTCAGTCTTCGGTGTCCGAGCGCCTTCCGTCCGTCGGCGCCTCCTTCCTGGAGAGTGATCGTCTTCTCACCCGGCGCCCGCCGGTCCCGGCCGACCCCGCTGCCGCATTTCTGGACGAGCCGTTCGCGGTTTTGGGCGCCCGGGACGTGCACCGCCGTCCGCAGGGGCAAGCAGGGCGGCCGGCCGCCAGTTGGGCGGACGTCCGGGACCTGCTCCTTCCGACAGGAAACCGTGGCGTACAACCAGGACGGTGGCGGCGCTTGCATCGCCCGGAACTCCCCCTCGTCCAGTGCGTGCAGCAGACCGCCCTCGGCGGACGCCCCCCGGGACCAGGCCGCGGGGCACTCCTCGGCGCCCAGGATGCGCGGACCCGGCGTTCGGCACCGAGGCGCGCCTCGCGGAACGGGCTGCCGGGGCCAGAACCTAGGAGCGGATGAGCGTGCGGGCTTGCTCGATCCACCCCGACACGGCCTTGGCACCGCAGCTCTCGGCGACCGACTCGGCCTCGTCGAGGTGGTGGAACGCCGCCGACCGGTCGCCGGTTTCGGCCACGAGGTAGGCCAGCGCCACCAGGCCAGCCGCTTCCCCGGCCCGGAAGCCGATCTCCCGGCGCAGCGTCACCGATTCGTTCAACCGCTCGCGGGCCTGATCGAAGCGGCCCCCTTCCTTGTCGGCGAAGGCGAAATGCCGAATCGCATAGGACATCGTCATCCGGTCGTCGACGGCCTTCGCCAGCTCGTACGACCGCTCGAAGTACGGCCTGCCGGTGACGCCGTCGCCCTTGACCACCTGATGCCAGCAGCCGACCCAGAACAATGCGTCCGCCTCACCCGACGCGTCCCCCAGCCGCTCGTACAACTCGGCCGCGCGCTCAAACAGCACCAGCTCCTGGCTGTTCTCTTCGCGGTCGTTCAGGAAACGGACGTGCAGTATCTTGCCCCGCGCCATGCAGAGCGGCGCCTCGATCGCGTCCAGCATGTCATCGGACCGGTCCGGCGCGGACGCGTCCCCGCCGAACATCGCTGCTTCGAAGAGCTCTCCCGCGCGTTCGATCCACTCCTGCTCTTGCATACTGCGACCCCGCCCCGTCGGACGATGGCAGTGCCGAGGCCATCTCCGCGCTTTCGGCGCAACGCGGGAATTTCGGGACGGGGGCTCTCGAACACCCTGGCCGGCTCGATCGCTTCCTGACGGGCCGTCGGGAGGTTTCCCGCAGCCACGGCTCGCCGCATCGTCGTCCTTGTCGGTCCAGTTGTGAGGATTCCACACCCCTGCTGCGCTGCGTGAATTACGCTGCGTGGCAAGGGCGTTACGGAGGCGCGCCGGGATCCGGGCGGCCGAGCTGTGCAACGGGTTCGTGGTTCCTCTTGCCCCGACGGTCGTTCCACATCTTCCACACCGTCCATCTGAGCCTCTCGGAGGGGAGCCAGCCGTATGCCGCAGCGTCGCGTCGTCACCGGCCGCAGCCAGGAACCACGTCAGCGCTTCGCCGAGGAGCTGAGAACGCTGCGGGCGGGCAGCGGGACCAGCCTGCGGCAGCTCGGGGAACGGCTGGGCTGGGACTGGTCCCTGTTCGGCAAGATGGAGAAGGGCGAGACGCTGGGCAGCCCGGAGGTCGTCCAGGCCCTCGACACCCACTACGGCACGCCCGGACTGCTGCTCGCCCTCTGGGAGTTGGCCGCCGGGGACCATACGCAGTTCCGGGAGCGGTACCGGCGGTACATGGCGCTGGAGGCGGAGGCGGTGAGCCTGTGGCACTTCGCGGTGAGCGTCCTGCCAGGACTGTTGCAGACGCCGGGGTACGCGCGTGAGGTGCTGGCCGCCGGTGGGTTGAAGGGGAAGGAACTGGAGCAGCAGGTCGAGGCCCGGATGGGGCGGCGGGAGCTGCTGGAGGGGGAGGATGCGCCGCCGTTCCGGACGATCCTGTCGGAGGCGGTGCTGCGGACGCCATTGCGGGACGCGGGAGAGTGGCGGGGGCAACTGGAGTACCTGAGGGAAGTCACGGAGCGCCCGAACGTCACCGTCCAAGTGCTCCTGCAGAGCGCTGGGTTGCATGGTCTGCTGGGGGTGGACGTCTGGTATCTGCTCCTTCCGCAGGGGAGAACCGTGGCGTATACGGAGAATGGATACTGGGGCGAACTCATCGAGGATGCCGGTCAGGTTGTACGTCTGCAGAAGACGTACGATGCGGTGCGCGACCTGGCGCTCACCCCGACGGAGTCGCGCAAGGTCATCCTGCGGATGTTGGAGGAAGCGACGTGCGATCCATCGACCTGAGTGCCGCATCTTGGCGTAAGAGCAGCTACAGCAACCAGGACGGTGGTGCCTGCGTCGAGGTCTGCGACGATCTCGACGCCGTCGTTCCGGTGCGGGACAGCAAGGTCCCGCACGGGCCGGTGCTGGTGTTTCCGGCCGGTGGGTGGTCGTCCTTCGTGGCGGCGGTCAGGAGCGGTCGTCTGAGCGACTGACCCGGCCGGCATCACGTTCGGCCGTGACGAAGGCCGCGGCCACGCGGGCGACGGCGCGGTCGTCGTCGTGGGCCAGCCGTCGCAGGACATCACGCGCGGCGGGGCGCGGCAGCTCGACCAGGGACTGCGTCAGACGGATGCGTGTCGCGGAGTCCGCGGTGGGGGCGGCGAGTTCGCCGGCCAGCGCGGCGGTGATCCGGTCCGCGCATTCGGGGTCCTGGGACAGCGTTCCCAGGATCTCCGCCGCTTCGACGTCGTTGGTGCCCTCGACCACCATGCCGACCAGCGTCGGTACGGTCTCGGTCACGCCGCGCCTGCCCAACGCCAGTGCGGCGTGCCTGCGTACCGTCGGGTCCGGGTCCCCCAGCGCGTCCGCGAGCAGCTCGGCCGCACCCGGCGCCTCGGCCATCTCGGCGATCGCCAGCACCGCGCGCCGCCGGATGCCGGCGTCCTCCGACCGCGTGCCGGCGGCCAGTGCCGCCACGCCGTCGCCGCCCGCCCGGGCGAGCGCCCAGCGCAGGGCGCCGGCCACGTTGGGGTCGGATTCGGCCAGGACCGCACCGGCCAGCAACTCGGCGGGCGCCTCCGTACCCTCCGGCCGGGCCAGGACGGTCTGCTGCCTGCGCGCGGCACTGGTCGAGTTCAGCCCCTGCATGAGTTCGACGATGCGCAGGACGTCCTGCCAGCCGGTGGGCACCGACGCGTCGACGGCGCGGAGCCGATCCAGGAGCTCCTGCTCCCGCGCCAATCGGTCTTCGGTCCACCGGATGAGGTCGCTGATCAGGGCGGACGGCGTGAAGTCCGGGTCCTCCAGGGCGCGCCCGATCTGCTTGAGCGAGAGCCCGAGGGACCGCAGGCTCTCCACGTGGAAGATCCTACGGACGTCCTCGTCCGAGTACTCGCGGTAGCCGCCGACGGTACGACCTGTCGGCCGCACCAGGCCGAGGGCGTCGTAGTGCCGGAGCATCCGGGGGCTCACCCCGGAGTGGCGGGCCACCTCGCCGATCAGCAACGTCCGGTCTCCATGGTCTCCGCGGCGGCAGCGGCTCGTTCCGGGCCGAGTGCGACGGTTCGCTTCGCCGCGTCGACGGCCGCGTCGAAACCCGTCTCCGGGTGCCGCCGGAGCAGCTCGGTGGCACGGGCGTGCGCGGCCGTCTCCGGGTCGGGGCTCGCCGCGGCCTTCTCCAGGGCGGGCCCGGTCACGTCGCCGAGGTCGACGAGGGCCCGGCTCAGGCTCAGCCGCAGACCGCGGTCGCCGCGGCCGAGCTGCCCGGCCAGTTCGTCGGCCAGGTCCTTCCTCTCGTCCTCGTCCTCGGGCGCGAGGGCGACCGCGACGCGCCACGCGGTCCGCGCGACCTCGTCGTCGGCGTCGCGCAGCAGGTCGCGCGTGATCCAGGACCGGGCGCTCCTGTCGCCGATCTTGGAGAGCGTGTGCAGCGCCTGACTGCGGGCCTGAGCGCGCCCGGAGTCGAGTTCACGGCGCAGCCGGGGCAGGGTGATCTCCGGCGAGAGGCGGGTCAGCGCCCAGGACAGCATGTCCCGCACGAAGAAGTCCGGCTCGACCGCGCACCGCTCGACGAGCGTCTCCAGGAAGCCGGGGTGGGGGTGCGAGCCGGCCGCCAGGGCCGCCTGGAGCCGGACCGACGGGTCCCCGGCGCTCAGGGTGTCGGCCACGCGGTCGTTCTGCGGGGTTCTGTTTCTCGGGTTGATCGAAACCACCTCCTGCAATTCAGGGGACACCCTGTCACCGTGTCAAGGTCAAGCCGTGACACGGGGTGAGGAGACGTGCCGTCCCAGGACATGGCCGGAACGCGCCGTGCCCGCTCAGCGCCAGCCTGGCGCACGGTGGCTGATCTACTCGCGTAGCTCAGCGTGATCGGAGCCTTTCGTCCGACAGTGATCCCTGGTTATGTGGCTGGAAATGACTGCGGAAAAAGGTCAACCGATCTTCCTCGCCGAGCCGCCCGCCACCGCCCGGGGCCAGATCCAGTTCTGCGTCTCCGCGTTGCGCCGTCGCCTCGACGAGGTCGGCGCCGGGGACCTGATGGAGACCCGCCGCCCCGGCTACCTGCTCCGCGTCGTCGGACACCGCTTCGACGCGAACGACTTCGAGGCGCGCGCCCGCGGCCTGGGGGCGCTGATCGGCACCCGCACCTGGGGAGGCGCCATCGCCACCTGGCCCCGGCACCGTCTCGTCGACGGCACCCTCACCACCCAGCCGGAGTTCTGCTACCACCTCACCGGTGTCGGAGCGGGCCTGGAGAACCGCGGGGTGGAACCCGACATCACCGTCGAGCTGCCGCCCGCCGGACCGGACCTCCCGCACCCCGACCCGCAGCTCGCCGCGGCCGTCGCCCACCTGCTCGGTTCCCTGCCGCCGCCGACCGCCCCGGCCACCCCGCGCCCGGGCGGCCGCCCGGCACTCGTGCCCAGCGCCCGCCACCCCAGGACACTCCATGACCTCCGGGCCCGCCCTCACCGCCAGCGCCCTCGCCACCACCGCGCGCGCCACCACCGCTCCGCCGGCCCCGCTCGCCCCGCCGGCCCCCGGCGTCTGCGACCTGTGGTTTCTGACTGTCCGCCACCGTCCTTCCTGGATACCGCTGTTGTCCCCCCGGGAACGCGACCGTCTCACCGTGCTCGGCGCCACGCCCTCCGGCGCCTCGCTGGTGACCTCCCGCGCCGCGCAACGCCTCGTCACCGCCCGCTACCTCGGCGTCCCCCCGGAGACCGTCCGCCCGGTCCGCCGCTGCGAGCGCTGCGACCACCCCTCGCACGGCCGGCCCCGCGTCCCCGGCGCTCCCTTCGACTACTCGGTCTCCCACTCCGAGGAGTGGCTCCTGATCGCCGTGGTCGGTTCGGGGCGGGTCGGCGCGGACCTGGACACCGTCGGCCCGCACCGCGACGTGGAGGGTCTCGCCCGTACCGCCCTCACCTCCGCCGAGCACCGCGCCCACCTCAGGCTCCCCGCCGAGGCCCGCAGGTCCGCCTTCCTCACCGCGTGGGCCCGCAAGGAAGCCGCCATCAAGCTCACCGGGCACGGCCTTGCCGCCCCGCCCGTCCTGGTCGACGTCGCCGGTCCCCGGGCCACCGCGCCGCGCGTCCCCGACCGGCCCCGCTCCGCCCCCTGGCTGACCGACCTCCCGGCACCCCCCGGCCACGCCGCGGCCCTCGCCACCTCCGAGCCCCTGACCACCCTCCGGCACCGCGCCGAAGCCCTGGACCTCTGACGCGGTGCCGTCATCCGGTGGTCCGGATCAGCGGATCAGCGGACCACGAACGTCATCGCGCTCCGAGCGGGAAGCGAGACGGTGAAGGAGCCGTTCGACACGCCGGTCGTGCCCTGGGGCGCGACGTTCCTGCTCGCGTCGGTCAGCCAGGACGAGACGGTGGACGCGGTGCTGTTCGCCAGGGTGAACTGCTGACTCACCGCGGCGGTCGCCTTGTTGACGGCGACGACGACCGTGGAGCCGTCGCCCCGGTACGCCGACACGTAGACGTTCGACGCCGGCTGCGCCGTCGCCTCGACCCGCACATACCCGGGCCGCACGAACCTGGCGAAGTGCGCCATCATGGCGCCGCGCTTGCTGATGTTGCCGTCCTCGCGCATCGGGCCGTAACTGCGCCGGATGTACCACCAGATGTACGCCTGGAACCCGCCCTCCACCATGGCGTGGTGGAGGTGCTCCCCCACGTCGAGCGCCTGGGGCCAGAGGTCCGCCGAATCCGTGCTGTTGGGGTAGTAGACCTCCGTCATCCAGAGTTCCTTGCCCGCGCCCTTCTGCTGGAAGAGGGGGTAGGGGAAGTTGGCGAACGGCGTGCCGTAGAGATGGGTGCCGATCACGTCCACGTTGGCGAGCGCCGCCGGGTCGTTGAGGATCGGGTCCGTCGTGCTCCGGAGGTACTGGAAGGACTCCGGCGCGATGACCCTGGTGCCGATCGAGCCGGCGTTCTCCCGCAGGAACCGGACCATTTCGGTGGGGGTCCACCACGTCCAGTCGTAGGCGTAGTCGGGCTCGTTCTGCACGGATATGCCGTACAGGTTCACCCCGTTGTTCCGCAGGTACGTGGTGAAGTCGTTCAGGTGCTGGGCATAGGCGCCGTACATGTCGTACCTGAGACGTCGCGCGTTGGTCTGGCTGCCGCGGACGAAGGTCTCGGCCATGGAGGCGGGAGGGTTCCACGGCGACGCGATGACGCTCACCCCGAGCTCGGCCGCGCGCTTCGCCGTCGCCAGATCGCGGCTCCAGTTGGCCCGATCCTCGGGCACGGGGATCCGCAGCAGGGAGAACCCCAGCCGTCCGTCGCCGGTGCCGAACGCCGTGTCCCGCTGGGCCGCCGTCAGGTCGCCGGCCCAGGCCGCGTGGCTCATGCCGCCGAAGCCCCGGATCGTCTGCCGCGTCGCCGACGGATCGACGACCGCCGCGGCGGCGGCCGGCACGGCCGCGGCACCGGAGGCCGCGGCGTCGGAAGCCCCCACGACCGATGCCGCGGCCGTGAGCACGGGCAGGGCCCCCATCGTCGCCAGGACGGCCCTCCGGCTCGGCGCTCTCCGCTCCCCGCTCACGGGCTCGTTCCGACTCTGCGTCATGTCCCCTCCTCTTGGCTGCTGGTCCTGCTCCGACTTATGGGAGCGCTCCCACGGGCCGGAACGACTACACACGTGCCGTTTTCTACGAGAGGTGCTGTTCGGATGTCGCCCGGCCTGCGCTCAGCGGCTCGGCAAGGCACGAACGCGTTCGACATCACGAACGGTGTCCGAGTGGCAGACGTCTCGAAAGTTAACGAGGCCACGCACCACGGTCAACCCCCTCGCATCGCCGACCGTGAGACCGTGCCGGCGGGCGCCCGAGGTCTTCAGGACGTGGACGCCGTCGGCAGGTCCTGGTGTTCCGGTCGCCGTTCCGGGGCCGTCGGCACGGCGAGGACCATGGTCAGGCCGCCGCCGGGCGTGTCCTCGGCGGTGAGCGTGCCGCCGATGGCCTCGGCGAAGCCGCGCGCGACGGCCAGGCCGAGGCCGACGCCGAGACCGCGGGGCGAATCGCCGTACCGCTGGAAGGCTTCGAAGATGCGGTCCTTCGCCTCGTCCGGGACGCCGGGGCCGCGGTCGACGACCCGTACCTCGACCCGGTCGGCGAGGGCGCTCGCCGACACGAGGACCTTTTCGCCCGCCGGGCTGTACTTGACGGCGTTCTCGACGATGTTGGCGACGGCTCGCTCCAGCAGGCCCCGGTCGACGTGGACCATGGGCAGCGTCTCGGGGATGTCGAGCTCCACGCCCGTCTCGGGCACGCCGCCGAGTGCCATGGGCACGACCTCGTCGAGGTCGGTCTCGCGGATGATGGGGGTCACCGTGCCCGTCTGCAGGCGGGACATGTCCAGCAGGTTGCCGACGAGATGGTCGAGCCGGTCGGCGCCTTCCTCGATGGCCTCCAGGAGCTCCGCCTGGTCCTGTTCGGACCACTCGACGTCGTCGGAGCGCAGTGAGGACACGGCGGCCTTGATGCCGGCGAGCGGGGTGCGCAGGTCGTGGCTGACGGCGGCGAGCAGAGCGGTGCGGATGCGGTTGCCCTCGGCCAGTTCCTTGGCCCGGTCGGCCTCCAGCTGCAGGCGCCGGCGTTCCAGGACGACGGCGGCCTGCGCGGCGAACGCGGCCAGTACCCGGCGGTCGGCGGCGGGCAGCACCCGGCCGCGCAGCGACAGTGCCATGTGGTCGCTGACGGGGACGTCGACGTCCGCGTCCTCCGGGATCTTCGCGGGCCAGGGTCCCACACTGCCGGCGCAGGTCCAGGGAGCGGTCTCGCCGGTTCGCTCCAGCAGGGCCACCGATTCCATGCCGAAGGTCTCGCGGACCCGTTCCAGCAGCGCCTCCAGCGTGGTCTCGCCGCGCAGGACGTGTCCGGCGAGGAAGGAGAGGATCTCCGACTCGGCACGCAGGCGCGCGGCCAGATGGGTGCGGCGGGCGGCGAGGTCCACCACCGAGGCCACCGACACGGCGACGCCGACGAAGATCGCGATGGCGAGGATGTTCTGCGGGTCGGCGATCGTCAGGGTGTGCGTGGGCGGGGTGAAGTACCAGTTGAGCAGCAAGGAGCCGGCCAGCGCCGAGGCCAGCGCCGGGAGGAGCCCGCCCAGCAGGGCCGCCGCCACCGTCAGAGCCAGGAACAGCAGCATGTCGTTGGCGAGGCCGATGTCCGCGGTGGCGCCGATGAGGAGCCCGGCGAGCAGGGCGGGGCCGAGCAGACCGACGAGCCAGCCCCAGATGACCCGGGACCGTCCCAGGCGCGCTCCGCGCGCCATCGGCAGTCCGCGGCCCTTGCCCGCCGCGTCGTGCGTGATGAGATGGACGTCGAGATCGGGGCCGGACTCGCGGGCGACCGTGGCGCCGACTCCGGGGCCGAAGACGTACTGCCAGTTCTTGCGCCGGGAGACACCCAGCATGACCTGGGTGGCGTTGGCGCCCCGGGCGAAGTCGAGCAGGGCGGCCGGGATGTCGTCGCCGACGACGTGGTGGAAGCTGCCGCCGAGGTCCTCGACCAGGGTGCGCTGAAGGGCCAGTTCCTCCGGGGAGGCGGCGGTGAGGCCGTCGCTGCGGGAGATGTAGACGGCCATGAGCTCACCGCCGGCGCCCTTCTCCGCCAGCCGTGCGGCCCGCCGGATCAGGGTGCGTCCCTCGGGGCCGCCGGTCAGGCCCACCACGATCCGCTCACGCGAGCCCCAGATGGTCGTGACGTGGTGTTCGCTGCGGTACTCCTTCAGGTACTCGTCGACCCGGTCGGCCACCCACAGCAGCGCCAGTTCCCGCAGCGCGGTCAGGTTCCCGGGCCGGAAGTAGTTGGACAGGGCCGCGTCGACCTTGTCCGGCCGGTAGATGTTGCCGTGCGCCATGCGCCGCCGCAGCGCCTCCGGTGACATGTCGACCAGTTCGATCTGGTCGGCCCGGCGTACGACCTCGTCGGGGACGGTCTCCCGCTGCCGCACCCCGGTGATCGATTCCACCACGTCGCCGAGCGACTCCAGGTGCTGGATGTTGACGGTGGCGACGACGTCGATGCCGGCGGCGAGCAGTTCCTCCATGTCCTGCCAGCGCTTGGTGTTGCGGGAACCGGGGACGTTGGTGTGGGCGAGTTCGTCGACCAGGGCTACGGCGGGGGCACGCCGCAGGACGGCGTCGACGTCCATCTCGGTGAAGACGCTTCCCCGGTACTCGATCTCCTTGCGCGGCACCTGCTCCAGGCCGTGCAGCATCACTTCGGTGCGTGGCCGGTGATAGTGCTCGACGAAGGCGACCACGCAGTCGGTGCCCCGCTCGATGCGGCGGTGTGCCTCCGACAGCATGGCGTAGGTCTTGCCGACGCCGGGGGCCGCGCCGAGGTAGATCCGTAGCTTGCCGCGCGCCATGTCAGCCCTCGAAGCGATAGCCCATGCCGGGCTCGGTGATCAGGTAGCGGGGGTGGGAGGGGTCCGTCTCCAGTTTGCGGCGCAACTGGGCCATGTAGACGCGCAGATAGTTGGTCTTGTTGCTCTGGGGAAAGCCCCACACCTCCTGGAGGAGGTACTTCTGCGTGATCAGCCGGCCCGGATTGGTCACCAGGATCTCCAGCAGGTGCCACTCGGTAGGGGTCAGCCGGATGTCCCGCCCGTCCCGGACGACCTTCTTGGCGAGCAGGTCGATGTGGAAGTCCTCCGTTTCGACCAGGGCGGTCTCGGGGGTGATCGGCGCTTCCTCGGTCCGCCGGACGGCGGCCCGCAGCCGGGCCAGCAGTTCGTCCATGCTGAAGGGCTTGGTGACGTAGTCGTCGGCCCCGGCGTCCAGCGCGGCCACCTTCTCGTCGGACGCCTGCCGGGCGGACAACACCAGGATCGGCACCCGGCTCCAGCCCCGCAGGCCCTTGATGACGTCGACGCCGTCCATGTCGGGCAGACCGAGGTCGAGCAGGATCACGTCGGGCTGACGCGCGGCGGCGAGCCGGAGTGCGGTGGCCCCGTCGGGGGCGGCGTCCACGCCGTAGTGACGTGCCTGCAAGTTGATGACGAGGGCCCGGACGAGCTGCGGGTCGTCCTCCACCACGAGCACCCGGGTCATGGCTGTGCCTTTCCTGTCGTACGTCGTGCCGTCCTCGCTGCGAGCGCGGCAGGCTCCATGGCGGCGGGAGCCGACGGAACCCGGCATGCCTTCCGGGCCGTCGGCCGCCGTGCGGATGCCCGAGGCCCTCAGTGCTTCGACACGAGGTCCTCGAGCGCGATGTTGAGTTCCAGGACGTTGACCCGGGGCTCGCCGATGAAGCCCAGGGTACGGCCCGTTGTGTGGTCCCTGACCAGCTTCTCCACCCGTGTGGCGGACAGGCCGTTGCGCGCGGCGACGCGGCGGACCTGGAGTTCGGCGTAGGCCGGGGAGATGTCCGGGTCGAGGCCGGAGCCCGATGAGGTGACGGCTTCGGCGGGGACGTCCGATGCCTTGACGGTGTATCCGGACACGGAGTTGTCCCGGACCACCGCGGCCTTGGCGGCCTGCACCTGCTCGATGAGGGTCCTGTCATCGGCGGACAGGTTGGTGGCACCGGAAAGGATCAGCTTGTACCGGGTGTTGAGGCTGTTGCGGCCGAGCCCGTTGGCCGGGCGGCCCTGGAACCATTTCAGGTCCGGGTCCGGGGTGTCCTGGCCCTTCTTCAGCGGCAGGTTGTACGACTGCCCGATGAGGGACGATCCGACGACCCTGCCGTGCGCCTCGACCGCGGAGCCGTTGGCCTTGCCGTGGAACAGCCCCTGGGCGATGCCGGTGACGACCAGCGGGTGGACGACACCGGTGACCAGCGTCAGCGCGAGAAGAGCGCGCAGGCCCGCCCCGAGCAACCGGGCGGTGTTCGTTACGGAGTTGTTCATGGTGATCAGCACGCCTTTGAGAAGTCACAGCCCGGGGATGAGGGAGACGAGCAGGTCGATGATCTTGATGCCGATGAAGGGCGCGATCAGTCCGCCGATGCCGTAGAGGACGAGATTGCGCCGGAGCATCCTGTCGGCGCTCATCGGCCGGTAGCGCACGCCCTTCAGGGAGAGCGGCACCAGCGCGACGATGATCAGCGCGTTGAAGACGACGGCCGACAGGATCGCGGAGTCCGGCGAGGACAGCTGCATGATGTTCAGCTTGTCCAGGCCCGGGTGGACCGCCGCGAACAGCGCCGGGATGATCGCGAAGTACTTCGCGACGTCGTTGGCGATGGAGAACGTCGTCAGCGCGCCGCGAGTGATGAGGAGCTGCTTGCCGATCTCCACGATCTCTATCAGCTTCGTCGGGTCGGAGTCGAGGTCGACCATGTTGCCGGCCTCCTTGGCGGCCGACGTACCGGTGTTCATCGCCACGCCGACGTCCGCCTGGGCCAGGGCCGGCGCGTCATTGGTGCCGTCACCGGTCATCGCGACCAGCCTGCCGCCCGCCTGCTCCCGCTTGATGAGAGCCATCTTGTCCTCGGGCGTGGCCTCCGCGAGGAAGTCGTCCACGCCCGCCTCCTCGGCGATCGCCTTCGCGGTCAGCGGATTGTCGCCCGTGATCATCACGGTCCTGATGCCCATGCGACGCAGCTCCTCGAACCGCTCCCGCATGCCGTGCTTGACGACGTCCTTGAGGTGGACGACGCCGAGCACGCGGGCGCCCTTGTCGTCGTGGACGGCGACCAGCAGCGGGGTGCCACCGGCCTCGGAGATGCGGCCGGCCGTGCCGTCCGCGTCCGCGGCGACCGTTCCGCCCCTCTCCTCGACCCAGGAGGCGACCGACCCGGCCGCGCCCTTGCGGATCCTGCGCCCGTCGACGTCCACACCGGACATCCGGGTCTGGGCGGTGAACTCGATCCACTCGGCGCCGACGAGCTCGCCCTGGTGGCGTTCGCGCAGCCCGTACCTCTCCTTGGCCAGTACGACGATGGAGCGGCCCTCGGGCGTCTCGTCCGCGAGGGACGACAGCTGGGCCGCGTCGGCGACCTCCGCCTCGGTGGTGCCCTTCACCGGGACGAACTCGGCGGCCCGCCGGTTGCCGAGGGTGATGGTGCCGGTCTTGTCCAGCAGCAGCGTGGAGACGTCACCGGCGGCCTCGACCGCCCGGCCCGACATCGCCAGCACGTTGCGCTGCACCAGGCGGTCCATGCCCGCGATGCCGATCGCGGACAGCAGGGCGCCGATCGTGGTCGGGATCAGGCAGACCAGCAGTGCCACCAGCACGACCGTCGTCAGATGCGTGCCAGCATAGTCGGCGAGCGGCGGCAGGGTGGCGCAGGCCAGCAGGAACACGATGGTCAGCGAGGCCAGCAGGATGTTCAGCGCGATCTCGTTCGGCGTCTTCTGCCGGGCGGCGCCCTCGACCAGGTTGATCATCCGGTCGATGAAGGTCTCGCCCGGCTTTGTCGTGATCTTGATGACGATCCGGTCGGACAGCACCTTCGTGCCACCCGTCACCGCGGACCGGTCACCGCCGGACTCGCGGATGACCGGGGCGGACTCGCCGGTGATCGCCGACTCGTCCACCGAGGCGACGCCCTCGACGACGTCACCGTCACCCGGGATGATGTCGCCTGCCTCGCAGACCACCAGGTCGCCGATGGTCAGCGCGGTGCCGCGGACCTGCTCCTCCGACGTGCCGTCGGTGAGCAGCCGACGGGCGACGGTGTCGGTCCTGGCCTTGCGCAGGGTGTCGGCCTGGGCCTTGCCCCGGCCCTCCGCGACCGCCTCCGCCAGGTTGGCGAACACGACGGTCAGCCACAGCCAGGCGCTGATGGTCCAGCCGAACCAGTCGCCCGGGTGCTGGAAGGAGAAGACCGTGGTCAGCACGGAGCCGATCCACACCACGAACATCACGGGCGACTTGACCATCACCCGCGGGTCGAGCTTGCGGAAGGCTTCCGGCAGCGACTTGAGCAGCGCCCTTGGGTCGAAGAGGCCGGCTCCGACACGGCCCCCGGCGGGCTTGTGCCCGGTGGGTGCGTCCTGGTGGGGCGCAAGGGTGGGAGTGGACATCGCGTCCTCGTGGCTTTCCGTTCGCATCGTCATGACGCCAGCCCCTCGGCCAGCGGGCCCAGCGCGAGGGCCGGGAAGTACGTCAGCCCGGTGATGATCAGGACGGCGCCGACGAGCAGGCCGGTGAACAGCGGTTTCTCGGTGCGCAGGGTGCCGGCGGTCACCGGGACCGGCCTCTGCCCGGCGAGCGAGCCGGCCAGCGCCAGTACGAAGATCATGGGCAGGAAGCGCCCGAGGAGCATCGCCAGCCCGGTCGTCGTGTTGAACCAGTCGGTGTTCGCGTTCAGGCCGGCGAAGGCCGAGCCGTTGTTGTTCGCGGCGGACGTGAACGCGTACAGCACCTCGGACAGGCCGTGCGCACCGGAGTTGAGCATCGAGTGCGGCGGGGTCGGCAGCGCCATGGAAGCCGCCGTGAGGACCAGCACCAGGGCGGGGGTGATGAGGATGTAGCAGGCGGCGAGCTTCATCTCGCGGGCGCCGATCTTCTTGCCCAGGTACTCGGGCGTGCGGCCCACCATGAGACCGGCGATGAACACCGCGATCACCGCCATGATCAGCATGCCGTAGAGGCCGGAGCCGGTGCCGCCGGGGGCGATCTCGCCCAGCATCATGCCCAGCATGGCGATCCCGCCGCCGAAGCCGGTGAAGGACGAGTGGAAGGAGTCCACCGCGCCGGTCGACGTCAACGTCGTCGACACCGCGAAGATCGACGAGCCGCCCACTCCGAAGCGGACCTCCTTGCCCTCCATCGCGCCGCCCGCCGCCTGCAGCGCCGGGCCGTGGTGGGCGAACTCCGTCCACATCATCAGCGCGACGAAGCCCAGCCAGATGGTGAACATCGTGGCGAGGATCGCGTAACCCTGCTTCACGCTGCCGACCATCAAGCCGAAGGTGCGGGTCAGCGAGAACGGGATCACCAGGATCAGGAAGATCTCGAAGAGGTTGGTGAAGGGCGTCGGGTTCTCGAACGGGTGAGCGGAGTTGGCGTTGAAATAGCCGCCGCCGTTGGTTCCCAGCTCCTTGATGGCCTCCTGCGAGGCGACCGCGCCACCGTTCCACTCCTGCGAGCCGCCCATGAACTGGCCGACCTCGTGGATCCCGGAGAAGTTCTGGACGACCCCACAGGCGACGAGGATCAGCGCGGCGACCGCCGCGCCCGGCACCAGGATCCGCAGCGTGCCGCGCACCAGGTCGGACCAGAAGTTGCCCAGCTCGCCCGTGCGGGAGCGGGCGAAACCGCGCACCAGTGCCACCGCGACGGCCATGCCCACGGCGGCGGAGACGAAGTTCTGCACGGCCAGACCGGCGGTCTGCACGACGTGCCCCATGGTCTGCTCGCCGTAGTAGGACTGCCAGTTGGTGTTGGTCACGAAGGACACGGCCGTGTTGAACGACTGCGCCGGGCTGACCGAGGAGAAGCCGAGCGAGCCGGGCAGGATGCCCTGGAGACGCTGCAGCAGGTAGAGGAAGAGGACGCCGACGGCCGAGAAGGCGAGGACACCGCGCAGATAGGCGGGCCAGGTCATCTGGGTGTCGGGATCGGCGCCGATGGCCCGGTAGATCCAGTGCTCGACGCGCAGGTGCCGCTTCGAGGAGTAGACCCGGGCGAAGTAGGCGCCGAGGGGGGCGTGGACGAGCGCCAGCGCGCCCACGAGGGCGAGCAGCTGGAGCACGCCGGCGAATGCGGGACCCATGTCGGCGCTCAGAACCTCTCCGGGAAGAGCAGGGCGAGGACGAGATATCCCAACAGGGCGACGGCCGTGGCCAGGCCGACGGCGTTCTCGGCGGTCACAGCTTCGTCACCCCCTTGGCGACGAGTGCCACCAGCGCGAAACCGGCGAGCACGGTGACGACGAAGGCCAGATCGGCCATCGCGGACTCCTGGAATGAGGTGCGGACGGAACGGACGGTCAGAGAAAACCGCCTTCGCGGCCGGGGCAGCAGGTCCGTTGACGGCCCTCTTACGGCGGTCCCCGGGATTTTGACGGAGGCCTTACGCCCCCCGCCCCGCAGCAGTGGGCAGGGGGTGTCGCGGCCGCCCCGGACGCCACCCGTCCCAGCACCCGGACGCGAGCAGCCCGCGGACCGGCCCGCCCTGACCGCAGCACGACAAGGACTGAACGCATGACGTGACGCTGTGTCTCTCCCCCAGGTCCGGCGGCCGGC
Source organism: Streptomyces sp. NPDC020996 (assembly GCF_040641355.1). NCBI lineage: Bacteria > Bacillati > Actinomycetota > Actinomycetes > Kitasatosporales > Streptomycetaceae > Streptomyces > Streptomyces sp. NPDC020996. Next base: position 134,200 of record NZ_JBFADM010000012.1, read on the forward strand.
CGGAGAGTCCGCATGGCGAAACAGCGGCGCAAACCGCGAGGACCTCCCCTTTTGCCGCGTGACGGGCATGCACCCGGCAATCCCCTAACGGTTTCCTAGCGCGCGCCGAGCATTCTGCTGTGGGCTTGTGCGTCACTCTCTGCTTACGCTGGTGCGGCCGTCCGCGTGATGGCCGAAATGCACCGTTGAGCCGTACGCCAGGAGAGCACACCGATGGTCACCACCGGACATCCGCCGTCCAGCCGCCTGCGGACGTGGATGCTGGAGGGGCTGTCGGACATGGGCCGGCAGGGCGGCCACACCGGGCCGCACGCCGTACCCGAGCCCCCGCACAAGGGCCAGCGCTGGTGGCGGGTGATGTGCCTGACCGGTGTCGACTACTTCTCCACTCTCGGCTACCAGCCGGGCATCGCGGCCCTGGCCGCCGGTCTGCTGTCGCCGATCGCCACCGTCGTGCTGGTCATGGTCACTCTGGCCGGCGCCCTGCCGGTCTACCGCCGGGTGGCGAAGGAGAGCCCGCACGGCGAGGGCTCCATCGCGATGCTGGAGCGGCTGCTGTCGTTCTGGCAGGGCAAGCTGTTCGTCCTGACCCTGCTGGGCTTCGCCGCCACCGACTTCCTGATCACCATCACTCTCTCGGCGGCGGACGCGTCGACCCACCTGGTGGAGAACCCGCACCTCACCAGCGCGCTGCACGGCCACCAGATGCTCATCACCCTCTTCCTGGTGGCCCTCCTCGGTGCGGTGTTCCTCAAGGGCTTCCTGGAGGCGATCGGCGTCGCGGTCGCCCTGGTCGGCATCTACCTCGCGCTCAACGTGGTCGTCGTGATCACCGGCCTGTGGCACGTCCTCACCGCCGCTCACCTGGTCACCGACTGGACCGGTGCCCTGACCGCGCAGCACGGCAACATATTCGTCATGATCGGTCTGGCCCTGGTCATCTTCCCGAAGCTCGCCCTGGGCCTGTCCGGCTTCGAGACCGGCGTCGCCGTCATGCCGCACGTCCGGGGCGACGCCGGCGACACCGAGGAGCACCCCGCGGGCCGCATCCGCGACACGAGGAAGCTGCTCACCACCGCCGCGCTGATCATGAGCGCCTTCCTGATCGCCACCAGCTTCATCACCACGGTGCTGATCCCGGAGAAGGAGTTCAAGGCGGGCGGCCAGGCCAACGGACGCGCGCTCGCCTACCTCGCGCACGAATACCTCGGTGGCGCCTTCGGTACGGTCTACGACGTCTCCACGATCGCCATCCTGTGGTTCGCGGGCGCCTCCGCCATGGCCGGCCTGCTCAACCTGATGCCGCGCTACCTGCCCCGCTACGGCATGGCCCCGCACTGGGCGCGTGCCGTCCGCCCCATGGTCATCGTCTTCACCCTCATCGCCTTCCTGGTCACCTGGATCTTCGACGCCAACGTCGACAAACAGGGCAGCGCCTACGCCACCGGCGTGCTGGTGCTGATCAGCTCCGCCGCCATCGCGGTGACCATCGCGGCGCGCAAGGCCGGACAGCACGGCTGGACCGTCGGGTTCGGCGTGATCTCCGTGGTGTTCCTCTACACGACCGTCGTCAACGTCCTCGAACGCCCGGACGGCGTCAAGATCGGTGCCTGCTTCATCGCGGGCATCATGCTGGTCTCGCTGCTGTCCAGGCTGGCCCGCGCCTTCGAGCTGCGCGTGACCGGCGTGACGCTCGACCCGCTGGCGGAGCGGTTCATCCGGGACATGGCCCACCGCCGTCTCCGCTTCATCGCCAACGAGCCCGGCCATCGCGACAAGGCCGAGTACCGCGACAAGATCGAGCAGATCCACGCGGACAACGACATGCCGGAGCGGGACGACTTCGTCTTCGTCGAGGTCACGGTCACCGACCCTTCCGAATTCGAGGCGGGCCTGACCGTCCACGGCGAAGTGCTGCACGACCGCTACCGCGTGCTGACCCTGCACTCCGCCTCGATCCCGAACGCCCTCGCCGCTCTGCTCCTCCACGCCAGGGACATCACCGGCTGCATCCCGCACATCTACTTCGAGTGGACCGAGGGCAGCCCGTTCGCCAACTTCCTGCGCTTCTTCCTCTTCGGCCAGGGCGAGGTCGCCCCGGTCACCCGCGAGGTGCTGCGGGAAGCGGAACCGGACCCCGCCCGCCGCCCTCGCGTCCACACCGGCTGAGGACCGGCTCCGGCGGAGGACCGGCTCCGGCGGAGGCGTCAGGATCCCGTCAGAATTCGACCCCCCGATGCCAGGGCTCCGTAAGCAGCGGTCGCCGCGCCCGTCGCAGCCGCCTAGCGTCAGGGGCATGCGTCGGAGCGGACCCGCAGGCCCCGTCGGCGACCGCCACTGGCGCGGCAGCGCCCGGCTCGCCGGAAGCTGCGCCCTGACGTTCTGCGGACTGAGCCTCCTGGTGGACTGGTGCGCGGGAAGCCTGACGCTTCCCCGCGTTCTGCTCTGGGTGACCCTGTCGGTGGCGCTGGGCGCCGTCCTGCTCCCCCAGCGGGTGAGTGCGGGCCCCGGCTGGCTCGCCGCACGCACCCCCTGGCGCCGGTACATCGTCCGCACGGATGCCCTGGCCGCCGTACGGCAATGCGACGGCGTCTGCTCCCACCTGGTACTGCGGGACGTCTACGGCCACCGGCTGGAACTCGATCCCCGGATCCTGGCGGCCAACCCCCTGCTCTGGCACGAGTTCGACACGGGAGTCCGCCGCTCCCTGCGGCGCGGGACGCTGCGCGCGGGCGCCGATCTCCTCGACCGGCTGGGCCACCGCATCGACGAGGAGTCGGCGCGGGCCGTGTTCCGGGCGTCGGGCCTTTCCACGGCAAGGACGAGCTGTACGCCACCGCCGCCGCCCACGGACTGACCGCTGGTGGCCGAGACCGCGCCCCGCACCGGCCCGCCGCCGCACTCGCCTGCGGTCGCCGATCAGCGGAACCACCTCCACACCTTGAGCACAAATTACCCACAACCCTCTCCGCATACCGGCCCCGATGGTCTAGATTGACCATGCTTCTCCTGATCGAAGACGAGGCGACCCGTAATGATCTAGGTCCGGCGCCGCGGAGGGCCAGCATTCACCTCCCCGGCGCCAGACGTGGGGGTGATCAATTCTTGGAGCCCTGGAGGGCATCGGGTGCGGGGAGCACCCGCGGTCTCGACGGGATCCCGTGCGCCCAGAGGGCCTGGCAGGGCAGGCAAGTCCGCTGCCGCCAGGGCCAGTTGTCCAAGCACCTCTGAGACAGCCGGGATTTCACGCAAGGGGAGGGCGGGGGCCTCCCAAGGGGAGGGACAGCGCGGCGTCGGGGGGCGGCGGCCTCCCGAGGCGAGGAACAGTGTTGGGCGAACACGTCGAATCACTGGGGACCTGGGGGGGTTCTGTGCGGCAAGGGGGACAAGTCAGCCCGTTTCCGCCCGCGCGCGGGCGTCTGGCGAACGGGGCGATCGGCCGGCCCGCGATCGACTGGGAGCAGCGGTACCGACATGCTGTGATCACCAGCGATACCGTGGCCACGGCCTCCGTGGTGACCGCGATCGGCGACTTCTTCGGGGCCCGGGACGCGGCCAACTGGCACGAGAAGTGGGGAATTCTCGCTTTCGGCACCGAGCTGCTGGTGCTGGGGTCCCTCGCGGTGAGCCGGTCGTGGGCTCCGGCCGTGCTCGGCCAGGGGGCAGAGGAATTCCGCCGGCTCGGCCGCTCTCTGTTCACGGCGACCGTCGTGCTCGCGCTCGGCGGGATCGCCCTCACCTCACGCAACATCAAGCTCTGGATCTTCGTCGCGATCCCCGCGATAGCGCTGGTCACCATGGCCGCGCGGTATCTGCTCCGCCTGTGGCTCCACAAACAGCGCAAGGAAGGAAGATGCCTGAGGCCGGTGCTCGCCGCCGGCAGCCCGGCCACCGTGCGCGACCTGATCGCCCGGACCCGCAAGTTCCCGCACCTCGGCTGGCGGGTGGACGCGGTGTGCACACCGGACGGTCGCGGGGCCGACGACGACCAGCTGGACGGAGTGCCGGTCGTCGGCCGGCTGTCCGACGTCGCCAAGCACGTCCGCCACGACGGCTACCGCGTCGTCGCGGTCACGCCGGACGCGCACTGGTCACCGGACCGGCTGCGGCGGCTGGCCTGGAACCTCGAAGGCAGCGATGCCGAGATGGTCGTGGCCCCGGTGCTGATGGAGGTGGCCGGCCCGCGGCTGCACGTCGACGCGGTGCTCGGGATCCCGCTGCTGCGGGTCAGCATGCCGACCTTCAGCGGGGGCCGCCGGGCGATCAAGGAGGTCGTCGACCGGGTGGGCGCCGCGGTCCTGCTGGTGCTCTTCGCGCCGCTGATGGTGCTCGTCGCGCTGCTCGTGCTGGCGGACAGCCGGGGTGGGGCGTTCTACCGCCAGCGCAGGGTCGGCAAGGACGGCCGGGAGTTCACCATCGTCAAGTTCCGCACCATGGTCGTCGGGGCCCACGGGGCACGGGCCGAACTGGCCGGCCTCAACGAGGGCGCGGGCCCGCTGTTCAAGGTCCGCCGGGATCCGCGGGTGACCCGCGTGGGAGCGGTGCTGCGCCGGTACTCGCTCGACGAGCTCCCGCAGCTGTTCAACGTGCTCACCGGATCGATGTCACTCGTCGGACCGCGGCCTCCGCTGCCGGAGGAGTCCGCCGCGTACGGACCGGACATCCGGCGGCGGCTGCTGGTCAAGCCCGGGCTCACCGGCCTGTGGCAGATCAGCGGACGCAGCGACCTGCCGTGGGACGAGGCGGTCCGCCTCGACCTGCGGTACGTCGAGGACTGGTCGCTCGCCCTGGACACGGTGATCTTGTGGAAGACGCTGCGTGCCGTGCTCCACGGGCAGGGGGCCTACTGATGCGCGCGGGTCGCCCGACCGGCGCGCGGACCGCAGGCCGCAGGGGCCTGCCTGGGGGGAGAGACGGAGCATGAGAGTCAGCGTTTTCGGGCTCGGCTACGTGGGCTGCGTATCAGCCGCCTGCCTGGCCAGCATGGGGCACGAGGTCATCGGGGTGGACGTCAACCAGGTGAAGGTCGACCTGGTCAACGACGGCAAGGCCCCGGTGGTCGAGGAGCGGATCGGCGAACTCATCGACGAGGTCGTGCGGACCGGAGCGCTGCGCGCCACCGGCGACGTCCGCGAGGCGATCATGGGCAGCGAGGTGTCGCTGGTCTGCGTGGGCACGCCCTCGGAGCCCAACGGCAGCCTGTGCACGACGTACTTGGAGCGGGTCACCGAGCAGATCGGCGCCGCGCTGGCCGAGCGGGGCGGGCGGCAGACCGTCGTGTTCCGCAGCACCATGCTTCCGGGGACCTGCCTGAACCTGCTGGTGCCGATCCTGGAGAAGAGCACCGGCGGCACGGCCGGGGTGGACTTCGGAGTCGCGGTCAACCCGGAGTTCCTGCGCGAGGGCACGAGCGTGCGGGACTTCTTCGACCCGCCCAAGACCGTCATCGGCCAGCTCGATCCGGCAAGCGGCGACGCGGTGGCGGCGCTGTACGAGGGCTTGCCCGGCGAGGTGTTCCGGGTGCCGGTCCCGACCGCCGAGGCGGTCAAGTACGCGGACAACGCGTTCCACGGCCTCAAGATCGGCTTCGCGAACGAGCTGGGCGCGGTGTGCCAGGCGCTCGGCGTGGACTCGCACCAGGTGATGGACGTGTTCCTGGCCGACCGCAAGCTGAACATCAGCCCCGCCTATCTGCGGCCCGGCTTCGCCTTCGGTGGCTCCTGCCTGCCCAAGGACCTGCGCAGCCTGGTCCACGCGGCGCAGCGGGCCGACGTCTCGGTGCCCATCCTCTCCCACGTGCTGGCCTCCAACGCCGACCATCTGCAGCGCGCGGTGGACATGGTCGAGCGCACCGGCAAGCGCCGGGTGGGCCTGTTCGGGCTGTCCTTCAAGCCCGGCACCGACGACCTCCGCGAGAGCCCGCTCGTCGAGCTGGCGGAGAGGCTCTTCGGCAAGGGGTACGACATCAAGATCTACGACGCCAATGTGAGCCTCTCCCGGCTGCTCGGCGCGAACCGCGAGTACATCGAGAACCGGCTGCCGCATCTCGCGCAGCTGCTCGCGGACTCCGTCGACGAGGTGCTCCAGCACGCCGAGGTGTGCCTGGTCGGGACCAGGGATCCGGCGGTGCTGTCGTCGCTGCCCCATGAGGACGGACCGCTGATCGTCGACCTCATCCGCCTTCCCGACGCCGAGGCGCGCCGGGCCGAACCGAGGTACATGGGCCTTGCCTGGTAACACGACCAGCGGCGACGGGGCGGGCCGGCGCGCGCTGATCCTGGTGGAGAACCTGTCGGTGCCGTTCGACCGGCGGGTGTGGCAGGAGTGCACGACGCTGCGCGACGCGGGCTGGGAGGTGCACGTCATCTGCCCCCGGGGGGAGAAGCGGGACACGGAGCCGGAGGCGGTGATCGACGGGGTGCGGATCCACCGCTACCCGTTGCGCGCGGCCACCGGGGGGCCGGCCGGCTACCTGCGGGAATACGGTTCGGCGTTGTGGCACACGGTCCGGCTGGCCCGCAAGGTCGGCCCGGTCGACGTGGTCCACGCCTGCAACCCGCCCGATCTGCTGTTCCTGCCGGCGCTGTGGCTGAAGCGGCGCGGCGCGCGGTTCGTCTTCGACCAGCACGACCTGGTACCCGAGCTGTACCTCTCCCGGTTCGACCGCGGCGAAGACCTGCTCTACCGCGCGGTGTGCGCGCTGGAACGGCGGACCTACCGGGCCGCGGACATCGTGCTCGCCACGAACGAGAGCTACCGGGACGTCGCGCTGCGCCGTGGCGGCCGGCGGCCGGAGGACGTCTTCGTGGTGCGCAGCGCGCCCGCCGTCGACCGGTTCCGGCCGGTGCCGCCGGAGCCGGAGTTGAAGCGCGGCAAGCCTCATCTGTTGTGCTACCTCGGCGTCATGGGCCCGCAGGACGGCGTCGACTACGCCTTGCGGGCCCTCGCGAAGCTGCGCGACGAGCTCGGGCGGACCGACTGGCATGCGGTGTTCGTCGGCGCCGGCGACGCCTTCGACGCGATGGTGGAGCTGTCGCGGCGGCTCGGTCTCGGCGAGCAGGTGCAGTTCACCGGGCGCATCCCGGACGCCGACCTGGTGCGCTATCTGAGCACCGCGGACGTGTGCCTCTCTCCCGACCCGCGCAATCCGCTGAACGACGTGTCGACCATGAACAAGGTCCTGGAGTACATGGCGATGGGGCGGCCGATCGTCTCGTTCGACCTCCGGGAGGCGCGCGTCTCCGCCGGTGACGCCGCCGTCTACGCCCCCGCCAACGACGAGGCCGCGTTCGCCGGGCTCATCGCGCTGCTCCTCGACGATCCGGAGCAGCGGGCCCGGATGGGCAAGATCGGCCAGGAGCGGATCAGCGGCCCGCTGTCCTGGCGCAATTCGCAAGCGTCGCTGCTCGCCGCCTACGCCGCCGCCTGCCGGGACCATGCCCCGGTGTCGGCACGTGGGCCGGTCCGTACGGGGAAGAGGCCGCTTCATTGAACGACGACACGATCCGCCTGGTCACGATCGGACGGATTCTAGGCCGGCGGTGGCGGCTTCTCGCCGTGCTCGCCGCGGTGGGTGCGCTCGTCGGCTACGGCACCTCGGTGCTGGTGTTTCCGCCGCGGTACACGGCGTCGGCGTCGGTACTGCTGCCGGGGCTGTGGGAGGAGCGCGAACTGCTGACCCAGGTGGACATCGCGACCAGCTCGGCGGTGGTCGACCGCGCGGCCGCCACGCTCGGCTGGAAGGGCGTCAGCGGCGTCGAACTGCGGGATCAGGTGAGCGCCAAGGCCGCCGACGGGAACATCATCAAGATCTCGGGTACCGCCGACACCCCGGAGCGCGCGCAGCGGCTCTCCGACCAGATGGCCCAGCAGTTCGTCACCTTCGCCACGCGGATCACGGACGGCTCCACCGCCCCCGAAGCGGTCACCGGAACCGAGGCGCTGCGGAAGAAGGTGGCGGAGACCAACCGCCGCATCACCGAACTGGCCGATGCGGCCGACCCGGGGCGGACCGTGGAGAGCGTGCAGGCCCGCACCGAGCTCGAGAAACTGCGCACCGCGCTGCAGGACGCCATGAAGAAGCTGGACGAGGCCGACCCGGCGACCGACAAGGCCGGCATGGTCGTCATGGGGCCGGCGGCCCGGCCGACGGGCGAGGCACCGCCGACCAGGACGCAGCTCGTCGTCGCCGGGGCGCTGGTGTTCTTCCTGCTCGCGGTCATCGGCCATCTCGTCGCCGCACGGACGAATCGCCGGCTGCGCGCCGAGCCGGAGATCGCCGCGGCGCTGGGCTCGGCGCTCCTCGGCACCGTCGACGTGCCGGGTGAACGGCGCGCCTACCGGCCGGAGAAGACCGGCGCACGGGCCCGGATCCGCCGGCTTCTCGGCGCCGACACCCGGTGGGACCTGCCGGCCCCGCAGTGGTCCGGCGAGGCCGACAGGCAGATCCGCTGCCGACGGGTGTGCGCCCGCCTCCGGGACAGGCTGCCGGTCCCCCGCCGGCTGCTGGTCGTCGTACCGGAAGGCGACGAGGTCGCCCGCCGGGCCGCCGGGCAGCTGGTCGCCGAGGCCGGGAGCGATCCGCTGCTGCGGGTGGTGGAGGTCTCGGTGGACCGGCCGATCGTGCCGGACCGCGAAACGGAGTCCGGTGCCCTGGTCGTCCTCAGCGCGGGCAGCCGGACCGCGGACGAGCTCGCCGGCATCGCCGGGGCGTGTGCGGACGGCGGGCACGAGGTCGTCGGCGTCGTCGTCGCCGGCACGGTCCGCACCCGTCCGACGCGGACCGCCGGCCGTCCTTCGGACGAGGCCGCCATGGCGTTCGCGGGTCGCGGCCACGCGACGGGAGGTTCAGTGTGACGACGAGTACGACTTCTCAGTCGCCGGCCGCCACTCCGCTCATCGACCTGCAGGCGCTGGTGGTCGCGGTCCGCAGGCGCCGCCGTCTCTGGTGCGGCCTGGCGCTGACCGGACTGCTGATCGGCGCGGCGGTGGCGGTCCTGCTGCCGCCGTCGCCGTCCGCGGTGGCCAAGGTGCTGGTCGCGCATCAGGAGGACCAGCCGAACGACACCGGAACGCTGATCCGCACCGACGTCCAGCTGCTGCAGACCACGCAGATCGCCGACCGGGCCCTGCGGTCCCTGAAGTCCCCGGAGAAGCCGGAAGACTTCATGAAGGAGTACCGGGGCACCGGATTGTCCAACAACGTGCTCCAGATCGACGTCACGGGTGACACCGACGCGGAAGCCGTGGCCCGGGCCGAGGCACTGGCCGAAGCGTTCGTCGCGGACCACGCGCAGCGGATACGGGACATCTCGGACGCCGAGGCCAAGGGCCTGCTCGACCAGCGGGACCGCCTGCAAAAGCAGCTCGCCGACGTCAACAAGGAGATCGGCGGCCGGTCGGCGGCCAGCGACCCGAAAGCGGCGGCGAGCCTCGAGTCGCTCTTCGCCCGCCGGGCCGACCTCACTTCGCGGATCGCCGACTTCGGCCAGCGCGCCGAGGAGGCGCGCATCGGCGCGCCGCAGCTCATCGCCGGCACCCAGATCGTGGACGCCCCGCGCGCGGTGCGGCACTCCCTGCCCAAGGCCGCCGTCACCGACGCCGTGATCGGGCTCGTCCTCGGGCTCTTCCTCGGGCTCGCGCTGGCCGCGGTCGGCGCGGTGGTCGCCGACCGCCCCGTGCTGCGCCGGGACATCGCGGCGAACCTCGGCGCCTCGGTCATCGCGGAGCTGCCCCGCCGGCCGGGCAGGCGGTGGCAGCGCCGACGGACCCGGCTCGCACGCGAACGGCTCACCACGACGCTGGCCCGCACCGTGCGCGGCTCCGCGGAACCGGTGTCGCTGCTGGAACTGGGCTGTGCGCGCAGCGCGAGCATGATCGCCCTGGACCTCGCCCGGGCCCTGGCGGCGGAGGGGCCGCTGGTCGTCGTCGACGGTCTGCCGGGCCCGCAGCTCGCAGGCCGGCAAAAGCCAGGAGACCCCACCGTGGTCAGCGGTGAACGTGCCGCGGCCGTATCGCCCCGGGAGCGCCGGATCGGCGTCGGCTCGGTGGCGCCCGGCACGGCGTGGACGGACCTGAGGTATCTCGGCACCCGGACCGTGCTCGTCGTGCGGGCCGGGCACGGCAGCGCCGCATGGCTGCACACGGTGGCGCGGCAGCTCGCGGACCAGCGCATACCGGTGATCGGTGTGGTGCTGATCGACCCCGATCCGCGTGACCGGACCGACGGCACGCTGTGGGACGGGCTGGGCACCGCGCTGCGCGGCCGGAGCGAGCGGCCGGCCCGGCCGAACGGCGGGGGTGCCTCCCCCGCCGTTCAGGCAGTGGGAGAGGGCCGGCGGCCCGCGGAGCGGCAGCCGATGCCGGCCGCACGGGTCCCGGACAACGACCAGGAGGTGCGGTAGGACATGTGTGGCATCGCGGGCACGTACCGATGGCCGGACGGAAAGGTCCTGACCGACCGCCTCACCGACACCCTCGCCCACCGCGGCCCGGACGGTGCGGGCCGCTACGGTCACCCCGTCGGTGACGGCGAAGTGCAGCTCGGGCACCGTCGGCTGTCCATCATCGACCTGTCGGAGACCGGCGCCCAGCCGATGGTCTCGGACGGCCTCGCCCTGACGTACAACGGCGAGCTGTACAACGCGCCCGAGCTGCGTGCCGAGCTGGCGGCCTCAGGGGTGCGCTTCCGCGGCACCTCCGACACGGAGGTGCTCCTTCAGGCCTGGCGGCGCTGGGGCACGGACTGCCTGCCCCGGCTGCGCGGCATGTTCGCGTTCGGCGTCTTCGACGAGCGGACCGGTGACCTGGTGCTCGCCCGCGACCAGCTCGGCATCAAGCCGCTGTTCCTGCTCCGGCGCGGCGGGGGCCTGGTGTTCGCCTCCGAGCTCAAGGCGCTCGCCGCCGCGACCGGCGGGACGCTGGAGGTGGACCATGCGGCGCTGGTGGCCTCACTGCTGTACTACTGGGTGCCGGACTCGCGGTGCGCGTTCCGCGAAGCGGAGAAGCTGCCGCCGGGGACCTGGCTGAGGTGCCGGCCCGACGGCCGGGTGGAGCGCGGCCGGTTCTGGAACCTGAAGGACGTCGCCGCCGAGGGCCGGGAGCGGGCCCGGAGCGGCGAACAGCCGGACCTGGCCGCCGTCGTCGAGGAGTCGGCCCGGCGTCACCTGCTCTCCGACGTCCCCGTGGCGACCTTCCTCTCCGGCGGCCTCGACTCCAGTTACCTGACCGCGCTGGCGGCCCGCAGCCGGCCCGGGATCTCCGCCTACACGATCGGCTTCCGCGCCGAGGACGCCAGGTTCGAGGCGATGCCGGACGACCTGCGCTACGCCCGGCAGGTGGCCGAGCGGTTCGGCGTCGACCTGCACGAGATCGAGATCGCCCCGAACGTGCTCGACCTGCTGCCGCGGATGACGTACCACCTGGACGAGCCGATCGGCGACCCCGCCGCGATCAACACGTACCTGATCTGCTCGGCCGCCCGGGAGGCCGGGGTCAAGGTGATGCTCTCCGGGATGGGCGCCGACGAGCTGTTCGCCGGGTACCGCAAGCACCTGGCCAACCTGCTCGCGCTGCGTTACCAGCGCGTCCCGCGGCCACTGCGCCGCGCGGTGTCCGGAGCCGTGGACCGGCTGCCGGTCGCCACGTCCCGCCGGGGGTACCGGTCGGTGCGCTTCGCGAAGCGGTTCCTCTCCTTCGCCGATCTGCCGGAGGAGACCGCGTTCCGGCGCAGCTACACCATGTACGACCGGGACGAGTTGCTCGCCCTTGTCGATCCCGACCTGGCCGGGACGGTCGACGAGGTGCTGACCGAACATGCGGACGTCTACCGGGACAACGACCTCGACGACTTCGTCAACCGCATGTGCCTGACCGATGCCCGGATGTTCCTGCCGGGCCTGAACCTCGCGTACACGGACCGCTCCAGCATGGCCGCGTCGACCGAGGTGCGGGTGCCGTACGTGGACGTCGAGGTGGTCAAGGCGGCGTTCGCCGTGCCCGGTGACCGCAAGATCGTCGGACGGCAGGGCAAGGCCGTCCTCAAGGAGGCGGCCGCCTCGGTCCTGCCCCGGGAGATCGTCTACCGGCCCAAGGGCCTGTTCAGCGCGCCGCTGCGGGCCTGGATGAGCCGGGATCTGGCGCCGCTGGTACGCGAGGTGGTGCACGACGGCGCGCTCGTCAGCTCCGGGCTGCTGCGCCGCGACGCGCTCGCGCGCATGGTCGCCGAGGACGCCGCCGGGCAGCGGGACTTCTCCAAGCATCTGTGGCATGTGCTGACGCTCGAGTACTGGTACCGCGACGCGACGCCCGGGTCCGGCCGGGGTGCTCGCCCGGCGGCGTGAAGACGTAGAAACAAGGGGACTTCGGGTGAAACAGGTTGTGCAGAACTACAAGAGCGGCGAGCTGGCGGTGCTCGACGTGCCGGTGCCGGGGTGCAAGCCGGGGGGTGTGCTGGTCCGTACCGCCTACTCGCTGATATCCACCGGGACCGAGCTCATGAAGGTCTCCGAGGCCGGCATGTCGATGCTGGGCAAGGCCCGCTCCCGGCCGGACCAGGTGGCCAAGGTGATGCAGAGCGTGGCCACCAACGGGGTGCCGGCCACGTACCGCAAGGTGATGGGCAAGCTGGACTCCTACACGCCGCTGGGCTACTCGCTGTGCGGGGTGGTCGAGCAGGTCGGCGCCGGGATCGACGACGTGAAGACCGGCGACCTGGTGGCCTGCGCAGGCAACGAGCACGCGTTGCACGCCGAGTTCAACTGGGTGCCGAAGAACCTCTACGTCCCGGTGCCGGACGGCCTCGCGCCGCGGCACGCCGCCTTCGGCACGGTCGGGTCGATCGCGTTGCAGGGCGTCCGCCAAGGCGAGCCGCAGCTCGGCGAGGTGGCGCTGGTCATCGGCCTCGGGCTGATCGGGCAGCTGGTGGTGCAGTTGCTCGCCGCCTCGGGGGTCCGGGTGGTCGGGGTCGACCCCGACCCGGCGCGCTGCGAGCTCGCCGAGCGGCTGGGCGCCGCGGCCTGCGGCGACCCCGCGTCCGCGGCCGTGGAGGCCGCGGTCGCCGAACTCACCGACGGTCACGGCGTGGACCAGGTGTACCTGGCCGCCGGCGGCGGCAGCAACCAGCCCGTCGAGCTGGCCGCCCGGCTGAGCCGGGACCGCGGCCGGGTCGTCGACATCGGCAAGTGCCGCCTGGACCTGCCGTGGAACGCGTACTACGAGAAGGAGCTCGACGTCCGGTTCTCCCGCAGTTACGGCCCCGGGCGCTACGACCCGGAGTACGAGCTCGAGGGCCGGGACTACCCGATCGGCTACGTGCGCTGGACCGAGCGCCGCAACCTGGCGTGCTTCCTCGACCTCGCCGCCCGGGACAGGATCGACGTGGAGCCCCTGGTCTCCCACATCGCCGACTTCGATGACGCGGCCGAGACGTACCAGCGCCTGAAGGACGGCGACCTGAAGGCCGTGGCCGTGCTGTTCCGGTACCCCGAACAGGCGGGGGAAGCGGAGGAGGCCGGGGCCCCGGCGGTCGCCGTGCCCGCGGTGCAGCGCCCCGGCGACGGTGTGTCCGGGCCGGCCCGGGCGGCCAGGACGCCGGTGCGCCTGGCGTTCGTCGGCGCGGGGAACTACGCGACGTCGATGCTGCTGCCGCACCTGGCACAGCGCGACGGCGTCGAACTGTCGGCGGTCGTCACCACGACGGCGCTGTCCGCGGCCAACGCGCAGCGGAAGTTCGGCTTCGCCGAGGCGACGACCGATCTCGACGCCGTGCTCGGCGACGAGTCCATCGACGCGGTGTTCGTGGTGACCCGGCACAGCTCGCACGCCGAACTGACCCGGAAGGCACTGCTGGCGGGCAAGTCCGTGTTCGTGGAGAAGCCGCTGGCCCTCACCGAGGACGAGCTGGCCGGCGTACTCGCGGCGGTGGAGGAGTCCGGCAACGACCGGCTGCAGGTGGGCTTCAACCGCCGGTTCGCTCCGCTGCTGCGGGAGGCCAGGAAGCGGTTCGGCGCCCGGACCGGTCCGGCCAGCCTGCGCTACCTGGTCAACGCGGGCCGGCTGCAGCACGGCAGCTGGTACCTCCGGCAGCAAACCGAGGGCTCGCGGTTCGCCGGCGAGGGCGGGCACTTCATCGACACGGCGAGCTGGCTGCTGGACGCCGACCCGGTCTCGGTGTACGCGGTCGCCACGTCCGGCAACGAGGACCTGCAGGTCGTCCTGCGCTACCCGGACGGCTCCACCGCCACCATCAGCTACGTCACCACCGGCGCGCCCGGCTTCCCCAAGGAGACGCTGGACCTGGTCGCGGACGGCAAGGTGCTGCGGCTCGACGACTTCGTCCGCGCCTCGGTCTACGGCCGCAAGCGGTGGGTCAGTTCGCGGCTGCCCAAGGCACGGGACAAGGGCCAGTCCGCCGAGCTGGCCGCTTTCCTCAAGGCCGTGCGGACCGGCGGGCCGATGCCGGTGCCGCTGGAGTCGCTGGTCGCCACCACCTCGGCCACCCTCGCCGTGCAGACCGGCCTGGCCGGCGGTGCGCCGGTGACGTTGGCGAGGGCGCGATGACTGTGATCTCGGGGAGTGCGGGCTGGTACCTGCGGCGGCTGTCCCGGATGGGGCCGCGGGAGGTCGGCGGCCGGGTGGGCGACGCGGTGCGCAGGCGGCGGTGGCGGTCGGCGCGGCCGGACTGCCCGGGCGTGAGCGGCGCCCGGTTCACCGCGGTCCTGCCCGCGGGGACGATCGCCGCGGTGCCTCCGGACGCCGCGAAACGGCTAGTCGCCGAGGCGGACCGGCTGATGTACGGGCACGCCGAGTACTTCGGGGTGGTCCGCGAGGACCTGGCCGACCCGGACTGGTGCTGGGACCCGAAGACCGGGCGCCGGGCCCCGTCGGGTTACGCCTTCGACGTGCCGTACCGGAACGAGGACGCGGTCGGGGACATCAAGCAGATCTGGGAACTGTCCCGGCACCAGTACCTCACCGTGCTCGCCGCCGCCTACGCGATCACCGGGGACGAGCGGTACGCCGAGCGCGTGGCCGAGCACCTGCGGTCGTGGTGGGCGGCCAGCCCGCCGCTGCGCGGCGTGCACTGGATCAGCGGTATCGAGCTGGGCATCCGGCTGCTGTCCTGGGTGTGGATCCGCCGGCTGCTGGACGGCTGGCCGGGCGCGCCCGGGCTGTTCGAGGACAACCCGGTGGCGCTGAACCAGATCTGGCACCACCAGCGCTGGCTGGCCGCCTTCCCCAGCCGGGGATCTTCGGCGAACAACCACGTCATCGCCGAGGCCGCCGGGCAGTTCGCCGCGGCCTGCGCGTTCGGATGGTTCCCCTCCTCGGCGCGCTGGCGGGCCGACGCGCTGCGGTCGCTGGAACGGCAGCTGCGCGGCAACACCTTCGACTCCGGCCTCAACCGCGAGCTGGCCACCGAGTACCACGGACTCGTGCTGGAACTCGGCCTGGCCGCGGTGGCCGAGGCGGATGCCGCCGGCGTGCCGGTCCCCGCGTCGGTCCGGCTGGTGCTGCTGCGGATGACCGACGCGCTCGCCGCCGTCGTGGACAGCCGGCTGCGGCCGCCGCGCCAGGGGGACGCGGACGACGGGCACGGTCTGGTCGTGGACGGCGCGGGCACCGACCGCTGGGCCTCGCTGCTGGCCACCGGCGACGCCGTGTTCGGCCGGCTCGAATGGTGGCCGGCGGTGACCGGCGCCGATGTGCGCACCCCGCTGCTGGCCGCGCTCATCAAACCCACTGAACTGTCGGTGAGCCGCCCGACCGGCCGACCGGCGCACTTCGCCGACGCGGGCATGACGATCCTGCGGGGCCCTGGCGAGATCTGGTGCCGCTGCGACGGCGGTCCGCACGGCTTCCTGTCCATCGCCGCGCATGCCCACGCGGACGCGCTGTCCGTGGAGGTCCGGCACGACGGGGTCGACGTGCTCGCCGACCCGGGGACGTACTGCTACCACGGGCAGCCCGAGTGGCGGCAGTACTTCCGGTCGACCCTCGGCCACAACACCCTGCAACTGGACGGCGGTGACCAGTCCGTCTCCGGCGGCCCGTTCCTGTGGACCCGGCATGCCCGCAGCCGCGTCCTGGTCGCGGACGCGTCCGGCGAGGGGGTGGCCCGCTGGTGTGCCGAGCACGACGGCTACCAGGGCTCCGTGCACCGCCGCCGGGTGGAGCTGACGGCCGCGAGCCGGGAGCTGCGGGTGGTCGACGAGGTGCGCGGCCCGCGCCGGGCCGCGCACCTGGCGTTCCACCTCGGACCGGCGATCACCGCGGACCTGGCGGGGCACCGGGCGGTGCTCACCTGGACCCGGGACGGTGAGGGACGTTCCGCGGAGCTCGAGCTGCCCGGGCAGCTGTCCTGGCGGGCGCACCGCGGCGAGACCGACCCGCCGCTGGGCTGGTACTCCGCCGGATTCGGGCGCAAGGAACCCGCCACGACCCTGGTCGGGACCGGCTTCACCGACGGCGCGGACGGGTTCACCACCGTGCTCAGGTTCCGCGGCTAGGGGGGCGCGTGGGGTTCAAGAGGCGGCACTGGGCGTCGGCGGCGGCACCGCTGGCGCTGGCGCTGGCCCTGCTGGCGACCGGCTGCGACAGCACGTCGAGTGCCGGGGCGGAGCCGAAGGCCGCGCCGACCGCGTCCGCGGCCCCGCCCGTGGCACGGGTGTGCGCCGAGCCCGGGGCCGGGCCGGCGAAGGCGCCGGCGGGCGCGGTGACGGTCGACCCCGCGGTGGTCGGTGACCTGGCGGCGAAGACGAAGAGCAGCCCCCCGAACACCACGTTCTGGCTTCGGCCGGGCAGGCACCGGCTCGCCCCGGACCGGTACGCCCAGGTCATCCCCAAGGAAGGGGACCGCTACCTCGGTGCGCCCGGCGCGGTGCTGGACGGCCGGAAGAAGAACCAGTACGCGTTCGGCGGCAGCGCCCGCGACGTCACCATCCGCTACCTGACCGTGGAACGTTTCGTGGCGCCGCTGAACGAGGGCGTGGTCAACCATGACTCGGCCGACGGATGGGTGATCGAGCACGCGACGATCCAGAACAACTCCGGCGCCGCGCTGATGGCCGGCGCCCGCCAGCAGGTCCGCGCCAGCTGCCTGCGCCGCAACGGCCAGTACGGCATGAACGCGTACAAGGCCGACGGCCGGATCAGCGGCCTGGTGGTCGAGGGCAACGAGATCGTGGGCAACAACACCGACGGCTGGGAGCGGCGGCGCAAGGGCTGCGGCTGCACCGGAGGCATCAAGTTCTGGGCCGTCAACGGCGCCGACGTGCGCGGCAACTGGGTGCACGACAACCACGGAACCGGCTTGTGGGCGGACACCAACAACAACGACTTCCTCATCGAGGACAACGTGCTGGAGGCCAACGACGGTGCCGCGCTGATCTACGAGATCAGCTACAACGCGGTCATCCGGCACAACACGATCCGGCGGAACAACTGGGTCGAGGGACGCAGGGCGGCCGAGAGCGGCGACAACTTCCCGTTCGCGACCGTCTACCTGTCCGAGTCCGGCGGCGAACCGCGGATCCCGGCCCGCACCGGCAAGATCGAGATCTACCGGAACGTGCTGGAGGACAACTGGTCCGGGATCACCCTGTGGGAGAACGCCGACCGATTCTGCAACAGCCCGGCCAACACCTCGTCCGGTGAATGCACCTTGCTGGTCCGGGACACCAAACGCTGTGCCAGGCCGGCGATCGCCAAGGCGCCGCTCTACGCCGACTGCCGGTGGAAGACACAGCGGGTGGACATCCACGACAACCGCTTCGTGCTGGACGAGTCCGTCGTCAAGTGCACGGAGAAGTGCGACCGAATGGCTCTCCTCGCCAACTACGGAACCTATCCGGACTGGTCGCCGTACAAGGGCGAGCGGGTGGCCGACGCGATCACCACCGAGCAGCACAACCGCTGGCACGACAACGTCTACGTCGGGCCGTGGAAGTTCGTGGCCCAGGACACGAGCCGGGTGCTCGACTTCCTGGAGTGGCAGGGCACGCCGTACCGGCAGGACGCGGGCAGCACCCTCGACCCCCTGGCCGGTGGTTGAGATGGGCGGAGAACAGAAGCCGGCCGGGCTGCCGGGCGGACCCGACACGGCGGGAACACGCCCCGGCGCCGCGTCGCGCCCCGTCGGCACACCGCGGATCGTCGGGATCGTCTGGGGGCTGCTCGTCCTCAACACGCTCGGCTCCGCCGGGGCGAAGACCATCGTCCCGCTGCCCCGCTCCCTCATCCAGATGGTCACCATGGGCGCGCTGGTCGCCGCGTTCACGCTGGCGCTCACGGTCAATCTCCGGCTGCGCATCCGAGCGAGCGCCTACCTGTTCCTGCTCACCGTGCTGCTGGTGATGAGCGTGGTCTCCAGCGCGAACCTGGAGTCCGGGTTCGGCGCGCTGTTCCGCTGCTTCCGGCTGGCTCTCTTCGTCGGCACGCTGTGGCTGCTCAGCCGCTGGTGGGACGGCAGCATGACGTTCGTCCGGCACCACATCCGGATGTACTTCGCGGTGCTCGGATCGGTGGCCGCCGGCCTCGCCGTCTCACCGGGCGCGGCCCTGCCCGACCTCTACGGCGGACGCCTCGTCGGCGCGTTGTGGCCGCTCACCCCGCCGCAGATCGGACAGTACGCCGCGGTGATCATCGGGCTCACCGTGCTGCTCCTGCTGGGGCGCAGGACCGACAGGGCGAGCGCGGCCGTGGTCATCGTGCCGTCACTCGTCCTGCTCGCACTGACCCATACCCGGACGGCCACGCTCGGTCTGCTCCTCGGGCTGGCGCTGGCGATCGGCTCGCTCATGCTGACCAGCGCCGCGGCCCGCCGGTTCTTCACCTGGGCGGTGCTGTGCGCCGTGGTGGCCGCGGTGGGGTTCGCCTCCGCGCTGCAGACGTGGTTCCTGCGCGGGCAGAGCAAGGAGAACTTCTCCAGTCTCACCGGCCGGGCCAAGGTCTGGGACGCCCTGCTGGCGGCGCCCCGGTCGGCCTCGGAGCAGTGGTTCGGCGTGGGCCTGGGCGACAAGTCGTTCGGCGGGCTGCCGATCGACAACAGCTGGCTGGCCGTCTACAACGAACAGGGTCTCATCGGCGTCACCCTCGTCGCGGCGTTCCTCATCGTGCTGGGCGGCGTCGCGCTGCTGCGGCCACCGTCGCTGCGGAGGGCCTGCGCGATCTTCCTGATCAGCTACTGCGCGATCGCGTCGTACACCGAGGCCGGTCTCGGCGACGCCTCGCCGTATCTGCTGCATCTGGCCCTGGCCGCCTCGCTGCTCGCGGCACCCGCCGAGGCCGCTCCCCCCTCGACGCCCGAAGTCCCACGACGACGCGTCCCGCGCTGGGCCCGCAGACCGGAGGTGACGTGAGCATGCACGTCCTGGTGGTGCACAACCGCTACGCCTCGGCACAGCCGAGCGGGGAGAACAAGGTCGTCGACCAGGAGGTGGAGCTGCTGCGCGCGGGCGGCCACCGGGTCGGGGTGTTCGAGCGGCGCAGCGACGACATCGCCGCCCGCTCCCTCCTCGGCAAGGCCGCGCTGCCGTTCCTCGTGCCGTGGAACCCGGCGGTGCGCGCGGAGCTCACCGCCCGGCTGCGTGCCGAGCGGCCGGACGTGGTGCACGTGCACAACGTCTTCCCGCTCCTGTCGCCCGCGGTGCTGGCCGCCTGCGCCGACGCCGGGGTGCCCGCCGTCGCGACGCTGCACAACTACACCCAGGTCTGCCCTCCCGGCACGCTGCAGCGCGACGGCCGGCCCTGCACGGAGTGCGTCGGATCGGCGCCGCTGCCCGCCGTCCGGCACGGCTGCTACCGCGGCTCCCGCCTCGCGACGGTGCCGCTCGCGGTCAGCCTCTCGGTCAACCGGCGGCGGTGGTGGTCCGGCGTGGAGCGGTTCCTGTGCATCTCCGCGGCGCAGCGCGACGTCCTGGTGCGGTCCGGCATGCCGGCCGAACGGCTGGCGGTGAAGCACAACTTCGTTCCCGACCCGGGCACCTGCCGAGTGGGCGGCGGAGAGCATCTGCTGTATCTCGGCCGGCTCGCGGAGGCCAAGGGCGTGCGGCTGCTCATGGCCGCCTGGGACGAGATCGCGGCGAGCGGCGGTGTGGGCGTCCCGCTCGTGATCGCCGGCGCTGGGCCGCTGGAGCGGGAGGTGACCGCCTGGGCGGCGGGCCGCGACGACGTGTGCCACGTCGGCCTGTTGGACCCGGCGGAGTGCCGGAAGGCCATCGCGCGATCGGTCGCCGTGGTGGCTCCCTCGACGTGGCTGGAGGCATTCGGTCTGGTGGTGGTGGAGGCGATGGCGGCCGGGGTCCCGACCGTCGCCGCCGGTCACGGCGCCTTCGTCGAACTCGTCGAGGACGGGGTGACCGGGCTGCTGCACCAGCCGGGCGACGCCGCCTCGCTCGCGTCCCGCATACGCCGGATCGCGGCCGAACCGGTCCGCAACCGGGAGATGGGCCAGGCGGCCCGGCGCCGTTACGAGCAGGGCTTCAGCCCGGCCGTCGGTCTCGAGCGCCTGGTGGAGGAGTACCGCACCGCGATCGCGGGTCGGTCAGCACTGGCTCGCGGCGGGGACACCCGCGCGAGCAGGGGGGATGGGGACAGCAGATGACACGATGCCGACTCTGCGGCTCGGAAGCGATGGCGAGCGTCGTCGACCTGGGGGCGACGCCACCGTGCGAGAGCTTCCTGGCCGCGGACCAACTGGACCAGCCGGAGCCGGCGTACCCGCTGCACCTGCGGGTCTGCACCGACTGCTGGCTCGCGCAGATCCCTCCGCTGATCACGCCGGAGGAGACGTTCAAGGAGTACGCGTACTTCTCCTCGTACTCCACCTCCTGGGTGGAGCACGCGCGCACGTTCGTCGCCGACGCCGTGGAGCGCCTCGCCCTCGGTCCCGATTCCTTCGTGGCCGAGGTCGCGAGCAACGACGGGTACCTGCTCAGGCACGTGGTGGACCGGGGGATCCGCTGCCTGGGCATCGAGCCGTCGGTGAACGTCGGTGCCGCGGCGCGGGAGGCCGGTGTGCCCACGCTCACGGAGTTCCTGAGCCCCGACACCGGCGCGGCGGTCCGCGCGGAGCACGGCCCGGCGAACCTGGTCGTGGCCAACAACGTGTACGCGCACATCCCCGACGTGGTCGGGTTCACCCGCGGGCTGCGCGCCCTGGTCGCCGACGACGGCTGGGTCTCCATCGAGGTGCAGCACCTGCTGACCCTGATCGAGGAGAACCAGTACGACACGATCTACCACGAGCACTTCCAGTACTACACGGTCGCGTCCGCGGCCCGGGCCCTGGCGAGCGGCGGACTCACGCTCGTGGACGTCGAGCTGCTGCCCACGCACGGCGGCTCCGTCCGGCTGTGGGCCCGGCCGGACGAGGTGGCCGGCGAGCCGACCCGGCGGGTGGCCGACGTCCTCGACCGGGAGAAGGCCGCCGGGCTGCAGGAGCTGTCCGGGTACACCGAGTTCTCCGCCCGGGTGGCCAAGGTGCGCCGGGATCTGCTGCGGTTCCTCATCGAGGCGGCCGAGCGCGGCGAGACGGTCGTGGGCTACGGCGCCCCGGGCAAGGGCAACACCCTGCTCAACCACTGCGGGATCCGGCCCGACCTGCTCCCGTACACGGTCGACCGGAACCCGTACAAGCACGGCAGGTTCACCCCGGGCACCCGTATCCCCATTCTGCCGCCCGAGCGGATAGCCGCCGACAAGCCGGACTACGTCCTCGTCCTGCCGTGGAACCTGCGGGCCGAACTGGTCGAGCAGTTGTCCTTCGTGCACGGCTGGGGCGGCCGGCTGGTCTTTCCCATCCCGGAACTGAGCATTGTCGAGGTGGAGTCATGAAGGTCGTCCTGTTCTGCGGCGGTTACGGGATGCGGATGCGCAACGGAGCCTCCGACGACGTGCCCAAGCCGATGGCGATGGTCGGGCCGCGACCGCTGATCTGGCACGTCATGCGCTACTACGCGTACTTCGGGCACAAGGAGTTCATCCTGTGTCTCGGCTACGGGGCGCATCACATCAAGAACTTCTTCCTCAACTACGAGGAGACGACGTCCAACGACTTCGTGCTGCGCGGCGGGCGGACCGAGCTGCTGTCCACCGACATCGCCGACTGGACGATCACGTTCGCGCAGACCGGCATCGAGTCGCCGATCGGGGAGCGGCTGCGCCGGGTGCGGCACCACCTGGACGGCGACGAGATGTTCCTCGCCAACTACGCCGACGTGCTCACCGACGCCCCGCTGCCGGAGATGATCGAGAACTTCGCCCGGCGGGACGCCGGCGCGTCGATGATGGTGGTGCCGCCGCAGTCCTCGTTCCACTGCGTGGACCTGGGCGAGGACGGCCTGGTGGGGGGCATCACCGCGGTCAGTGAACTGCCGCTGTGGGAGAACGGCGGCTACTTCGTGCTCCGCCAGGAGATCTTCGACCACATCCCCGAGAACGGGGACCTGGTCGCCGACGGATGTGCCCAGCTGGCCAAGCGCGGGCGGCTGGTGGCACACCAGCACCGCGGCTTCTGGAAGCCGACCGACACCGTGAAGGAGCGGGCGGCGCTCGATGACGCCTACGCCCGGGGCGACCGTCCGTGGGCCGTGTGGGAACGGGACGGCGCGGGGACCAACGCCGGGGTGAGGACCGCATGATCAAGCTCAGCGCCGGGCGCCCGGAACGGATCGTCGCGGTGGGCGCGCACTGCGACGACATCGCCATCGGCGCCGGCGGCACGCTGCTGACACTGTGCGGCGCGCGGCCGGGCATCCGCGTCGACGCGCTGGTGCTCTCCGGCGGCGGCACCGACCGGGAGCAGGAGGAGCGGGCCGCGCTCGCCGCCTTCTGCCCGGGCGCCGACCTGCGGCTGACCGTGCACAAGCTGCCGGACGGCCGGTTCCCGGCCCACTGGGAGGAGGCCAAGTCCGCGGTCGAGGAACTGCGTGCGCAGACCGACCCGGACCTCATCCTCGCCCCGCGCACGGACGACGCGCACCAGGATCACCGCGGACTGGCGCGGCTGCTGCCCACCGCGTTCCGCGACCACCTCGTGCTCGGCTACGAGATCGTCAAGTGGGACGGCGATCTCGGCCGTCCGTCGGTGTACCAGCCGCTGTCGCCGGAGACCGCCGAACAGAAGGTGCGACTGCTGCAGGAGCACTACCCCTCGCAGCGGCACCGGCCCTGGTACGACCGGGAGGCATTCCTCGGCCTTGCCCGGATCCGCGGCATCGAATGCCACGCCCGCTACGCCGAGGCGTTCGCCGTCACCAAACTCACGCTCGATCTGGGGGACTGAACCATGCGCGTACTGCTGACCGGACACCAGGGCTACCTGGGCACCGTGATGGCCCCGGTCCTCGCGGCCGCCGGGCACGAGGTCGTCGGCCTCGACGCCGGCCTGTTCGCCGACTGCGTGCTGGGCGAACCGCCCGCGGACCCGTCCGGGCACCGGGTGGACCTGCGCGACGTCACGGCCGAGCACGTGGCCGGGGTGGACGCCGTGATCCACCTGGCCGCGCTCTCCAACGACCCGCTGGGATCGCTGGCGCCGGACCTCACCTACGACATCAACCACCACGCGTCCGTACGGCTCGCCCGGCTGGCCCGCGACGCCGGCGTGCGGCGCTTCCTGTACGCGTCCACCTGCTCGGTCTACGGCGCGGCCGGCGGCGACGACCTGGTGACCGAGGACGCCCCGCTGCGCCCGGTGACGCCGTACGCGGAGTCCAAGGTGCGGGTGGAGGACGACCTGCACGCGCTGGCCGACGGCGACTTCACCCCGGTGTTCATGCGCAACGCCACCGCCTTCGGCTACTCGCCCCGGCTGCGCGCCGACATCGTGCTGAACAACCTGGTGGGCCACGCCCTGCTGTCCGGCGAGGTGCTGGTGCTCTCCGACGGCACCCCCTGGCGCCCGCTGGTGCACGCCGCCGACATCGCACGGGCCTTCGCGGCCGCGCTGACCGCGCCGCGGGAAGCGGTGCACGACCGGGCGTTCAACATCGGCAGCGAGACCAACAACGTCACGGTCGCCGAGATCGCCGGACAGGTCGCCGAGGCGGTCTCCGGCGCGAAGGTGGTGATCACCGGGGAGACCGGTGCCGATCCGCGGTCGTACCGGGTGGACTTCTCCCGGTTCCGCGCCGCGATACCCGGCTTCGACTGCGAGTGGACGGTGAAGCAGGGGGCGCTCGAACTCGCGGACGCCTACCAGAAGTTCGGGCTGACCCGGGAGGACTTCGAGCGACGCTTCACCCGCCTCGCCGTGCTGCGCGCGGCGTCCGACGCCGGCGCCGTCGACGACACCCTGCGGTGGCGCCGATGACCGGGACCGGCCGGCAGATGCACGCGCTGGTGGAGCGGCTGTACCCGCTGTGCCGGAGCATCACCGGCGACGGCGTGCGCGCCACCCTGGACATCGTCGGCGAGTACGTCCCGCTGCGGGTGCACGAGGTGCCGACCGGGACGCAGGTGCTCGACTGGACCGTGCCGCAGGAGTGGAACATCCGCGACGCCTACATCGCCGACTCCGCCGGCAACCGGGTGGTCGACTTCGCCGCGTCCAGCCTGCACGTGCTCGGCTACAGCGTGCCGGTGTCGGCCACCATGCCGCTGTCCGAGCTCCGCGCGCACCTGCACACCCTGCCGGACCACCCGGGTTGGGTGCCGTACCGCACCAGCTACTACAAGCCGGAGTGGGGGTTCTGTCTGGCCCAGGAGACCCTGGACGCGCTGCCGGACGGCGACTACGAGGTACGCATCGACTCCACGCTCGAAGACGGCCACCTCACCTACGCCGAGCATGTGATCCCCGGTCAGGTCCCGGACGAGGTGATCGTCTCCTGCCACGTCTGCCACCCGTCGCTGGCCAACGACAACCTGGCCGGCATCGCGGTGGCGACGTTCCTGGCCCGCGCGCTGGCGCAGCAAACGCCGTACTACACCTACCGGTTCATCTACGCGCCCGGCACCATCGGGGCGATCACCTGGCTGGCCCGCAACGCGGAGCGGGTGGAGCGGGTCAAGCACGGCCTGGTGCTGGCCTGCGCCGGGGACCGGGGCCAGTTGACGTACAAGCAGAGCAGACGCGGCGACGCGGAGATCGACCGGGTGATGCGGCATGTGCTCACCGCATCCGAACGCCCCCACTCCATCAACGAGTTCACTCCGTACGGCTACGACGAACGGCAGTACTGCTCGCCCGGCTTCGATCTCGGCGTGGGCTCGCTCAGCCGGACCCCGTACGCCGGGTACCCCGAGTACCACACCTCGGCGGACAACCCGGACTTCGTCTCCCCTGAGGCGATGGAGGACACCCTCGCGGTGTGCCGCGAGGCGTTCGCCGTCCTCGACCGCAACCGGCGGTACCTCAACCTCAGCCCGTACGGCGAACCGCAGCTGGGCCGGCGCGGGTTGTACGACGCGCTCGGCGGCCGCAGCGACACCAAGGAAGCCCAGATGGCCATGCTCTGGGTGCTCAGCCTCTCCGACGGCGAGCACAGTCTGCTGGACGTCGCCGAGCGGTCCGGGCTGCCGTTCGACACCGTCGCCGTAGCGGCCGACGCCCTGCACGGCGCCGGACTGATCAAGGCGTGACGCCGATGACCGTCGAGGGGGAGAAGACGACGCCGAGGGCGGCGACGGCCAGGAGGGCCCTCGTCGGCCGGCTGTCCTGGGGACTGGCCGACCAGGCGGCCTCCAGCATCAGCAACTTCGCGGTGGGCGTGTACGTGGCCCGCTCGCTGGGGGTGACCGCGTTCGGCGTGTTCAGCCTGGCCTGGGTGACCTACGGCGTGATTCTCAACGTCTCCCGCGGCCTTGCCACCGACCCGCTCGTGGTGCGCTTCAGCGGCGTGCCGGACGCGTCCTGGCGCGGGGCGGTGGCCCGGTCGGCGGGTACCGCGCTCGGCGTCGGTGCCGCCCTCGGCGCGGCCTCCGTGGTGGCCGGCCTGGCCCTCGGCGGCCGCGTGGGGCCCGCGTTCGCCTGCCTCGGCGTCATGCTGCCGGGGCTGCTGCTGCAGGACGCCTGG
Source organism: Streptomyces sp. NPDC020996 (assembly GCF_040641355.1). Classification (NCBI taxonomy): domain Bacteria; kingdom Bacillati; phylum Actinomycetota; class Actinomycetes; order Kitasatosporales; family Streptomycetaceae; genus Streptomyces; species Streptomyces sp. NPDC020996. Next base: position 160,218 of record NZ_JBFADM010000012.1, read on the forward strand.
CGGTTCGCGTTCTTCGCCGCCGGCACCGGGCGGAAGGCGTTCGTCAACGACGTCGTGTGGGCCGTCGCGCTCGTCCCGGCCATGGTGGCGGCCGCCCGCGTGGGCACCGTGGCCGCCTTCGTGCTCGCCTGGGGCGCGTCCGCCACGGTGGCGGCGGGGTACGGCTACCTCCAGTCCGGCATCCGGCCCCGGGTGACCGAGGCGCGCGGGTGGCTCCGCGAACAGCGCGACCTCGGCTACCGGTACCTGGTCGAGAACACCTGCCTCAGCGGCGCGAGCCAGCTGCGGGCGTACGGGCTCGGCGCGATCGTCGGGGTCGGTGCGGTGGGTGCGGTGCGGGGCGCCGAGCTCCTGATGGGGCCGTTCCTCGCCGTGCTGATGGGGCTGTCGCTGGTCACCGTCCCGGAGGCGGCACGGGTGCTGCGGCAGGCCCCGCAGCGGCTCGGGAAGTTCTGCCTCCTCCTCGGCGGCGGGCAGGCCGCCGCCGCGCTGCTCTGGGGCGGGGCGCTGCTGCTGATGCCGGACCGGCTCGGCGAGCTGGCGCTCGGCAGCGTCTGGCACTCCGCCTCGCAGCTCATCGTGCCGATCACCCTCGGCGTCGCGGGCGCCGGCCTCGGCACCGGCGCGGCGGCCGGGCTGCGCGCGCTCGGCGCGGCCCGGCGCAGCCTGCGCTGCCAGCTGTTCGCCTCCGTCTGTTACGTCGGCGGCGGGCTCGGCGGGGCGGCCACGGCCGGCACGGTCGGCTCGGCCTGGGGCGTCGCCGCCGCGACCGTCAGCGGCTCGGCCGTGTGGTGGCTGCAGCTGCGGTCGGCCCTGCGCGAGCACCACCACGACCCCATCCGCGAAGTGAGGACCTCATGACCGACCGACCCAGGCTGAGCATCGGCCTGCCCGTGTACAACGGCGAGGAGTACCTCGCCGAGTCGCTCGACGCCCTGCTCGGCCAGACCTACGAGGACTTCGAGCTGGTCATCTCCGACAACGCCTCGACGGACGGGACCGAGGACATCTGCCGCAAGTACGCGGCGCAGGACTCTCGTATCCGGTACGTCCGGCTGCTCCGGAACGTCGGCGCCACACCGAACCACAACTACGTGTTCACCCAGTGCCGCGGCGAACTGTTCAAGTGGGCCTCGCACGACGACCTCTACGCCCGCGACCTGCTGCGGCGCTGCGTGGAGGCGCTGGACGAGCGGCCGGACGTGATCCTCGCGCACGCCGACCAGGCGGTCATCGACGGCGACGGCCAGGTGAAGGTCCCCTACGAGTACACGCTCGCCACCGGCTCGCCGCACCCGCCGGAGCGCTTCCGCAGCGTGCTGTTCGAGCCCGGCGGTGACGACTTCTACGGGGTGATCCGGGCCGACGCGCTGCGCCGGGTGAGGCCGATGGACAGCTACCACCACGCGGACCGCACGTTCGTCGCCGAGATCGCCCTGCACGGGCGCTTCCACCAGGTGCCGGAACTGCTGTACTTCCGCCGCGACCATCCCACCCGCGCCGAGCGGGCGAACCCGTCCAAGCGCGCCCGGTGCGTCAACCTGGACCCGCGCCGGGCGGGCCTGCTGCACCCGACGCCCCGGCTGCTCGCCGAGTACGTCTGGGGCTTCGCCTCGGCGATCCGGCGGGCGCCGCTCTCCCCTGCCGAGCGGCGCGAATGCTACCGCCACCTGGCCGCGTGGATGACCAGCCGGGTCCGGCCGGGCGCCGGCGAGCGGGTCGAGGACCGCGCCCCGGTCGATCCGGCCAAGCTCACCGTCTCCGTGGACGCCCTGGTCGCCGGGCGTGAGGGCCGGGACGGGAGGCACGCATGACGTCCGCGGACGAAACCCCGGTGCGCGTAGGGGTGTTCGGCCTGCTCGGCTCCGGCAACCTCGGCAACGACGGGTCACTCGAGGCCGTCCTCGGCCACCTCCGCGCCGAGCACCCGGAGGCGGTCGTGGACGCGCTGTGCGGCGGACCCGAGGCCGTCACCGCCCGGTTCGGGATCCCCGCGACACGGCTGCACTGGTACCGCGGGGAGTACCGGACCGCGTCGCGTGCGGGCGCGATCGCGGCGAAGGGTCTGGGAAAACTCGTCGACGTCTTCCGCACCGCCGCCTGGGTGCGCCGGCACGACGTGGTGATCGTGCCGGGCATGGGCGTCCTGGAGGCGACGCTGCCGCTGCGGCCGTGGGGGTTCCCGTACTCGCTGTTCCTGCTCTGCGCGAGCGGCCGGCTGCTCGGCACCCGGGTCGCGCTGGTCAGCGTCGGCGCCGCCGCGATCCGCAACCGGCCGACCCGGGCCCTGGTGCGGTGGTCGGCACGACTTGCCACGTACCGGTCGTACCGGGACGCCCAGTCCCGGGACGCGATGCGGGCGATGGGCGTGGACACCGCGCGCGACCAGGTCTACCCGGACCTGGCGTTCTCCCTGCCGACGCCGCCGGCGAGCCCGGCCTCCGGCTCGCCGGGCACGGTCTGCGTCGGGGTCATGGACTTCCACGGCGGCAACGACGACCGCGCCCGGGCCGATGAGATCTACCGGCGCTATCTCGACGGGACGATCCGGTTCGTCCGCACGCTGGTCGAGGAGGGCAGGCCCATCCGGCTGCTCACCGGCGACGACTGCGATGCGTCGGTGGTCGCCGCGATCCTCGACGCGGTGGACTCTCCGCTGGTCACCGCGGCCGAACCGGCCTCACTGGCCGACCTGATGAAGGAGATGGCGGCCGCCGACACCGTGGTCGCGGTCCGCTACCACAACCTGATCTGCGCGCTGAAGACCGGCACACCGGTGCTCGCCCTCAGCTATGCGGCGAAGAGCGACGCGCTCATGGACCGGATGGGCCTCGGCGCGTTCTGCCACCCGGCCCGCGAGGTCGACGCCGACCGGCTGCTCGAGCAGTTCCGGGCGCTGGAGCAGCGTTCGGCCGAGCTGCGGCAGACCCTCACCGAGCGGAACCTGGCCGCCGCCCGGCAACTCGAGCACCAGTTCGCCGCCTTGACCGCGGCCCTGTTCCCGGCGGCCGACCACGCCCACGTGCATCAGGAGGCTCGATGAAGGCGACCGAAGTCCCGGAGATCGACGGCGCGTACCTGTTCGAGCCGACTCCGTACGCCGACGAACGCGGCTTCTTCTGCCGCACCTTCGACGCCGACGTGGTCCGCTCGGTGGGCCTCGACCCGAACGCCTTCGTCCAGGACAGCCTGTCCCGCTCGGTCCGCGGCGTGGTGCGCGGCCTGCACCTGCGCTCCGGCGCCGGTGAGGCCAAGCTGGTGCGCTGCTCGTACGGGAGGGTCTTCGACGTCGTCGTGGACCTGCGCCCGAGCTCGCCGACGTACCTGGGCCGGGCCTTCTTCGAGCTGTCCGGCGAGACGCAGGCGACCGTGTACATCCCGGCGGGCTGCGCGCACGGCTTCCAGGCGCTGACCGAGACCGCCGACACCTCCTACCGGATCGACCGCCCGCACGATCCGGCCGAGGACGTGACGATCGCCTTCGACGACCCGGAGCTCGCCATTCCCTGGCCGCTGCCGGTCACATCGATGTCCCAGCGGGACCGGGAGGCGCCCAGCCTCTCCGAGGTCCTGAAGCACAGAGAAAGCTGAGGTCCCCGTGGACACCGAAGAACTCCACCTGCCCCGGTCGAGGGCGGCCAACGAGCGGCTGCACGCCATGATCCCCGGGGGCGCGCACACCTACGCCAAGGGCGACGACCAGTACCCCGAGAACCTGGCCCCGGTCATCAGCCACGGCCGCGGTGCCCACGTGTGGGACGTCGACGGCAACCGCTACATCGAGTACGGCTCCGGCCTGCGGTCGGTCAGCCTCGGCCACGCCCACCCGCGCGTCATCGAGGCGGTGCGGCGGGAACTCGACCGCGGCAGCAACTTCGTCCGGCCGTCCATCGTGGAGGTCGAGGCCGCGGAACGCTTCCTGGCCACGGTGCCGACCGCCGAGATGGTGAAGTTCGCGAAGAACGGCTCCGACGCCACCACGGCCGCGGTGCGCCTCGCCCGCGCCGCCACCGGGCGCTCGCGGGTGGCCATCTGCGCCGACCACCCCTTCTTCTCCGTCGACGACTGGTTCATCGGCACCACACCGATGTCCGCCGGCATTCCGGCGCAGACCAACGAGCTCACCGTGGCGTTCCCCTACGGAGACCTCGCCGCCACGGAGGAACTGCTCACCCGGTACGAGGGCGAGGTCGCCTGCCTGATCCTCGAACCCGCCACCCACACCGAGCCGCCGCCCGGGTACCTCGCCGGCCTGCGCGAACTGGCGGACCGGCACGGCTGCGTCCTGATCTTCGACGAGATGATCACCGGCTTCCGCTGGTCCGAGGCGGGCGCCCAGGGCCTGTACGGCGTCGTCCCCGACCTCTCCACGTTCGGCAAGGCGCTGGGCAACGGATTCGCCGTCTCCGCGCTGGCCGGGCGCCGCGAGCTGATGGAGCGGGGCGGGCTGCGCCACACCGGCGACCGGGTGTTCCTGCTGTCCACCACGCACGGTGCGGAAACGCACTCCCTGGCGGCCGCGATGGCCGTGCTCACCACCTACGTCGAAGAGGGCGTCACCGCGCGGCTGCACACCCTCGGCGAGCGGTTGGCCGCCGGGATCCGCGACGCCGCGGCCGCCATGGGCGTCGGCGACCACCTCGTCGTCCGGGGCCGGGCCAGCAACCTGGTGTTCGCCACCCTCGACGAGAACCGGCAGCCGTCGCAGGAGTACCGCACCCTGTTCCTGCACCGGCTCCTCGCGGGCGGGGTGCTGGCTCCCTCGTTCGTGGTGAGCAGCGCGCTCGACGAGGCCGACATCGATCACACCGTCGACGTGGTGGCTCAGGCATGTGCGGTGTACCGGAAGGCGCTGGACGCCGCTGACCCGACCCCCTGGCTGGCCGGACGGCCGGTGAAGCCCGTGTTCCGCCGCTCGGCGTGACCTGACGTGACGTCAGCGGCGCTCCGGACGGCCGGCGTCGGCCGTCCGGCCGGCCGGCCGGTCAGCCAGCCGGTCGACCAGCCACGCGGTGGCCGGGATCACCGCCAGCGCGGTGCACCAGCCGCCGAGGACGTCGGTCGGGTAGTGCGCGCCCAGGGCGACCTGCGCCCAGCCCATGGCGGCGCCGGCAACCAGCGCCGCCGCCAGCACGAGTGACGTGCCGGCCGTCCTGCCGAGGCCGAGCCGGCCGGTCACGAGCCGCGCCGCCACGAGGGCGAGCGCGGTGAAGAAGGCGGTGTGCCCGCTCGGGTAGGACAGGTTGTCGCCGTGGATGGTGCGTCCCACCAGGTGCTTGAGCAGCGTCGCCGTCCCCACGGCCACGGCGGCGCCGGCCACGACGAGCACCGCCGCGCGGGGACACCGAAGCAGCAGGCAGCCCGCCACGCACGCCGCGATCAGCAGCACCGATCCCGCGGGTTCCCCCAGGAAGTCGAGCGCCAGGGCGACGTGCCGCCACGGCGGACGCACACCGTCCGCCGTCGGCCGTATGATCCACCTGTCCACCCTGCCGGGCTCGCCGTGGCCGGCGTACAGGACCCCGAGCCCGACGACCGCCAGCGCGGCGAGGGCCGCGATCAGCCCGAGCGGCACACGCAGCGACGGGGGCAGCGCCGCGGGCCCCGACCGGCCGGTCACACGCCCACCGCGTCCGGTCGCCCGTCGCAGAGCATCCGGCGGATGCGACGCGCCTCCCCCACCAACGAGCCCCCGTCGTGTCTGACTCGGCCCGCGCGGGAGCCATCAGCCTGTGCATCGGAATCGGTCTCTGCCCGCCACCCTAACCAACGATGCGGTCGCGGCAAACCGCCGTCGGAAGGTCCATGTGTCAACACTTCGCGAAGTTCGGCCCTGGATCGCCTTTCCGTGCGGAGCTGAGAGGAACCCCGGCCGCCGCACGGCCGGAGTCCCTCAACCGGGAAGGTCAGCGTTGCAGGGTGAGGACGCCCGGCCGCCAGGGCAGCTGGTCGTAGGGGCCGCTCGCGGTGGGGGACTTGCCCTGGTAGAGGAACTGCAGGTTGCAGGGGTCGACGGTCATGGTCTGGTCGGGGTTGTCGCGGACCA